>CAIWMU010000144.1 GCA_903913865.1 uncultured Verrucomicrobia subdivision 3 bacterium
CTCGGGGTCATCGTTTTCCACCGTGAACAGTCTAATTCGGAGGATGGGACTCTCACCCATGTTGACGCCAGCTTCACCAGCGCACACCCCGGCGGGGTTGGCGATTGCGTTCGTTCCACAGGTTGACCCAACAGTCGGCGCTGCAGATCGCGATAGTCGAGGTTCAATGCCGCTGCAGTCATGCCTGCCCCGTGCGCGCGCGTAGCCTCCGTCGCAGCCTGCCAGAGTTCTGCTGGAATCCGTTGACCAAGGGGACGGGGCGATCGCCACTCCCGCAGCCGCTCCGCCAATGTTTGAAGTTGAGGAAAACCGCCAAAATCTCGTTTCGTTGCCATAGTTCGCCACCAACCATAGCCACTTCACCCCCAAAAGTTACGCACCCTTGCCGAAGCAACACGACTCTCCCTATCCTCCCGACCGAGGGGGGTGGGGAGGGCCGGGGAGAGAATCCACCGAACGAAAGTCCGCGCTTTGAATCCGCGATCTGGAGGAGCCCCGGGCGGCGGCGGTTCTTCGGGTTGCACGCTTTCAATGCCGGTCACGGCCCGACGCTCTGGCAGCAGTGGGGGAACTATCCGGGCTAGCGCCGGATGCTCGGGCCGGTTGGAGTTGTGCTGGTCGGAGTTTAGAATTGAGCGAGGTTGCCTTCCACCCAGAGTGAAGCCCATCGAATGAGTTCATCCCCGCTCTTCAACTCCAGTTTCTCTTTCAGCTTCTCGCGGTAGGTTTCGACGGTTTTGATGCTCAGCCCGAGATCCTCGGCCACCTCGCGCGTGGTTAGGTCCGCGCCGAGGAGTCGGAGGACTTGCAGTTCCCGGTCCGACAAATGTTCCAGGGCGGGGATGGGGGCGATCGGCTTGATGCCTGCAAAGCGGTCGAACAAGCGGGCGGCCAGTTTGGGGCTGAGGTGGATTTCCCCGTTCAAGACCGCCCGGATCGCGTCCAAGATATCGCCCGCAGCCTGTTCTTTCATGATGTAACCGCAGGCGCCGCCTCGCAAAGCCGGCTCGGCGTAATGATTTTCATCGCACTGGGAGAGAACCAGAATGCGCAGGTTGGGAAACTCGTCCCGCAGGACGGAGATGTGCGGCAAGGCGTTGCTGTCTTTGAGCCCCAAATCCAGGAGGAGGAGGTCGGGATGGCCCGCACGCACGGCTGGGGAAAGCTGGCACACGCTATTTGCCGTGCCGCAACATTCGAGGTCGGCCTCCTGGTTAATCAACTCAGTGACCGTCTGTTGGACGAGCGGATGGTCGTCGGCCACGAGGATGCGCCGTTTGCGCAACTCGGTAGTCGGTGGTGCTGTCATTTTAATAGGTCCAATCCTCGCAGCATTCTGCAATTACCTGCGCCAATTCAAGCGCATAAGTCGTCGCGCTACAATCAGGGCGATGACATGATTCTTGGCTCAGGGCCGCACGCAGCCCGCGGGTAACTCCGCGTGAGGGGGTCGTTTTATCGGTTCAGGAGTTTGCGAAGCAGTTGGGGAGAAGCCCCGTTGAGGGCGGCCAAACATCCGCCAGCGCGCGGAGTTCCCGGAGAGCAAGTTAGATCGAAGGCGGAGACTTAAGATGTTTCTCGACCCACTTGCGGGCGTAATACACGAGTTCATCAGCGTTAGGCAGGGACAGTTTGCGCTTGAGTTTTTCGCGATGGGTTTCCACGGTTTTGACGCTCAGTCGCAATTGCCGGGCGATTTCGCGATTGCCGTCCCCGCTGCCGAGCAATTGGAGCACCTGCAGTTCGCGGTCGCTGAGGTTTCCGAAATCCATCTCACCGGCCAGGGGCTTCTCGGCAATCAGGCGCTGGAGCAGGCGCGCGTTGAGATCGGGCGTGACGTAGATCCGGCCTGCCAGAACAGTCCGGATCGCCCCCAGAACGTCCTCGCTGCCCTGCTCTTTCATGACGTAACCCAAAGCCCCGGCTCGCAAGGAACGTTCGGCGTAGAGCCCTTCTTCAAATTGGGAAAGGACCAGCACGCGCAGGTCTGGAAACTGGCTTTTGATGGACTTGAGGAATTCCAAGCCGTCCCCTTCCTTCAAGCGGAGGTCGAGCACCAGCAAATCCGGGAGGCCAGCTGAAAGGGCGGTCAACGTCTCGGCATGAGTCGCCGCTTCGCCACACGCGATCAGATCGTCCTGCTGATTGATGAACTCCACCAAGCCCTGACGGACGAGGGGATGGTCGTCCACGACGAGTAACCGGGCCTTAGGCTCGGAGACTACAGCGCGGTGAGCATCAGCTTTGGCCAAGGCGCTCGCCAGGTTTCTGGTGGGCTCGCTTTTCGGTGGCTGCTCCGGAGGTTTCACTCGAATCAATCATGCCGCTTCCGGGGCCGGCACGGCAATGAAAAAAACGAGGGTTTTCAATTCTTGTAGGATTTTCGCAGTCAGTCGCGCGGCGAGGCGGGCTTTTCCGGAGCAAAGCCGAACCTCAGAAACTCATGCGGGGGATTCAGTTAAAGCTCAATGCCTCTTAGGAATTCCGGTGGGAGTGGATGATGAGTGGTGACAGAAAAGTGGGGAAAATGAGGGGGGTAGGCAAAATTTGCCCTGTGCTTTGAGTCAATTTGTCACACCACACTGGGGATGGGAAGCAATCCAGTTGTCAAAGCCTCGATCTTCATCGACGCGATCGAGAGCTTGGTGCCCAAGTCGAAGATACGAACTGGAATCGAGAGCTGTGGGGTGAGGCGTCTGTGTCCACCCAAGGTGAAGTGGAGTGAGATTGTTGATGGTCTCATCTATCACACCGTTGCGGAGGAAGGCACACTGGCCGAACATATGAAACAACTCACGGGCAAGAGCATCACCGATGGGGCACTACTCTCACAACGGCGTGCGAATCTGCCATGCGAGGTGTTTGAAGAGTTGATGGCTTCAGCCCTCAAGCCCAAGGCGGATCCAGCCCGGCATCCCACCTGCTTCCACCACGGTCTGCGCCTTTGCGGGGTGGATGGAATCCTGTTCTCAGTCAGCAACACCCCGCAGGTCAAAAAGCAGATGCCCAAGGCATGGACCCGCAGAGGCAGGGCCGCCTTTGCGAAGGTCGGTGCGGTGGTCCTTCTGGAGTTGGGTCTGCACAATCCTCTGGCAGCCACTCTGGGAGCAAAGGGTGAGTCCTAGATGGCTCTGGCCAGGAGAGTGCTTCTGCAGCAGCCTGAAAAGAGCCTGCTTCTGGGGGACCGCTATTTTGGAGTGCCCCAGGTGCTGGTGGGATTGTCATCGAGTGAGGATCGCCACTTTCTGGTGCGTGCGAAGGAGGGACTCAAAATGCGGATCGTTGAATCCCGCCCTGACGGCGGTGCAGGAGGTGGCTGCCCTGATTCTGGGGGTACGCGGCACTGGTCGATTACAGGGTGGAGGCCGCAACCGAGAGCGGTGTGGAGGTGCTGCGCATCAGTTTCATCAAGACCCTCCGGGTGGTTCAGGGGTTGTGGCAGTTTCTCGATGTCTCCTCAGGCATCCTGAGCCAAAAGCAGATCGACCTCGTGATCAAGCGATCCATGCGGCTGATTGCCCAGAGGGCCATACCAAAACGCAGAAATCGCTCCTGCCCCCGCAAACTGCGACAACCTGTGAACGGTTGGCCCAGGCTGCGCAAAAACACCTACCGCAAAGGCCCTGTTCACTACTCCGTCAATGCTATAATACCCGGAATTACTTAAAGGCATTGAGTTAAAGCTCTTCCAAAACTCCAGATCCGCCGACGTTCGTCGGCGCGCCGGCAGCTACGGTTTTGCAAGATGCTCCGTTTTTGAGTTCCGGCCCTCTCCAGCTCAGAGGTCAGAAGTCAGAGGTGGGCCGCCAGCAGCCTGCCCTCCGCCATCCACCAACAGTTCAGCGAGGGGCAGTGAGCACTCAATCCGGGTGCCCTCTCCGGGCTGGGAACGGATTTTCAACGTGCCACCATGCGCCCGAACCCGATGCTGAATGCTGCGCAGCCCCATGCCGGAGCTCTCAATTGCAGCGGCATCAAAGCCCTTGCCGTCATCCCTTACAAAGAGCTGCAAACCGTCCGCGATGCGGGAAAGTTCAATTTCAATCGTGTGTGGCGAACCGTGTGAGACAGCGTTATGAATGGCCTCCTGGGTAATGCGATACAAGACCGCTTCGGTCGCCGGGGCGGCCGACAATTTGGTTTCGGAGCAATGAAAAATACATTCGAGTCCGAATAGGTGTTGCGTCTTCGCCGCCAAGCCGGCCAGCGCCGCGACCAATCCCGCGTTTTCGATCTCCAGGGGATGAAGGCCTTGGGCGAGGCGCCGCGTTTCGGCAATCGCGCCGCTGACGAGGGTGGCGACCTCTCCCAGGTCCTTCGCCAGCGGAGACGCTGCTTTGACCAAGCTGCCCTGCAACGCCTTAGCTTTGAAAGCGATTCCGGTCAAGGTTTGCCCCAAACTATCGTGCAGCTCGTAGCTGAGACGCCGACGCTCCTCGGCACCGACGCGGAGAATCTCCCGTTCCAGCCGTTTTCGCTCGGTGATGTCGCGGACGATCATGGAAGCGGCCGTGAGGCCGTAGCCCTCGTTTCTTATCGGGGACAGAGACATGGCGACTTCAATCAAGGTGCCGTCCTTGCGCCTCCCCACGGTTTCGAATTCCTGGCCCCGGCTCCCGGTGTGGAACTGCCGCACGGTGCGCTCCACGTCCCCGGACTCATCGGGGGGGAGGAGCAGAGCAAGGGGGCGGCCTATGACTTCCGCCGCCGGGTAGCCGTAAATCCGTTCCGCGGAACGGTTCCAACTGGTGATGACGCCATCCCCGGTCTGGCCGATGATGGCATCGGCGGAATATTCCACAATCGAAGCCAGTTCGCGCATGACCGTTTCCACCTGCCGCCGCGCCGTAATGTCCAAAACGAGGGAGAAGATGGAGGTCAACCGTCCCTGCCCATCATAGAGGGCCGAGTTATACCATTCGCAACTGATGACGGTGCCATCTTTGCGGTAATTGCGGTCGACCTGCAAATTGCGCTGCTGGCAGCCGGCGCGCATCTCGGCCTAGATTTGCCGCATCGACTCCACGTCGTCCTCGTGAACCCAGAGGATTTCCAGAATGGCCTGGCCGAGGATTTCAGTCTCGGACCAACCGAAGATTTGTTGCGCGGCGCCTGACCAGCGTGTGACACACATGTCGGGATCGAACTCAATGATCCCCAGGGGTGAATTGGCGATATGGGCCTCGAGGTGCTGCTTGGCTTCCAGCAGAGACGACTCGACCAGTTTTTGCTGGGTGATGTCCGCGATGATCACGAGGAAGTGGGTATTCACGCCGGAAACAAAGGAGGAGACGAGCAACTTCAAACAGAGTCTCTCCCCGGAAGTCGTCGTGTGCCAGACCTCGAGCTGCACCGGCCGACCGGTGTCGAGCGCCTGGAAGCTCGCGTCATAGAGTCCCGCTTCTTTCCAAGTTGGCATCTGGAACAAGTTTTGCCTCAACAACCCGGCGACCTTCGTTCCGCTCATGGTCGCCGCCGTCTCATTGGCCAACAAGCACCGACCGGAGGCACTAAAAGTCAGGATGCCAGCGGGAGAGGTGTCCAGAACCCGCCGACTGAATGCGAGGGCATCGGCAGTCACCCGCCGGTTTGCTTTCAACTCCGCCTCAGTTCGCTTGCAGCCGGAAATATGATTCGCAATCGAGAGCAGCAGCTTGCGCCCACCCACGACCACCAATTCGGCGGCATACAAGCAAACGACCTCCCTTCCATCTTTACAGCGATGGATCAATTCCATTTCCCGCACACGTCCATTGGCCTCCAATTCAGCGATCAGGCGCCCGCGGTCAGCCGCCGAAAACCATCCGAGTTCCACCGGCGTACGGCCCACCACCTCTTGCTGGCTGAAGCCGGAAACCGCGCAGAAACGATCATTGACGACCACGTAGCACCCATCGGCAACTTCGCTCAAGGAGATCAGCACGGGCGCCGCTCGGAAAATTTGCTGAAACCGTTCCTCACTCTCGCACAGTGCTGCTTCCGCTTGCTTTCGCTCTGTCAGATCGCGAATCGCCATCATGCACACCTGCTTGCCCTGCCTCTCCAGTCGCCGGGCATGCGACTCCCCCGGAAAAACCGAGCCGTCTTTCCGCAAATAAAGCGCCTCGTAGGACGTTTCGCCCCCGGTGCGAATGTGCTCGACCACCAATTCGCGTGATTCCGGGGCAGCAAAATCCAGGACTGGTCTCCCAATCATCTCCGGCCCTTCGTAACCAAACATCTTGGCCAGTTGCGGATTGCAATCCACTAGTTTTCCCTCGACCACGATGGCCAAACCCTCAAAGGCTGCTTCGCCGAGTTGGCGGAGCCGAGCCTCGCCCTCGACCAGGCTACATGTCTGCCGCTCGGTCCGCGTCAGCCTCCCGTTGGACGCATCCGCCAAGGTGCTGTTTTCATCGTCGCAGTGCGAATCAGTGCGGACGCTATAATCGTTGTCCTGCGCGATGCGCGTGGCAACCTGGGAGAGTTCGCGGATGCGCCGGGAGATGACACGCTGCAAAAAGGAGGCAAGACAGAAGGCCAACACCAGCAAGCCGCCTGCGATCAGCAGGTAAACCTGAAGCCGCGCATGCTGCCCCGCGATATTTTCACGGAGGACCAAAGTGCCGACGCCCTTGACGTTCCGGATCGGCAAGGAAACCACCAATTCATGGCCCTCAAAGCGATGACTCTTGCCACTGGTGGCGGGAAGCTCAAGTGTCACTGGGACTTCGTGCTTTTCGCGGGCAAACTGAGCAAGCTGCTCCCCGTCAACCCGGTAGGGGACTACGGAAACGATGTCCGGGTCAAACCGCAAATGGGTGAGCATTCCCCGGGCAGCCGCTTCATCACCGGGAGCCACGGACTCAACGCCGAGTTGACCGATGATGTCAGCCAGCACGAGCGCATCCTTGAGGACTTCCCGACGGGACTGCATGGTGTCATAGGCCAACGTCGCAGCCAGGACCAGCAGCAGCACGAGCGTGCAGGTCTGGAGGGTGAGGCTCGTGAGTTTCCATTCTAGCTTCTGGGGATGTGCCTTGGGTGTCATGCGGGGTTCATTCCAATTCACCTTCAACTGACCCTATTTCGCTTTTCTCACTTGGCCTCTGGTTGCATGGCTCGATCGTTGCAGCCCGCCACTTGCCAGAGTTGTCAAAATCCTGCGCGCGTTAGTACCCTCTTGAACAGTAATTGGCATTATGGTGCTCGTTGACCCGTTAATCGGCATTCCCTCGTCGTCCTTTACAGCCGGTCGGCCGGTGGAGGCACTGCAATATCGAAAGCTGCTTTGCGCCTGGCTAGACAGTCTTGGATCACCAAAGCCAATTTCGAGGGCAGACAGGGCTTGGCCACAAAAACGATATGGGACGCAGCCCTTCCGAAATCCAGTTCAACGGTATTGTAGCCACTCGTAATGATGACCGGCAACTCCGGTTTGTCCGCCAACAAGCGTTGGGTGAGTTCGCGACCGTCCAACCCTCCCGGCATCACCACATCGGTGTAAAGCAAGTCAATCTCCGCCCGGTGTTTCGCCCACAGCGCCAAGGCTTCCTCGCCATCGGCTGCCGCCAGAACTTTGTAACCCTTTTTCGCCAGATAGATTTCCTCTACCTCGCGCAGGTCCGGCTCGTCCTCCACCAAAAGGATTGTGCCTTCGCCCCGCGCCGTCAGGCTCACGGGAGCCGCCGTTGTCCTTGCCACCGGCGGGGCCACGGCGGGCAGGTACACCCGAAACATGCTGCCCTTCTCCACCTGGCTTTCGACCTCCACAAAGCCCTGATGTTGCTCCACCAGGCCGAGCACTGTCGCCAGGCCCATGCCGGAGCCTTGGACCACGTCCTTGGTGGTGAAAAATGGTTCAAACAAGCGCTGAATGATTCGCGGCGAGATGCCGCAGCCAGTGTCCGACACGGACAAGCACACAAACTTTCCGGGCTGAACCTCGGGATAGGTTGCGGCGCGCTCGGCGCTCACCTCGGCCGCGGCCATGTGCAGCCGTAGCATCCCGCCACTCTTCATGGCGTCACGCGCATTGCTGCACAGATTCACCAACACCTGCTGGATCGCGGCTGGGTCGGCTTGCACCCAAGGCAGGTCCGGGTCGGTGGATAATTCCAGGGTGATGGTCTCGCCGAGCAGCGGGCGCAACAGTTTGCTTTTTTCCGCCACCAGCACCGCCGGATCCACCGCTACGCGCCGGATGGGGGCTTGGCGGCTGAAGGCCAGCAACTGCCTGACCAGTTGCGCGGCCCGCGCGGAAAGGGTCTCCATTCCTGCGACCTGCTCCAAGCCCTCCGCACCCAACGGCATGAGTTTCATCACTTCCAAGCTCATTAGGATGGCTCCATGGATATTGTTAAACTCGTGAGCAATGCCGCCAGCCAAACGGCCGATGGCTTCCATTTTGTGCGCCTGCCGGGCGCGCTCCTCCTGGCGCTTGATATCGGTGATGTCTTGCAATGACCCAAACAGGCGCGTAACAGGTTTTCCCGGCTCCTTTTCCACCGCCCCGCGGGCTAGGCACAGCCGAATTTCTCCATCTTTGCGCAGCGCTCGCAGTTCCAACTGGAACGGCGTATCCGCGCTGAGGGCCGCGGCCACGGCGCGCTGCAGACCGGGCCAGTCTTCCGGATGATAAAGCGCCGAATGGTCCGCAAAGGAGGGCGCGCCCTCGGCGGGGTCGCGCTGGAAAATGCGGAACATCTCGTCCGACCACCGCACGGTGTGAGTCGCCGCGTCACATTCCCAACTGCCGACATGCGCGATGCGTTGGGCCTGCGCCAACAGAATCTCGCTGGCCCGCAACGCCGCTTCGGCTTGCTTGAGTTCCGTCACGTCAAGGCTGTAACCCGCCAGCAAGGTTTTCCCGCCCGGGCGAATCGGAAACTTGATCGTGCTGTAGTGGCGACCATTAAAGTCCTCCTCGGTTCTCATCACCTTGCCACTGGACACCACCGCCCAGTCGTCGGCAGTTATCTTCGCCGCCAAGTCGGCCGGAAACAACTCCCCCATGGACCGGCCTACTAATTCCGGAATGGAAAGGCCGAGCATCTGATGAAAGGCCCCCCCCCCGCCGGCTTGCAGGACGCGGCTCTCGGTGGCCGTCACGACCTTGATGTAGGCGGCAACGGGGGAGTGCTGCATAAACAGCGTAAACAACTGTTGGGTCTCCCGCAGCGCCATTTCGGCTTGCTTGCCCAAGACGATGTCCCAGGCCAAGTGCGCGAGTTGGGTGACGCCTTCAATGTCGCTCTTCAGGTAATCTCGCGGCTTTTTCGCCACCCCCAGCAGCGCCACGACTTGACCGCCCCGGAGGACGGGCACGACCAACTCCCGCTGGAGAGCAAAGGCCTGAGCCTCGAGGCTGGGCGATTCGGGCAAAGACCACACGGAGGCTGCGGCCTGGTCCGGCCGCGCCGCCCCCTCGGCGTCAGCGGTGTGAATCAGCGGCCGACCTTCGCGGATGGCGT
This sequence comes from uncultured Verrucomicrobia subdivision 3 bacterium, assembly GCA_903913865.1. Taxonomy (GTDB): domain Bacteria; phylum Verrucomicrobiota; class Verrucomicrobiia; order Limisphaerales; family UBA8199; genus UBA693. The sequence continues at coordinate 9,453 of CAIWMU010000144.1, forward strand.
CCATCCACACCTTGGTTGCGATCCCCGGGGCAGTCCCCTCCTGGCCTTCGGCGTTGGCCATGTGTTGCCGGGCGCGAGTGGACCAAGTTTCGCGGGAAATCGTCTTCTGGTCGGCCTCCACAAAGTGGAGAAGAGCCAGCGGGCTGCCGGTCAACAGCTCCGCTTCATCCAGCGTCCGCGTGAGAATCTCCTCGAGCGAATGGTTCAGCGCATAATCGCTGAGCCGCAACCGGGCCTGAAATATCGATTCCATCTGCCGCCGTTCGGTGATGTCGCGATGGCTAGCTTGGATGTAAACTTCGCGACCGTTCATGATCGGGACTGCTGAAACCTCCAGTGCGACAATCCGACCATCCCGGTGATAATGTTCCACCTCGAAAGTCAGAGCTTCCCCGGCCAGCAGCCGCCGCATCCGCTCGGGCGCAAGTTGTTGCGTTTCAGGCGTGACCAGCTCCAGCAAGTTCATTTGCTGCATTTCCGCGACGCTGTAACCGTGCATGCGGGCGAACGCTTCGTTGATTTCGGTCATTTTACCGTCGAGCCCCATCAGAACCATCCCGTCCGCCGACCGGTCGAACAACGCCCGGAAGCGCTTGTCACTATCCCGCCGCGCCCCCTCCGCCTGCCGGCGCGCGGTGACATCGGTCATGACCACCCGACACTCCCGCCCGTCCGCCGAGCGGCCGGCGCGAAGCTCGACTGCGAGCGGCGGTTTGTCTTCGAGTAAAAAATTCACCTCGCTAGTTGCGGTGTCTTGGCCTTCAAAGGCCCGGGTCAACCAGGCGTTAAAGTCCGGCAGGGATGCGCCGGCCACAAACACACCCAAACGCCGGTTCAACAAGGCCGAGCGATCCAGCCCGAGCAAACTTGCGGCGGTCAGGTTGCACTCGCTGATGGTGCTGTCCGCCTGGAGGATTAGGTAGCCCACCGGAGCGAAGTCATAAAGCTCGGTGTATTGCTCAAGCGCCATCTCAACTCTGACCTGGGCTTCCTGCAACTGCTGATTCTGCGCTTCCAGTTCGACCTGATGCACTTGCAACTCGTGCCGGAGGCGTTGCGCGTCGGCATCCGTTTCCACTCCACTTTTGTGGCTCTGCAATAGCTCTTGGAAGATTACGCGTAGTTTAGCGCCTGCCCCCCGAGTGTTCGTATCTTTTCTCATAGCATGTTTTTTTTCCAGCCATTGAGGCTGCATAAAACCCTTTTTAACTTATCCCATTCCCAAAGCACTTGCTGTGATGCCCAGTCGGGGCTATCTCTGAGAGGGGCAAATAGCAGTCACTATATTCCAACACGCCCTCTCGGTCAATCTAAATCTTTTCCCACCATTTAGCCGGTTGCATATGTCCCATAAGGTCCCCAGCGACTGCCAGCGCCCCAGCCACAAGCCCCGCTCCTCCTGGTGACATTACCCTGAGGCGGATTTGGCTGAACTTGGCGCCGGGCAGCAACGAACTCGACTGGTAATTCCGCACGCGGACGGCGCGACGCCGATCGTCCGTCGGCCGCATCGCCTCCAGTGACGCCGTGTTTCCGGGCGAAGATCGCAGATGACCGCGACAATGCCGCGTATCGGCTGCGGACAGAGCCGAAAGGGGACGTGGTGACTTGTTTCTCGCCGGGGGATGAAAACCACCTTCGCAGGGTGGCCCCGCCAGGAGGCATTGGTCGGGCGGCCCGGGTTTCACCCGAACAAGGTCCCAATTTTATGGCGGCTTCCATTCGTAAAAGAGAGAATGTGACCCATTCCGACCGAGCGGTATCCTCAATAATCAGAATGTTGATTCGGTGTTTTTACGCAAAACGAAGTTTTCCTACCTGAATTCAGGTGGATGGCTGGGAACTTACCGCAGGGGGACGTGCCCCAGGCAGGGTTTGACGGCAGTTGGCAGCCAAACTCCGCCCGCTTCCAAGACTCGATTGCGCACGGCAGGACTTCCCTGGCTGAACCACGCCACACGAGCCGGCGAAGGGAGCGGCTACGTCACTCAGCCGTTCCGAGCAACCTGGGGGGTCGGAACGCCCCCTTCCGATGACGCTTGAGGTTTCTGAACCCGGAGCTTTTCGATCAATTCGTAAAGGGTGGGCCGGCTGATTTCAAGTTCGGCGGCGCTGGGGGCGATCTTTCCTTTGTGCCGTTTCAGTGTGGCGACGATGATCTCGCGCTCGGCAGCCTCCCGCGCGTCCTTGAGGGGTTTCAGCCGCAGCGAACCCGCCGCGCCCGCACGAGTTTCCCGCCCAAGAGTAGGAGCGCCCCCCGACCCGAGGAAGCAAACGAAGGAGACGCTGGCAAGCGCAAGATAATCATTAGGCCGGAACGAAGCCGCCGGCGAGTCGCCGAAGAGCAGAGCCCGCAGCGCCGGCAATCCGACCGCGAGTGGGATCACCGCCAGGAGCGGCGAAGCGGACGGCACGGGCAGAGTTTCCTTCCGCCGCGACCAGACGAGGTAGCCGGAGATGAAAGGGATCAACACCGCATGTGAATGAAGATCGCTGTGCAACGAAAAGCTCACCAGGTCGAGGAGGGGTTTCAGGAGCAGCCCCCTGGAACCAGCGCGAAGAGCGTGAACAGCCTGACCCTCCCGCCACTCTGGAACGACTCCAGAGCGCCACGCACTGGGGCCACCGGGTTGGTAATGGCCGGGTTGTTTTCGATTTCTCGCAAAGGCGCCTTCATGGGTGGGGGGGCATCGAAGCTGGCAGATATGAAGGAGGGGGGTCACGCTTTCCACACCTGACCGGATTTCGACGGCACCGGGGCCAGGGCGTTGCGCGTGTCCACGATGCACGGCGACCAGTCCGCCAGTTCCTGATAGTTCACGCAAGAATGGTTCGTGGCCAGCAGGACGAGATCAAAGGCGGAAATCGTTTCCCGGTTCCAGGTGACCGATTTGGTCCCCGCCCAATGGGCATGTTCGCGAGTGGGTTTGATGACCGGAACGTAGGGATCGTGATAAGCCACCACCGCCCCGCGCCCCGAGAGCAGGTTCATAAGCTCGTAGCTGGGCGATTCGCGGTCATCATCAACATTTGGTTTGTAGGCCAGGCCGAGGACCAGGACTTTCGAACCATTGAGGGATTTTCGTCGCGAGTTGAGAGCCTCACTGACGCGTTCCACCACATAGTGAGGCATGCCCGTGTTGACTTCACCGGCAAGTTCGATGAACCGGGTGGTCTGCCCGTACTCGCGCGCCTTCCAGGTTAGGTAAAACGGATCAATCGGAATGCAGTGCCCCCCGAGGCCCGGGCCGGGATAAAACGGCATGAAGCCAAATGGTTTGGTCTTGGCCGCGTTGATGACCTCCCACACGTCAATGCCCATGGCGCTGTAAACCACCTTGAGTTCGTTGACCAGAGCGATGTTGACGCTGCGGAAAATGTTTTCGAACAACTTCGTGGCCTCGGCGGCGCGGCAGGAAGAGACGGGCACGATGGTCTTGATGGCCTGCGAGTAAAGCGCGACCGCCTGCGCCAGACAGGCCGCCGTGTAGCCGCCCACGACCTTGGGGATGGCGGCGACTTTGCTGTCGGGATTCCCGGGGTCTTCGCGCTCTGGTGAGAAGGCGAGGTGGAAATCCGTGCCGGCTTTCAAGCCCGAACCCGATTCGAGAATGGCCCGAAGGTCTTCGTCGGTCGTGCCGGGGTAGGTGGTGGATTCAAGGACGATCAGTTTTTTGAGAGGTTGAGAGTTGGGTGTTGGAGGTTGAGCCTTCCCATCACCCGGCGACACGCCTCCCTCTCCCCGTCCGACGGGGAGAGGGACAGGGTGAAGGGCCGGCGTAAGAAATGGCGCAATGGCGCGACCGGTGTCGAGAATGTAGGAAATGTCCGGCTCACGGTTTTTGTTTAGGGGCGTGGGCACGCAGATGATGACGGCTTCAACTTCTGCAACGCGGCTGAAGTCGGTCGAGGCGGAGAAACGCTGCGCCTGGCGTTGGTCGGCGATGACCGCCGACGGGATGTGTTTGATGTAGCTGTGGCCGGCATTGAGGGCTTCGACCTTGGCCGCATCAATGTCCAAACCGAGGACGTTGACGCCGGAGCGGGCGAACTGGATGGAGAGCGGGAGACCGACGTAACCGAGACCGATGATGGCGATGTGCATAAATCAGTGTTCTTCCGGAATGTTTTGGTGAAATTCCATTGGTTTGTTTGAGTTAGGTATAATGAATGAATAGGAGCTTTTAGGGACTAAACGCCAGAGGAATGATGACGTTGCAAAGCGTGGCTGATGGGTTGGACGTTGGGCGAACGGCTTCGCCCCGGCTCTCGCTCCCGCTCCCCTGCCCTCGCCCGGTGTTCGACCCTTGCCGGATTTGGGTAGCTGAGACAACCTCGAAGGCATGAAAGCCTTTGAGCTTTATCAGCAGATTTTGGGTGTGGTGGAACCATGAAAGGTGGAGAGCGTGACCCTGAAGCCCCGGGAGCGGGAAATCGAGGTGCGTGTCGGTTTTGCGGCCACCCTCTGGGGATGTCCGCAGTGTCCGCAGCGGATGCAGGTTCACGATTACGAAGAGCGACGGTGGCGGCATTTGGACAGTTGGCAGTTCAAGACGATCATCGTGTCGCGGATACCCACCATGAAACACTTAACAAAGTGATTCTAAGTCAGAGCGCCATCGGCAAGCCATTTTCAACATCATCCACTCGCGGCGCGCACAGCGGGGCGCACCCTCCCAGTTCGAGGCAACTGTTAGTCTCAGTCGGGAAACCCATTGTAGTTAGGAGGACGGCAGCCGTTCCCGCTTACGATGCACCACTTTGACATCATCGCCATCGCCGAGCACCGGCACCTGCGGGAAGCGGTCCACAAACTGCCGGTGAACCAACTGGCTGGAAATGACGCCGACCAAAGCCATTTGGTCCGTCTCACTCACGGGCCGGTTCGCTGCAATCTTGGCTACGAGTTGCGCCACTGCCATGGGATTGAAAAGACCGGCCGAACGCAAGGCGTTTAGGGACAGGAGCTCCCGGACGTAATCCAAGGGTGCACCATCGAAAAAACTGCGGTGGATCGGTGCCCGATAAGGGCGCTTGGTGCGGTGCCAGATTTCGGGCGGCAGACATTCCCGGCCCAGTTGCTTGAGCAGGTATTTTTCCTGAAGCCCACGCAGCTTCAGCCGGGCGGGCAGCCGGTTGCAAAACTCAACCACGCGATAATCGAGGAACGGAAAGCGGCCTTCCACGGAGTGAGCCATGCCCATCCGATCCCCCTGCGCTGAGAGTAGGTACTGCGAAAGGAAAATGGAGATTTCCAGATACTGGCTGCGCTCCAGCGGTCCCCACTGGGGAAATTTCTCCGGGTAAAAGACCCGATGTTGCCCGCCAGCGGGATCGCGGCGGACGGCTTCGTTCAAGTCCTCCGAGAAGAAACGTCGGGTGCGGCGGGTGTTGCGCCACCGGATGCGGTGCGAGTAATCCGGCGCTTCAACCTCGGTCAACCCTTCCCGAAAGAAGGCCGCGAGCATCGCGCTGCCGCTGCTGCCTAAGCCATGAATGTCCGGGTAGAGCTTCTCAAGCAACCGCGCCCGGCGAGTGGAGTCTGGCTGACGCGCCCAAAACCGGCGCACTTTGGCCTCCTTGAAAATGTCGTAGCCCCCGAGAAACTCATCCGCGCCTTCGCCGCTCAGTACAATCTTGTAGTTCCGGTTCCGCACCAACCGGGAGAGCAGGAACATGGGCGCGGGGGAAGTCCGCAGAATGGGCGTTTCCGTATGCCAGATCACCTCCGGAAAGATCTGGCCGATGTCGGCGTGGCTGGTGTGAACCACCTGGTGATCGGTGCCAAGGAATTTCGCCATCTGCCGTTGAAATCCGCTCTCATCGAATTGCGGGTCACTGAAGGAAATGGAAAAGGTGTCGAGTCGGTTTTGGCCAGCCTCTCGGCTAAGGGCAGCGATGAGGGAAGAGTCGAGCCCGCCGGAAAGATAGGCCCCAACCGGGACATCGGCGCGCAAGCGAATCTTGACGGCATCGAGGAGCAACGATCGCAATTCATCGAGGTATTCCGCCACGGAACGTGGCGGGGTGCTATCGGAAACGACGGGGAATTCCGGTTGCCAATAGGCCTCCAGACGAACCGCGCCATCCCGGGCGAGGATGAAATGGCCGGGGGGCAATTCCTCAATGTCGCGGAAACAGGTGCGCGGCGAGAGGGGGCTCCAAAAGGTGAAGATCTGATCGAGTGCCACGGGATCAATTTCCGCCCGCACCCGCGGGTCCGCGAGTATGGCTTTAATCTCCGAGCCGAAAATCAGGACCTCACCGGCCCGCGTATAAAAGAGCGGTCGAACCCCCAGCCGATCGCGGGCCAGGAAGAGGGACCGTTGGCGACGATCCCAAATGGCAATGGCGAACTGGCCATTGAGTCGCGATAGACATTCCGGGCCGGATTCCTCGAACAAATGGAGAACAACCTCGGTGTCGGTATGGGTGGTGAAACGATGTCCAAGCGCCTCCAATTCCGCGCGCAATTCCAGGTGATTAAAAATTTCGCCGTTGAAAACAATCCAGAGCGCCCCGTCCTCGTTGCCAATCGGCTGCTGGCCGCCGCCGAGGTCAATGATGCTCAAGCGCGCATTACCCAAGCCGACCTGCTCATCGAGATAGATGCCAAATTGGTCCGGGCCACGATGCCGGATCATCGCGAGCATCTGCCGCAGGGTGTCTTGGCGCGGCGGCGCCGAAGGGTCAATGTTCAGAATACCGACTATGCCACACATGGGAAGAAAGCTGAAACCACTCAATGCGCAATTCGAAATGCACAATGTTGGACAAGGAACGGCGGACGACAGAAGTCTGAGGCCGCACCACTAATTACTGCTCGTGGCCGACAGGCTCGATGAGCACCGGGGGCGAATGGAGATATTGGGCCACGCGCCGCTTGCCGTCGATATCCTTGAAGACGCGTTCGACCTGCTCTGCGTTAAGACCCACCGCAGGCGCGATTTCCCTGGCCGGGAAACCATTGTTTTTGCCATAGAGCACCAAATCCATTTTGCCGTAGGGCAACGAGAAGTAGAATTCTTCCTGACTCTGAGGCAGCGAATAGGTGTCCGTAGTTGGCGGACGCCTGCAGATCGACTCGGGCAAGCCAAGGAACCCGGCCATGGCATAGACCTGCGTCTTGTAAAGGTGGGCGATGGGCTTTACGTCGGCGGCGCCATCCCCCAGTTTGACGAAAAACCCCTGATCGTATTCCAACCGGTTTGGGGTACCCGAAACCACGTAGTTCAGACGATCGGCGTGATAGTATTCAAACATTTTACGGGTGCGCTGCTTGAAATTGGTCGCGGCGACAATGCCTAGATAGGCAGGTAGGTCGAGACGGGTTTCCGTCTGGCGCCCGTCCGGATATTGCACCACGACCTTGAACAAACGGTATTGATCATCGGCCACTACCGGCGGAAGAACGATCTTGCTCTGGCAGCCCGGACCATAATCCTCAACGACGCGGCGAATGGCTTCGTCGCGGCGCCGGTAACAGCCCACCGCTTCGAGGATGGGTGAAATGTCCTCGTGCGCGTACTGGATGCCCAAGTGTTCAGCCAAACCGCGGCTGAGCGGGAGCGTCTCCGAGGAAGAGTCGAGTTCGGGCATCAGTAGGCCAAAGACCCGGTCTTTGCCTAGCGTCTGGACGGCCAAGGCGGCGACCACGCTACTGTCAATGCCACCGCTCAAGGCGACCACAAGTCCCCTTTTCTTGAAACGGTGGAAGATAGCCTCGCGCAACATCGCGCCGATCCGATCGGCTTCCTGTGCGTAGTCAAGTTTCAACAGGTCGGGGGAGAAGGAGAGGGGGAACATAGGTCAAAATTCAATTTAAACAGAAAACAGACAACATTGAGACTCCGCACGACGGCTGCTACGAGGCGGGTTTGGATAGCTTGCGGGAGATGAAGGCGGCCACGCGGTTCACGCTGTCGAAATTCTCCGGTAACATCTCCTCTGGTTGCACCCTAATGGCGTAAGTCTCCTCGATAAACATCACCAATTCGAGAATACCGGTGGAATCAATGATCCCACCGCCCATAAAGGAAGTGTCGTCCTGTAGGTCGCCAGCCTCGCCGAACAGGAAAGTGGTGATGACGAAGCTCCGCATTTCGACTGCCAGGCTGTGGATTGTGGTCATGTGCTTGTGTGAGGTTTAACTACAAACTGCAAATGGAAGGTAGAAAACTGAAATGAGGACGTTAGACAGTTAGTCAGCCAAGCAGACGCGGCGGACGGCCTGATTCAGGAATGGAACAAAGGCCCGATTCGGATGGCTATCGTAGCCATCACCGGTCGGGTAAACCGAAAAATCAGACGCCCCGTCACCGGTCAAAATAACGTAGGAATCGAAGACGGCGACCTGCGGAAGCGGATAACCTTCGAGCCACCCATTAGCATTTGAAAGCCAGTGGTTAAAGTTCCGCTTCATAGGCCCACTCCGGACCAGAGTATGAGCACGGTCAAAAACTTTTCTCGCCAGTTGTTTCCAAAATGGCTGGAGCGGAGATTTGGGCGCCAGCGGAGGGGCGGTGACGCAAACAAAGAGTACGTTTGGACACTTTCTGAATTCGTGCAAGAGCGCCGTGTCTGCGGCTTTCGCATTCGAAACCGGGAGCTCGGGGCCTGCGGGATTCTCTGGAGGGGTTCCTGCGGATACAAAACCGTTGTTGGGGTAGCAGGATTTGAACATCACCACCTGGTTGGGACGTGCGTCAGCATAGCGCACACCCTGCTGATCACAATGCAAGACGTCTACCATCTGGGTGCGGAACTTGGGCAGCCAGTCAAAAATGTGCGTGGCGTGCCCGGTGCGCCATCCGTAACCGGCCTCATGGACGTGGTAACCGGACTGCTCGAGCAGGGCGCGAAGGCCGCCGCCGTTGGGTTGAGAACTGTAGAGGCAGTTCGTTCCGTGATCGGTTCCGGGCCCCGCAAAAAGTTGCCCGTCACAGGAGTGGTGGAGGAAGATCAAGTTCAAAGCAGAAAACAGAAAGCTGAAATCAGAAACTCAAAAGCGGAAGGTCGAATCCAACGCAGAGGACGCAGATGTTCTCGCCAAGGCCGCGAAGGAAGCCCCCTTCGGCGTTCCTCAGCGCCAACCTATTTGATCGCCTCCTCTGCGGCGCCAACAGGTCCAGCTGGTTTCAGCTTCCCTTTTAACACTTTGCCGACGCTGTTGTGCGGCAGCGCGGGAAGAAACTTCACCGATTCCGGCCTTTTATATGCTGGAAGACGCCGCTGGCAATGGGTCATGATTTCACTAGGATTCACCACCGCACCCTCGGTAACCACCACAAACGCCTGAATAGCTTCGCCGAGCAGTTCATGCGAAACGCCAACTACCGCCACCTCCACGACCTCCGGCAACTCGGAAATGATATCTTCCACTTCCTTCGCACTCACCCGGTTGCCGCCGGACTTGATCATCTCGCGTTCCCGATCGACAATGAAAATGAACCCGTCGGAATCCACCCGCGCCAGATCGCCTGTATACAGCCCTCCGCTACGGAAATACCTTGCGGTCTCCTCCGGATCGTGCCAATAACCCAGCGTAACATTCGGTCCGAAGGCGACGATTTCACCGACTTCATCCGAACCAGGTGTGACCGTCGTACCATCCGGCTTCAGGACCGCTAACCGCGTGGAAGGCAAGCCCTGGCCGATGGATCCCAGTTTGTCTCTTAACCTCCCGGGAGGGAGGTAACTAAGCCGTGCGGTCGCTTCCGTCTGGCCATACATCAGATAATAACTCACCTGCGGGAAAGCCTCCTGAATTTCGCGGATGAAGGAGTTGGGAAGCTTACCGCCCGCCTGCTGCAGCCAGCGCAGCGCCGGGAACTGCATCTCTTTGAACCGCGATTTGCGCAACAGGAACTGATACGTGGACGGAACACCGGCCAAACCGGTGCAGGCTTTGCCCACCATATCCGCCAAGACCGACTCAGGATACATGCATTGATTGTTGAGAACAAGCGATCCGCCCGCCGCCAGAAGGGAGTGTAGCACCGACAGGCCAAAGCAGTAATGAAACGGGAGCACAACCATCGCCCTGTCGGCCGTGGTTAGCGCCATATACGCGACGATGTCGCGGGTGTTCGACTCGATGTTGCGATGCGTAACCATGACGCCCCTGGGGGCGCCCGTGGAGCCCGAAGTAAACATCAAGGAGGCAAGTGATGAAGGGGCATTCTCCGAGTTACAAGCGGAATGCTGGAAGCTGCAATCCCGAGATGAAAAGCCGGAAGCGCCAGTTTCGGGAATTGCGGATATGTCCAAGTCGCCTTCCACCAACAACACTACCCCCGAGACTTCCGCCCACGGTTTCAGGCGGCGATGAAACCGCCGGGATACAAACAATTCCCGGATGCCGGCGTCCCGGACCACTTTGGCAAAGGACTCCGCAGAAAGATCCGCCGAGAGCGGAACCGCCACCAACCCGGCGCCAATGATACCCAGATAGGCGGACACGAAAAAGGGGCTGTTCTCCGAGCAAACCCCGATGCGTTGCCCTTCCGGCCGACTGCGCGCCGACAAACCGGAGGTCAGCCGGGCGACTTCCCGCCGCAGTTCAGCATAAGTCACCACAGTGTCCAAGTGGAACAGAGCCGGGGCAGTGTCGTTGCCGCGGGAAAGAATGAAATCGGAGACGTTCAAGGCAAAACTGAGACTGAAAACGGCCAGAACACCTACAAACCACAGATCCCGGTCCCCGGATCGCAGACTTCACGGGGCGGGTTGCACGGCAACGCGATAGAATCCGCTCACATTGGTTGAGGAAGGCTGATCCCGGAATTGGATCGTCCGCTCATACGGCTGGCTGGAAATATTCGTCAAAATCTGCCAGGAGGGCGAGGCCAGGTCGGAATTAAATTCCACCGTATAGATGGCGTTGGACGAGGCCGCAAATTGCAGTTGGATGACTCCCGGAATAGTGCAACTGGCTTGAAGTAACGGAGCGGGCGGAAGCAAACTCCGTTCCGCAATCCTTGCCAGCATATACCAAAGGGCTTTGCCGACGCGCAACGCACCACGCTCACCAATGTGATAACCGGTTCCGCTCAAACTCCCGTCAAGGTTCTTGTAATTATCGACCGCTACCCATTCGTAAAACTTTGGGTTACCACCCAGGTCGCTCCAGGCATTCGTTGTCCGGTTGCCCGCGTCATCCCAGCAGAGAATGTCGGCGTAATCGAAAAGCACTGCATCAGTCGTGTTTGAAACGTAGCTGCGGATGTGGTTGTTTTTGAGGAACACTTGGTAGGCGGTGTCTCCGGTGTAATCAACAGGTGCGGTGCTGAATACGACCGTCGTGGCGTAACGGTTCGAGCGACAATGTTCACGATATTGCTCGGTGGCCTGCAAGTAGGTGTCCATGGAGATGTGGTTGCTGGTGGAAGAAAGCGATCGGGCGTCTAACGCCCAAGCAAGATCCCCGTCCGGCCCCCCGACCGACGATCCTGACCATTGGACCTGATACACAGGGTCAATCGCACTGGTGGCCAGATTATGCCAACTGGGCTGCCAAGACCATCCGAACCCAAAAACCGAAAGTCCAAACCCTTGAATGTTAGCGTAGGTGAGATGCGCCTTCGTCCGCTCAATGTCGGGCGGGCTGGTGTACCAGGTTTGTTCATTCCCATCATTCCCACCGTATCCCCAGGAGCCATAGGTGGTATTCCAGTAAGCACGGCTGATCCGCAGGTGATTTGTGGTCGGCCCTTCCATGGGTCCGGAATCAGTTACGCTGACCTGGAGGCGGCTATCCACATTGCTCTGCAGGAGCTGGCAACCCACCCGATAGCCCAAAGAATGTGATGCGCCCACGATATCGGCCCACATTGTTTTAACGCGGGCAATATCGGCGCTGGTCAAGTTGGTGTAGAGAGCCACACAAGTGTGGTCCACGATGAAAGGTCCGGCGCTTGAATGCAACGACCAGACCAGGCCGTTGAACATGAGAACCGTAACAAGTAATAGTTTCTTCATAATGCAACTTTCGTTCGAGTCATCCCATTGCTCAGATCTCCGTTTCCAATAATGGCGAGTTGGCCAGAACTGGTTTAGTGAACTCACTGAGGTCCAACTCTTCGATGGGTTTGTCCCACCAGCGCGCGGCCAGAAGCTCTGCGATTTTGTCCTGCGGAAACCGAAACCGAACCACGCGGGCAGGGTTGCCGACGACCACCGCATAAGGCGGCACATCCTTGTGGACCACGGCACCCGCAGCGACCACGGCCCCGTCGCCGATGGTACGAACATGCGGGAGAATCAGGGCATTGGTGCCGAGCCAGACGTCGTTACCGATGGAGAGTGGGTTGTACCTCATGAGCTTCTGCGGGCAGAAATGGAGCGCCGGATTGAAGAAAAAGGCATGCGTGGACCTGAACTCCATGGGATGGTTAATATTCAACACCCTGACGCCACGGGCCACCGAACAATACCGGCCAATGCTGGTAAAGCGATCGAATTCGCCTGGGATAAAGCAGCCGCCATGAGTGTACAGGCCAATCTCCACACCATGGTATTTCCAGAAGATTTGCCGCAAGGTTAGGGAATAGTACTCGCCCCTTTCCCAGCGCAACACCAACTTCCGGAGAAGTAGCCGCACCAGGCAACTTTCGAGCCGGTAAAGGCCAACCAAGCAGGACTTAAGCATAGGAATTCAAAGTTAACCGAAGCGTCACGGGCATCAATCGACCTTCTCCCAGCGCCTGGTCTGGCGGCTATACTGCTTAATTACCCGGGCGGGAGCGCCCACAGCCACCGAAAAGTCCGGGATGGGAGAAGTAACCACAGAGTTTGCTCCGATGACACAATGCTCGCCGATCAAGGCGCCGGGGAGAACGCAAACATTCTGGCCCAACCAGGAACAGTTGCCAATTGAAACCGGGATGGGCGAGGTAATTCCCTGGCGCATGATCGGGTCCTCCACGTCAAAGAACGCGTGACGATGATCAGATACGTAAACGTTGCGCGCAAAAAGAACATATTCCCCAATTGTGATTCGCTGGGCCGCCGAGATGGTAGCACCCATCCCAATCATAGTGTGAGACTTGATCACCAACTCGGCCACGCCACCGTTCGAGCCATCTGCGAAGACCTGAATCCAGCAGTCACGGTGGATCATGACGTGGTCACCCAAGCTCACCTGCTCCAAACTGCCGTCGCGAAACGGCGGTTCGATTCTCGTGCCAGTGCCGATTTCCTTGAATTGGGCAGCCATGAGCGCAGTAAAAAGCCTCCGCCGCAGACGGGCATAGCAATTCATGCCACTTGAAATTAGATTCACAATACTTTCCGATCAGCTAAGGATGAGCGCCTCCAGAAATGTGTAACATGGCCGGGCCCCGGATTCGGGTCACGGAACCGCATGGGGAATTGGCATGATCTTGGAGACGGGCCGGGCGGCCTTCAGCAGCACCCGTCGCCATCCGGGCAACTCAGACCGATACAGGGGACATAGATATATCGCCCCATTGACCAAGGTAAACAACCCGATGGTGAGCCCGATGGAGATGGCATCGCAGTCCCGTAGGAAGGGAGCCCATATCAGTCGAAAGCTTAGGACTCCGGCCGCCAATGCCATTACAGGCAGATAGAGTGCAAAGAGTTTAGTCCACACGTCCGCTAAGGCACAGCCCAAGTCCAAGAGTACACGCCGCCATACCAGCGTGGTGAGGATAAGGCCCGCCAGCGATGTGCCCACGGCAACACCCTCCAGACCCAAGCCGGCCTTAACGAAGCTGACGTCCGCAACCACATTGAACACCAGGGTCAAGAGAAGATACTTCAAGAAGCTCCTCTCTTTGTGCGTCGCAATCAAGTAATTGGCTCCATTCCGCAGCAGGCAGAGGAAAAAGGAGCCGAGAAGCAGGATCTGTCCGGCTGCCAGTCCTGGCTGATATTTGGGGAGAACCGTGTTATAGATGATTGGCATGCTTGCGAGCAGCAGCAATTGCAGGTTCGCCATCAGTGCGGCCAAGGCGAGCGTTGGCCCCAATACGAGCGCCTTCATCGCGTCTGGATCCGATGCCACGCCAAATTGCTTGCTCACCTTGGGGTAAAGAACGCGGGCAACCACCGTGGGAAGCAGCCCCAGCAGGCCGGCCAGGGAGAGACCAAAGCCGAAATAGCCCACGGCTGAAGCGCCAAGCAGACTTCCCAAAACCACCCGGTCCACGCTCCCCTGCAAGATGAGAACCCACCACAGCAAGGTAATGGGAAACCCCACGCGGACGGCATGCCAGAGCAATTCGGGACGAAAGCTAATCCCCGGACGGCCATGTTCGCGAATGCTCAACCATGCCGCAGCCAGACAAACCCCCGCCTCGTGGACCAAATATCCGACTACCGCCCCCGGAACCCCCCAAACCCATGCCATGCCCCCAATCAAGAAGACCGCCAGAAGAGAACGGCAGAAATCCAGTGAGGCGACAGACTTGAAATTCTCATAAGCGCAAAATCGCCAATAGAAGTAGCTTGTGAAGGCGCTCAAGGTTAACGCCAAGAAAACCAATGACAAAAGCATAGGCCCGGCACCTAAAAACTCAGCAGGCAGAACGAGCAGTCCCACCAGGCCCAGAGCCAAATAGACCAGCGCGGCTAAAACGGCGGAACCGAACACCCCAGCCTCGACCTCTCGAACCTTGGGAAGGTCATTTCGTCCGAGATAAAATGGCACCTCCTTGACCATGGCCTCCAAAGTACCGAGGCCAACGATTGGACTGTATGAGACAATCAGAAGCAGGGTTACCCAGACGCCGAAACCGGCCGGGCCCAAGGACTTGGCCAACACAAAAGATTGCAGAATTCCGAACCCCTTCGCAAAAACAACAGCGACGAGGAAAAACATGATATTTTTAATCATCGACATCTAAAAAGAGGGCTTGAGTGCCTGGACGGCCAGGACCTCCCCAGCCTGCGGGCTTGCAAGGAGGAAGCCCTGCTCGAGCCAACTAAAGGCATAGGTCACAAAGGACTCAACCAAAGGCGAACCCCAGAGACGGGTGCCGGGCGTCTTTCCCGCCCACACCCGGAGACTATGCCGCCAGACGTAGTCGGAATTCAATGTGCGGATAACGGGGCGCTTGAAGCCAGCCGCCTCCAGGAGCCGCCGTATGGCTGCCGGGCGAAACACATGCAAGTGACGCGGCGGCTCCAAACCGCGCCAATGTTCCTGGAAAACCCGGTGACCCAGGCAACCCGCGTTGGGTGTAAATAGAACCAGTTTTCCACCGGGTTTCAACACCCGGAGACATTCCTTCAAGGTATTCACCGGGTTGGGCAGGTGTTCGATGACGTGGTTGAGGGTGACCACATCGAAAGAACCCGCCGGGTAGCTTTGCTGTTCCAAAGCCCCGGTCTTTACCTCCAGTCCCTTCTGCCGGGCGGTCGCCACGGCCTTTTCGTCAAAGTCCAATCCTTCCACCTGCCAACGCCGTTCCTTCATGGAAAGGAGCCATTCACCAGAACCACAGCCAACGTCCAACAAACGCCCATGAGGCATGGAGTGCAAGAACCGTATCTCCGCATCAACGTCGCCGCGACGAAGGGGAAAGAGATAGAGTAGGAGTCCGCAGGCCCTGACCAACACCGATCCCGGACCCCAACGATACCCGTAGTGGTTTCTGAGATACCCAGCTTTCATTTGCCGGTAAATGCGATTCACCAGTCCGAATTTGCGTGCAGCATCGGGATCGCCATGGGTGTAGTATTCGGCGTAAGCCTTGACAATATCCTCCGCCAGCGGCATGGGATCCAGCCAAATCAAACCGCAAGCTGGCGTGTGGCATTTGCGGAGACTCCACGAACCGGGGGCTGAGAAAAGCCGGTCCTGAAGGTCGCTATGCAACGCCGCACCTTCGCTGCCGCAAAGCAGGCAGCGCGGACAGGGTGCGGTCCGAATCTGATTGGGATCACTCATACGGTGGAACGTGAAGGGATGATGTAAAGGATGAAGCCGTGGCGAATGCTGCGGAGGTCCACCTGCGAGACGCCCAGACGTGTCTCCGAGAATCGCCCAACCAAAATTGGACCCCCAGCCCCCAAAGTTTACCTGACGAACTCCTTGCTCACGGCCCCAAACGAAGGCCCGAAGGCGAATCCGGTTGCCACAAGATGGTCAAGGTCTGTAACTGCACGTTGGCTTCCCGCCCACGAAAAATGAGTTGATGCGTGCCCGCCGACATGGCAAAGCTTTTGGGCACAAATTGGTTGTTCACGTCCGAGCCACTGCCACGCCAGCTTACCATCCGCTGCTCAAATCCCGAGGTGATGGGAATATCCCAGATCATCGTGGGGGCCAACGGCTCGCCATCCAGGTTCACGAAGAAGGAATTGTTCCCGTCAGAGGATGCATTGACCAAGACCTTAATGACATAGTTACCAGCGTTGGTCACCGTGAAAGTGAAGGCCGCCCGGCCGCCAAAGGCCGGGTCGGTTGTCTGCCCCGGCTGTGAAAGGCTGCCATTTGCCAGCAGGAAAGGCGCGCCCAGGACAGCATCCCCGGCCGCAAAGGTAAGACCCCCTGCCCCGAGCGGTGCTGGTTTTACACCCACAGCCAGAGTGGATTCGGCCGTGGAATAACCATTACTGGCGCGCAGCTTCCAGAGGTAAGAATTCCCGGCCGTGGCGGTGCTGTAGCTAAAGCTGACGACCGCCACGGTCCCGGTGCCAATCTGGACCACCGTCTCGGGGCCGCCATTCAACGCATACAACCATTGCCACGTCAGCGGGTAGCCGGACGGATCGGACACAAAGCCGGAATACAGAACCGCCGTACCCGCGTAAAGCTGGATTCCGGGCGTGGTGAGATCAAGATCGGCGGCGTTTTGGCTGATGGCAGAAAGCACTGGTGCCGGAATTAGGGCCACTCGATTGGTGACGGTCAATGTGGCTATGCTGCTCGTCACGCAGCCAAATGCATTTGACACGATCACGCAGAAGCTGCCCGCAGAGTTGGCCGTCACGTTGTTAAGGACACAACTGGAAGTGTTCGCGTCGGGGATATTCGCACCCTGTTGTTGCCATTGATACGCCAGCGGAGGCGTGCCGGACGCGGCCACGGTAAAGGTGACATCAGCGTTAATTGGAACCGACTGGCTGGCGGGTTGAGTGACGATGTAGGGGCCCGTGTTCGCGCTGTACTCATACGCGCCGATATCCCAAGTGCCAGATCGCGTCGCCCCTAAAATATCGGTGGTGAATAATGAGGCTGGCGCGTTCGTGCCCGCGCCAATCGTCGCGCCGCCAACCGTGGCGGCATACCGGTTTTGGAACGTGTAATTCTGTGCGGCAGCGGATGCCGGCGACTGAACGAGATTGTAGCCAATGGTGATTGCATCTACCGTTCCGACTGATGCGTCCGTGTCGAAGGCACTCGTTCCGATGACATGATTGTTGTAAGCTATCAAACTGGACAAATGAATTGCCCCCCGATTCACGCAGTGTATACCGGGCCAGTTGGGCCCATACAGAACTATCGTGTTGTTGTAAACCTCCACAGCCCCACCACTTGGGTATGGATCGCACTGAATGGCCATTTGGGATGACATGACCCCAAAAAACAGATTGTTATACACATAAACTTTCGTGGTCGGGGATGGCGTTGGATAGGCCATATTGGCAGCGTTTCCGATATTTGCAAATGTAGAGTTGCGGATATATCCAGACGTTGCTCCACCGCACAAGGCTGGCTCGACCGCGGCCCCGTTACAGTGATAAGTAGCATCAAAAGAAGTATGTGGATAACATATATTAGTGAGCGTGTTCCCGTCAAAATCGGCGGTGAACAACACCGCACTGGAGTTATCGTGAATCACCGATCTGCGAACCACGCCAATCATACGCACGCAAACCCCACTCCAACGGTTTGTATTCTCTGAGTTCTCAATTTCACAGCCGTCAATCACGGTGCTGATAACCATGCCATAACCTATAATGACTCCCCCATGCCCCCCATCGGTGGTGACGGATAACGGCAATCTCCAACCGTGAAGGTAGCAGTTGGTGATGGTTAAGTTCTCAATCCCGCCCCCGGTAATGAGTCCCGTGCCGAAATCAGTTCTGTTGCAGTTGCGTTTTACTTCCAGCCCATCAATCGTCAGGTTGCTTCCGACGCTTCCCAGATTTATCAGCGCGGCGTTGGTGGTATATTCTCCATCAAACACAGGTCTTGACCATGATGCACCAGTAAACCAGGCGCCGGAAACGCCGTAATAGTCCCGGTTTCCAGGAGTTCCAGAAGCCGCCACAGTCAGCGGCATGGCTTCTTTCGGCCACGTCACTCCACCTTTGAAGATGAACTGATCACCCGTCGCATGGGAATAACTCCCCGACCAACCGCGCATGTAAGGGTGTCGCTTCCATGCCGCTCCCGTGCTCGCTCCCGAGTTGGCATCTGAGCCACCCGCGTAGTCAATGTAGTAGGTCGCTGCGGATCCGCGCAGAGCAGAACTCAACCCGAATAAAAACACAATTAGCAGTCGAATCATATAATTGGTAGTCATTGTTAGCATGTTTTACACCTGACTGCGACATTCGCTCAACACTGAGCAAACTCCCAGAAACACTGATTGCCTCGGCAAGTCTCGTAATTCAATTCTGTCTGGTTCCGGGCCAGCTACTCACACCAACTCCCCTTCAATGTGAGCGTGCAACAACGCCTGCGCGCACGGCTGCCACGGGAAACGTTGTGGTAGGTTGGTGTGGAAAGTCGCAAGACTCGGAAACCCAAAACTAGGAAGCAGAAACCATCTCAACTTGAACATCAATACATTTGGAGCCGGCGGGGGGAATTGAACACCCCATCTGCCGATTACAGATCGGCCGCTCTAACGTTGAGCTACACCGGCAACAATAAAACCGGGGCTTGTCCCAAACACTCGACTCTCACCATGGAGGTAGTATCCCATGGATCCCGAAAGCAGTCAACCGCCAACTTCAATCACGCCACCTGACTGCCGGTCTTGACGTCCTCACTTCCTCGGAGCCGGCTCGCGATTCTCCCACGCCATGCCCGTTTAATTGCAGCCTCAACCTTCGTGCCCTTGAAAGCGCGCTTAAACAACCCATATACACGCCCTAATCCGTTGTTCACTACTGCAGCTTGGAAACCATGCCAATTCCTCCCATAAATCCACCAATCGGTTTCCTGCTGATTACCCGTACCGAGCCTTGCCTTGTGGGTGCCAGATCCAATACCGAAATCAACCCATTTGACGCCTTCTGCAAGCACATCCTCGAATAGCTTCAAATGAATCAAAAGCCCGATGCCATAGTATTCGTACTCCTTGGTATGACCTGTCCAGATAAGATAAATTGTGTCCCTCAGCACGTAGCCACTAACAAACGCCACAGGCACTTTGTCCACGTATAGCACTGTTCCCCGCCACCAGCCCTTGGCTGAAGCCACCTCAAGAGATTGGATAGCCTCCTGGTCATTCAGAAAGCCAGCCCCCAGTGCCCTTTGGTAGGATCCGCGAGCCACCTGCTCAGCACCACCACAGAATGCGCCGATTTCCGCGCGTGTCCGATACGTTATGTAATGTGCGCGGTCATTCACGTCGCGCTGGAACCGTTTTTGCTTCTTCCGCAAGTCCTGCCTTGTTGAAGCCCCCCTCTCATTGAGGTACTGTTCTAAGGATTCCGGCAACTTGGCCATCCAGTGATCGTGAAGCGCTTGGCGATTATGTGGAATATTCCATCCGAGCCTCGAACACCCTGAGTGCAGTCCGCTTTCACAGCCTACGTTGCAAATCCTAATGACATCTGCCTGGCCAGAGGTGGTCATTTGCCACATCAAGCCCAGAATAGCTTCAATGACTTTTGCCGAGTAGAGGCCCTGGAGGCTTTGGCCGACGAATACAATTTCGCGGAAGGAACATGAAAACAACCGATAGTACCCCATTTTGCACTCCGCATAGCCCTGCTGGCATCTTCCAATCAGCAGGTCCACTAAATCATCGCCCATCTCGACGAGAATAATGATTGGCTTGTGAACCCCTTTTCGTTTGAGCACGATTTGCTCATAAAAATCAATGTCGACATCAGGGTTCACCGTTTTGTTTTCCCATGGTCTCCTCAGACTCGCAATTTGGGAAAGGTCATCAATTACACGGAGTCTTATCTGGATTCCGTTATCGTCACAGATGGTTTGCATATCGCAGCTGGACATACCACAACTCATGCGGGCCTTACACACCGTGCTTTCTTGAAGGTGTAGGCGGCCCAGAAGCACCGCGGATTGCCGGGTTCTGGCTCGTGGAGACACTTCTGAATCAACTCTACTTTGGAAAACGTCTTCTCTATTTCCACGCTTGTATTGAGATAAATGATTTTCAGGTCCCTAGGCTCCAGGGAGTAGGAAAGCTTTAGCTTTTCCAAAATTTCACGCAACAATTTTGCTTCAAATGGATTATACATATAGGGCTATGCACTTGACGCTTGTTGTTTTTTCGACAGAATTCGGCTGTGGAAGCATATCCGCAGACGATTATCGAATTCCGCGAGTGGTTTGCGACGGAACAAGCGTGCCGAGACTACATGGCCAAGCAGCGGTGGCC
>CAIWMU010000145.1 GCA_903913865.1 uncultured Verrucomicrobia subdivision 3 bacterium
GGGCCCGCTTTGCCTGCTCCCGCCTGCCCTGAACCAGAAGGACGGATTGGTAACCCTTGCCCGCGAGTGCCGTTTTGTTGCGTTTGATGAACACGATGGACCAACCCTACGGAATCGGAGGGAAGCGGGCAAGAACAATAGTAATATATTAGAGACAACAGCTAAACCTCTTCAAATAGCAGTCTGTATTATATACAACCCACTTTAATTGACACATATAGGGGGAACATCAGCCTGAGTTCTCCAATGTTCACTGGAACCTGCTCGGGCTCCGATCACTGATTCAGGCCGCGCACTGGCTTGGAAGGGAGGATTCCGCAGCAATTTGGCAGAAGGAATACGACGATTGCCACAGCACCTTCCGGAAAGCCGCCCTGCGCGACACCCTGCTGAATGCACAGGGAAATGCCTACGTCCCGATTTTCATGGCCAACGAGGGTCACGAATTGCCCCAGAGGGCTCAATGGACCTTCTGCCACGCAGTTTATCCATGCCAGATTTTTGCCAGGGAGGATCCGCTGGTCACCACCACGATGGCCATGCTCGCAGCGACTGAGCGCGAAGGCATGGTTTATGGCACAGGTTGGGATGCCACCGGAATTTGGAACTACTTTGCATCGTTCTACGCCCATTCCTGGCTCTGGCAGGGGGATGGCCGGAAAGCGGCACAAATCCTCTATGCCTATGCCAACCACGCCTCCCCCACCCTTGTCTGGCGTGAGGAGCAGTCCCTGAAAGGCGAAAAATTCAAGAAGGTCGGCGACATGCCCCACAATTGGGCCAGTGCTGAATTCATCCGCCTCGTGCTGCATCTGCTGGCCCTCGATCGGGGCAGCGAACTCCACCTGTTCGAGGGCCTGCCCGTCGAATGGATGGCACCCGGCATGGTCACAAAATTGGAGGGCATCGCCACACCCTTCGGCAGTTTGAGGATGGAGTTGAAAATCATGCGGGATGGCAGGTCCGCCAGGTTCCACATCGCCCCGATGAGTGATGGTTCCTGCCGCAAAATCATTCTCCACATTGGCCCCTCCCCGATCGAGTTGGACCCCAAAAAGTCCCACCATATCACCATACCCCTGCCCTCCCGTGGCTGACCCTCGCGCAGGGTGCATGCGAAATCATTTGCAGACGGGATGATGGCAGTCTATTTCGTAGCCTGTGGATTTTCACGCTCAACCAAGTCCCTGGATGATTTTGCCGTTTGTGCTGCTGCTGGGCGCAATCGCCATGGCACCGCTGTGGTTTGGAAACTGGTGGTCACGCCACTACGGGAAGTTCAGCCTCGGCCTTGCCGCCCTGACGCTGGCCTATTATCTGGGCGTTCTGCACGCCCCGCACCGGGTGCTCGACACCGCTGTTGAATATTTCAGTTTCATCTGTCTGGTCGGGTCACTGTTCGTCATTTCCGGCGGAATCCACATCGGAGTCAAAGGGGAATCCACCCCTGGCCGGAACGTGCTCTTTCTGCTGATCGGGGCTCTGGTGGCCAATGTGCTGGGAACGACCGGTGCGTCCATGTTGATGATCCGTCCCTGGCTCCGGGCCAACAAGTATCGCCTCACCGCCCACCATGTGGTCTTTTTCATTTTCATTGTTTCAAACACAGGCGGGTCGCTGACCCCGATAGGCGACCCCCCGCTCTTTCTCGGTTACCTCAAAGGAGTGCCATTCTTCTGGGTCTTCAAAAACTGCTGGCCCATGTGGCTGGTGGGCACGGGGCTGCTGCTGGCTGTGTTTTATGTGGTGGACCGCCATAACTTCCTGCGGGCCCCGGCTAAAATCAGGGAATCTGAGACCGGAACGGAACGGTGGAGTTTTCGTGGGGGGCTGAACCTGCTGTTCCTCGGAGTGGTGCTCGGGGCGGTATTCATCGAGCACCCGAAGTATCTCAGAGAAGTCCTGATGCTCGCCGCTGCTTTGGGATCCTATTTCACGACTCCAAAAGACATTCACCAATCCAACGATTTCAGCCTTCATCCCATCATCGAGGTGGGCCTTCTATTTGCCGGCATCTTCGCCACAATGATGCCCGCACTGGATTGGTTGCAGGCGAATGCATCGACCTTCGGTCATCCGAGTCCCGCACTCCTCTACTGGGGATCCGGAACCCTATCAAGTGTGCTGGATAATGCACCCACCTATCTGAGCTTCCTGAGTGCCACCCTTGGGACCTTCGCCCCGGATGATCTCTGTGCGACAGTCGTGGAACATGTGAAACTGCACGGTGCGGATCCGGCAAGTCTGGCTGGAATCGCCCATGCAGATCACATTCAGGAAGCTCTTCGCGCCTTGCAGTGCTGGTTTCCAGCGGAACTCGCCAACAGAACCGTGACAGCAGGCCAGACCGCGATCTCACTGATTTTGAATCACCCCTTTTCTTCCCGCTGCCTGCAGGCCATCAGCATCGGGTCCGTGTTCTTTGGCGCAAACACCTACATCGGCAATGGCCCCAACTTCATGGTCAAGGCCATCGCCGAACAGCAAAAGGCCAATACCCCCAGCTTCATGGGCTACATCCTGAAATTCAGCCTTCCGATCCTCCTGCCAATATGGCTGGTGGTCTGGCTGTTGTTCTTCAGATGAAGGCTGGTTTGGCAAATTGACAGCCAGTTCCGGCGATTGCCCGCCACAAACGGACATTCGCGGCATAAGCTTTTCATTGAAGTTCACCCGACCTTCACAGATCATTCACAACCATGAGCATGATTGTCGATATGCTTCCACTCAGGGTTCGCTACAGTGATACGGACCAGATGGGGACTTTTTACAACTCACGACCCTTGGAATGGTTTGAGTGCGCACGCACGGAGTTGATCCGCAGCAAGATGGGAATGTCCTATGCGGAACTGGAGGCCAAAGGGTTCTATCTTCCCGTGGTCGAGGCACATTTGGAATTCCACTCCGGTGCCCGCTACGATGATCTGCTCGAAATCACATCGAAGGCATCCTTTTCCAGCAGGGCGCGCCTGCACTTCGACATGCTCGTAACCCATTCCGGAAGCGGCAAAGTTTGCGTTCGCGGATTCACCGTCCACGCATTCACCAACCGGCAGGGGCGACCGGTCCGACCTCCCGAGTGGTTCTGCGAACTCTTCGAGGCTGCCGCACTGCGAAATACCGCCCCTCCTGCCGAAAGTTGATCAAAGCACTTCTTCGTCCTAACTATTTCAGCAGCATCCGCGAGCGTCCGGGCCGATGTGAGGGCTTTACCTGGGGAGCGTTCTTCGCAAAACTGGCTCATGCGGATCAGACTGAAATTTAATTCTCTGGCTCTGGCACTTGCCTGCCTTGTTCCCTTTTTTGCAAGTGCAGGCGGAGGCGGACTGAATGTGGCGGTCGTAGTCAATCAGGCCAGCACGAACTCCGTTCAACTCGGGAATTACTACGTCGAAAAGCGCGGTGTCCCTCCTCAAAACCTCATCCGCATCAACTGGTCGGGTTCCCGCACTGAATGGACGAACACAGAGTTCTCAAGTTTCCTTTTGACCCCCCTTCGCACAGCGTTCAACAACCGCCAACTGACCAACCAGGTGGACTTTTTGGTTCTCTCGATGGATATTCCATACCGGGTTGTCAAAAACGGGTCTGTGAACAGCACCACATCCGCCCTGTTTTACGGGTTCAAAGAGGATGATGGCGCTCCTGGTCCGGGCGTGCCAGCATCCTGCTCGCTCCCATCCACCTCTGCAAGCGCTCTGGCAGGTAGTGAACTTCCATTCCGGCAGGTCAGCCCGGGCAGCATCTCCCCCACGAACCTGCTCGTCACCATGATCACCGCATCCAACCTTGCCCTCGCAAAGCTCACCGTGGACCGGGGTGTCGCAGCGGATGGATCATTTCCCGGTCAGACCGTCTATCTCGGGAAAGGCCCTGATTACGCCCGAAATATCCGCTACCAAATCCACGACAACGCCGTCTTCGAGAACCGTGTCCGGGGTCTCCTTTCCATTGAGCGCACCGAGGCGACCGGGCCCTATGGTTTCGGCTCAATTTTTGGATTCGAAAGTGGTGCATACAACTACGGCATCGCCCAGGTCTCATTCGCGCCGGGGGCGATGGCTGACAACCTGACCTCCTACGGTGGCCTTTTGTTTCAGGATAACGGGGCACAACTGAACATTCTGGGCCTGACAGCGGCTGGCGCCACCGGAAGTTACGGCACCGTTGTGGAACCTTGTGCTTACTTCGAGAAATTCCCCTCCCCGATGGCATACTTTTATCAAGCCAGGGGATTCAATCTGGCAGAATGCTATTATTCAAGCCTCACGAACCCTTATCAGGGCATTGTCGTGGGGGAACCCCTGGCAGCCCCATTCGCCCTGGCCGGACAAGGGTCATGGACTCAGCCCAGCCAACCAGGCGCCATCCTCACTGGTGTCACGAACATTTCATCGCTATTCACGGCACCCGACCCCCTCCATCCACTTCAGCAGGTGGATCTGTTTCTGGATGGACAATGGATCCAGACCATCACCAACCTGACTCCCCTCCGCGACAACTCGCTGATAATGGTCCTAAACGGGACCACCGTGTCCTACTTCGTGCCCGGCAACGCAACCATCAAGTCCGTGGCAGCCGGCACAGCCGCTGCAATCAATTTGAAAGCGCCGCTCACCCATGTGACTGCCACCGCCATTGGGGATCGTATCCAACTTATTCATGATGATCCGGCTGTCCCCGCAGACCGGATTTCGACCTTCGCTGAAAGCTCGATCGGTCCTTCGGCAGCATTGACCACCTTCATCACCCCGAGCCGGACCAACTTTTTGGCATCCATCGCCTGCCCGATTCGCGAATTCACGGTCTCAGGCGCGGTGGGGGTCGGGAGTTACCTCACGCTGACAGTCACGCGGACCAACGGAGCACAAACCGCCCTGGGAGTCACTAATGCCACAGCCGGGATTACTCTGCTGGACTTCAGCCAGCTACTGGTGAACCTTATCAACAATTCCACAAACGGCCTGCAGGCCGGGGATGGCCTCAAGGCCCAAGACCTCCAGGATCAAACCGTGGGGGCAACCCCCAAGGTGAGCGTTGCCCTGAAGGCAATCGCCACCGGTTGGCCTGCCTCGAGGATTCAGGCACGGCTCGGCGGTTCCTTCACCTTCACACCGGCCGCACAGTCTCTTATCGACGAGAACCTTTACGATCTCAAGCATCGCAACCATCTCTATGTCTCGGCCGGACTCAACACCCTCAGCGCAACCCTCGCATTCAACACCCGCAGCCAGCCCGATGGATCGCATCAACTCACTGCAATCGCCTATGAGGGAAGCAGCGTCCGCACCCAGACCCGTGCAGACCTTCCCGTGATGATCAGGAACAACGCCTGGAGTGCCTCCCTCATCCCACTCATGGCTGGCAGCAACACCATACTAAGTTCCACCCTGCAATTCAGGGTAATCGCCAGCACCAACACCATCAGCAAAATAGAGCTCTACTCCACCGGAGGGCTTGTCGGAAGCGCAAACGGGGTTAGCGAAGCCAATTTTAGCGTTCTGGGAGGTCCTCTGGGACTGGGACTCCACCCCTTCCATGCCATCGTTACGGCGACGAATGGTGAGCGTTACAGGACAGCTCCCATTCTCGTTCGTCTGGTGGATTCCGCACCATCTCCGGTAATCGCCCTGACCACCGCACCACAGACCCTCTCCTGGCCTGCGGTTGCGGGTCGGTCCTACCAGATCCTCGCGGCCACCAATTCGCCTGGTCCCTACGAGCCCCAAGTCACACTGAACGCCACCAATTCATTCCTCCAGTGGATGATTCCCGGATCCCAATCCCCTGCCTTTTATCGGGTCCGGATGCTCTGATTACATTTCACACCCATTCACAGAACCCTCCAAACGAGCTAACCCGACCATCACCAGACTGGCATAATGAACAAAATGGGTTATAAAGGAGTCTGAATGTTGATGCGTCTGCCAATAGCTGGGAACGGTGCGGTCCGGTTTGTTCACATCTGGTCCGTCATGCTCCTTTGCCTCGTGGCCACCCCCAGCCCCGCGGCAGATCGTTTGCTTTGGCCCGGCCCCACAAACAACGTCTCAGCAGAGATTTCATCCACCCGTATTGTGCCGATTTTGCGCAAGATAGCGGCTGCCACCGGCTGGAAGGTGTTCGTTGAGCCAGGTTCCGATCACGCTGTCACGGTCAAATTCAAAAACCTCCCGCCCGGAGAAGCCCTGCGCCTGCTGCTCGGCGACCTCAACTTCGCACTCGTCCCCTCTTCGAATGCTCCCGCACGACTGTTTGTCTTCAAAACCTCCCGGGGCAACGCCACGGAATTTGTGCCACCGGCGAAACTGTCCGAGGCCGCGAAGGCCAAACTCATTGGAAATGAGCTGATAGTAAGACTGAAGCCAGGATCCAATATTGACGACCTCGCCCGGCTCGTGGGAGCGAAGGTCGTGGGGAGGATTGATGATCTCAACGCCTATCGTCTTCGGTTTGAAAACGACACGGCGGCAAATCTCTCCCGAGACCTGTTGTCGTCGAACCCGGAAGTTTCGGATGTTGACAGCAACTACATGTTGGAACGGCCTGAAGTTCCCCAAAACGTGACATCCAGCACCCCACCGCCCCAACTCCAGTTGCGCCCACCCCCTGATAGCGGAAAGATCATCATCGGATTGGTCGATACCTCGGTGCAGAGTCTAGGCGAGTTGGACAAGTTTGTTTTGAAGTCCATTTCGGTGGCGGGAACACCCTCGAGCGGTCCAACCGAGCCCACCCATGGCACAACCATGGTCGGAACGATCCTCCGGGCGTTGCAGGCCGAGACCAAGGGGGTTACCTCCGTCCAAATTTTACCGGTTGATGTTTATGGGCCCAACCCCACCACATCCACCTTCGATGTCGCCGCCGGAATCATTCTGGCCCGGAACAATGGAGCCACAATCATTAACCTTAGCCTCGGGAGCGAGACAGAGAGTTCATTCCTGAGAGACACAGTCACAGAAGTCAGCAAGACGGACGTAGCCCTGTTCGCAGCAAAGGGGAACCAACCCACCACGACACCGTTCTTTCCTGCCGCTTTGGAAGGAGTCACTGCCGTTACCGCCACCGAACAGGGCCACCTGGCACCCTACGCCAACCTGGCGGACATACCCACCGTGGGGGCTCCAGGCCGGAGCGTAGTGTCTTTTAACGGGCTGAACTTCCTCTCGACAGGGACATCTGTAGCATCCGCCAATGTCAGCGGGATCGCGGCCGGGTTTATGGATGCCAACAGCAAAGGGGTGTCGGATGCCAAAGCCTACATCCTGAACAACATGTCCATCGTCCGGCCCAAGTAACATACTCCACATCCCCACCCCTGTGCCCACGGGATGCCCGATGCGATGAACGACGCCTGCGCAAGGGCGAAAGGCCCCACGGGCTGCCTGAATTGCAACTTGCGAGATTAGCAGAAAAAGCTAACCTGTCACCGTGGGCTCGTTCACCGATCGAAAAAGTTTTCTGTGCGCTGTCGTTATTTACGGCATCAGCATGATTTATTCCGTTTTCCTCTGGCGAAGGGGATTTCGGAAGGATAACCGCATCAATTACATACTACTGCTCGTCGCATTCTGTTTCCATTCGACGGCCATGGGAATGCGCGGGTTCAGGTTGAACCATTGCCCCGTCAACAACCTCTACGAGGCTACCACCTTTGTCACTTGGACCATCGTTGCCACCTATCTGGTCATTGGACTGTGGCGCCGCCTGCGATTTCTGGGAGCGTTCGCATCCCCGCTGCTGTTCGGAATCGGGATCTTCGCGTTAATGCCCGGTTTGGATATTCCCCGTGGGACCCCAACCGAACTTTCCCGGGCCTTGACGAGTGTACACGCAGCCCTTTTGGCTTTGTCTTACGGCGCTTTTGGACTCAGTTCAATCGCCGCCCTGATGTATCTGACACAGGAGCACAATCTCAAATTTCACAAGTTGCAGGCTATTTTCTCCCTGCTCCCACCCATTCAACGTCTCGAAACGATTGTAGGTCGGCTGCTGATCACAGGCTTCATCCTTTTGAGCATCGGTCTGGCCCTCGGAGCTGTGGACTTGAGCCACATGCAAAACCGTGATGTCTATCGGGGTGATGCCAAAATTGTATGGAGCGCACTGGTCTGGCTCATCTACCTGAGCCTGATAATAATGCGTTGGAAATTCGCCCAGACCGGTCGCCGCTTTGCTTTTCTGGTAATAGGTAGCTTTGCCTTCGTGCTGCTGACCTTCTGGGGCAGCAACCTGCTCTCCCCGCTGCACAACCAATAACGCCGCCCCATGCCCATAGTCGTTGTCGGTCTCAACCATCAGTCTGCGGCGGTCACCATCCGTGAACGCTTCGCATTTTCCGAGGGCCAAATCCCCACCGCTCTGGACAGTCTTCGGCAGGCAGGGACAGTCCAGGAAGCTGTGATTCTCTCCACGTGCAACCGTGTCGAAATCTACGCTTCCACCCCCCTCGAACCCCAGTCCGCCTGCGAGGCAATCCGCCAGTTCTGCCTCCAGTTTCATAACGTCACCGTGCCCATCGCTGATGAGGTTTACACCCACTCCGAGCCCCATAGCGTACAGCACCTCTTCAAGGTTGCCTGTGGTCTTGATTCCATGGTTCTGGGGGAGACTGAGATCCTGGGTCAGTTGAAGAAAAGCTACGACTTGGCCCTCAAGCTCGGTTACACTGGTCCGCGATTGAACAAAGCCTTCCAGAGGGCATTCAATGTCGCCAAACAAATTCGCACAGAAACCAACATCCAGCGGGGCAGCATCTCCGTGGGTTCAGTCTCTGTCGAACTTGCTGAGAAGGTTTTTAACACCCTTGCTGACAAGCAGGTGATGGTGATTGGGGCCGGTGATACCAGCGAAAAGACCGCACGGTCCCTACTGTCCCGTGGAGCCGCCGGGATCGTGGTCACGAACCGTTCCCTTGAAAAGGCCGAAGCACTGGCCCGGGAACTGGGTGGACGTGCCATTCCCTTCCATCAGTGGGCTGAGGACTTCGCCCTCATCGATATCATCATCAGCAGCACCTCCGCCACGGATTACGTCATTGATCGCGCCCGGCTTGAGCCCCTCCTAAAACTGCGACGGGGAAAACCCCTTCTCCTCATTGATATCGCGGTTCCCAGGGATATCGAGCCGGAGGTCAATTTCATGGAGAATGTTTTCCTTTATAACATCGATGACCTTCAAGCCATTGCGGCCGACTATTTGAAGCAACGCCGGGAGGAAGTGGCACACTGCGAGGATCTGATCCGCGAGAAAGCCGCCGCCCTGCTCACGGCTCCGAACATTCCCCGAAGCTCGAACTGATTTCCCCTTTATGTCCCACACTGAGAAGCCAATCCTCATCGCAACGCGCGGAAGCGCCCTCGCTCTGGCCCAGGCCAACATGATTCTGGCCCAGTGCCAGGCAGCGTTCCCTGAGCTTCAGTTCGAGCTGAGAATCATCAAGACCACCGGCGACAAGCTTCAGACCGCCTCACTCGCGAGTGAGGGGCTGGTTCTGCCAAAGGGCCTCTTCACAAAGGAGCTTGAAGTGGCTCTGCTCAATGGCCAGGCAGACCTCGCCGTTCACAGCCTCAAGGACCTTCCCACGGAATTGCCGCCAGGACTCCAACTCACGGCCGTCGCGAAGCGGGCAGATGTGCGTGATGTGCTCATCTACCGCGATGCGCGGGCAGCGGCTCAGGATCCCAACACCCCGTCACAACGCGGATTCCTACCCGGACTGAGGGTTGCAGATCTCCCCGCAGGGGCGACCGTGGCAACCAGCAGCACCCGTCGTAAGGCTCTCCTTCTCACCGCAAACCTGGGCCTCAACGTCCCGGATATCCGTGGGAATGTCGCCACCCGGATGCAAAAGCTGGCATCCCAGCCCGGCCTGGACGGCACGATTTTGGCCCTGGCAGGCCTCTCCCGGCTTAATTTCAAATTCGATTCCGAAGGACGCATCACAGGTGAAGGCGTTCCTTCCGGCCTCCTGGCCAGCATACTCAGCACGGATGAAATGTTGCCCTGCGTGGGTCAGGGGGCGATCGGGATTGAAACCCGCCAAAACGACGAGCTGATCGCAAAGATCTGCAGCCGCCTCAATCACGAGGAGACCCTCCAGTGCGTTACCGCAGAACGGGCATTCCTCGCCGCAATGGGGGGTGGCTGCCAAAGCCCGGTGGCGGCGCATGGTGAGATTATTGGGGATCAACTACGCCTCAGGGCCTTGTCCTTCGTTAAGGGCCCCGTTCTCCGCAGTGAGTCCACCCGCCCCCCGGGAGAAGCCATTGCCCTGGGTCAGGATCTTGCCACCAACTTGAAATGAAACCCTCTGGAACGGTATATCTTGTCGGTGCCGGGCCGGGTAGTCCGGGTCTTCTAACACTCCGCGGTGCGGAGCTTCTGCGACGGGCCGATGTGGTGGTTTATGACGCCCTGGTCAATGCCGAGCTGCTCCACATGGCCCCACCGGGGGCGGAGATTATTTTCGGCGGGAAACGGTCCGGAGAACATTCCATTCCGCAGGAGGAGTTGAATCAGCTCCTGATTCAGCGGGCCCGCTCGGGGAAAACCGTGGTTCGATTGAAAGGGGGCGACCCGTATGTGTTTGGGCGTGGTGGAGAAGAAGCCTGCCAACTTGTGGCCGCCAGGATCCCATTTGAGGTGGTGCCTGGTGTGTCCTCCTTCATGGGGGCTCCCAGTTATGCGGGAATTCCCCTCACTCACCGCGATTTTGCGTCCTGCCTCACGATTATCACTGGCCACCACGATCCCGTGGAAGGCGCGCCCGGAATTGATTGGCCCCACCTGGCCCACACCCCCGGAACGATCGTTGTCATGATGGGGACAGCGCACATCGGCGAAATTGCCTCCATTCTCGTTGCCAACGGGAAGCAGGAACAGACTCCCGTGGCCCTCATCCGTTGGGGCACCACTGGGCATCAGCAGACGATTAGCGGCACCTTGGCCACCATCGCGGCGGAGATCGCGAGATCACAATTCGCACCGCCCACCATCGCCGTAATTGGCGAGGTTGTGAACCTCCGGAGCAAGCTCAACTGGTTTGAAAACCGGCCCCTCTTCGGCCAGCGCATCGTAGTAACTCGGAGCACAAACCAGGCAGGCTCCACCACTGAAAAACTTTCCGAGTTGGGGGCTGATGTTATCGAAATCCCCACAATACGGTTCGAAAACACCACCCGCACCAACGATTTTGTGGATGCGCTGGTTGAGTTGAACTCCTACGACTGGCTCATTTTCACCAGCCCCAATGGCGTTCGCTTCTTCTTTGATCTCTTTTTTAAACGGTTCCAGGATCTCCGGGATCTTGGGGGGGCACGCATCGCGGCAGTTGGACCCGCTACCGCGAAAAAACTGAAGGAGCTTCACCTGCAAGTGGATCTCATGCCCGAAGAAGCCATCGGAGCTGAGATTGCAAAGGCGTTCGCCAAAAACGAGACCATAGAAAACCTGAAGATGTGCATCCTGCGGGCCGAAGTCGCCAATCCGGATCTTCCCATGGCACTTGAAGCCCTGGGTGCGATCGTTGATGACATAGCCTGCTACCAAACTCTTCCGGTAACGGATGACATAACGGGAAGCGCCGCCCGGTTTCTTGAATCAGGTGCCGATTGGGTGCTTTTTTCCAGCGGTTCCACCGTGGAGCACTTCCACTCCCGGTTCAACCTTCCCCTGCTCCTCAAGAAATTTCCCCAACTTAAGATTGCATCGATCGGGCCGGAGACCTCCAAGGTGCTTCAATCCATCAAAGTAAAGCCGCATTTGGAAGCCCGCACCCATACGATGGACGGGCTGATCGCAAGTCTTCTAAGCCATTCTTCCGCAGTAGTTTCCACACAAACTGAATCAGCTCCTTGATGGTTGTAACAAGCCGGCACACATTGAAGTCAGATCGCTGGTGCGCCTCGATTAAGAATCGGGTTGATGGCAGGTTGGACTTCATTGACTTTGGCAACAGCCCCCGATAATCTTCAGCTTCGTTCTAAGAAACCAAAAACCATGCTCGACCTGATTGATAATCTGCTCGTTTTGCAGGATTGCGACCGCAAGATTCGGAAGCTCGAAGAGGAGTTAAGCCAAATCGAGCCCGGTCGTCTCGGACTTCTAGCCCGAACCGCAGACACCCAGACGAGCCTGGAAAACGCCAGACATTTGGTCAGGCAACTCGAGTCGAACCGGAAGAATCTGGAGCTGGATGTTGAGACAAAAAAGACCCAGATCCTCCGCTACGCCAACCAGCAGCTGCAAACCCGCAAGAACGAGGAATACCGCGCACTCGCAAAGGAAATCGAGACCTGCAAAGAGGAAATCAAAGGTATTGAGGACAGGGAAATCGAGCTGATGGAGCAGTCTGAGAAGGCGCAAGCCAGCGTGGTCAGCGCCACACAGGCAGCCGATCAGGCACGAAAGCTGGCACAGGATCAGATTGGCCAGCTTAACACCCGGGAAAAAGAGCTGCAGCACGATCTGGCACAGTTTCACGCCAGCCGTGAGAATCTATCGGCTGCCGTTGAAGATGGCCCCCGTGGACGTTACGAACGGCTGATGCGCAGCAAGGGTGAAAATGTAGTCGTCGGGGTGGACCATGGGGTGTGCGGAGGCTGCCACATGAAATTGCCCCCCCAGTTGGTGATCTCCTGTCAGGCCAGAAAGGACATCATCACCTGCAGCAACTGCGGTCGCATTCTCTACTACACGTCTGACATGGATCTAACGATCGCGGACTAGGTCTGGCCGGTCTCGTCGCTCCCGGCGAATTCTGGCACGTCTGGAGGCCTTCACTCGCCCGGAGTGGTTACTCCAGTCATGGACCCATCTCCTGATCAAATTATGCAATTCCTCCCAATTGACTCGGGGAATCTTTCCAACTAATCTGCCCCATGCCTAAGAGCGGCAACAAGAAAGACAGCGGAAAGGCGGTCATGCTCGGAGTGGGGCTTGACTCGGATGGCCACAAACGGGTCACCCGGGGCGACAACTTCCTGCTGCTGGGAGGCTCAGAGGAGACTCATGACGTGATGACTGAAAAGGTAGTCAAGATCAATGAAAAGCTTTCAGCAAAGGGGAAGCGCCTTGAAACGGTCACACGCGATGAATTCGATGACATCGCCCACTCCGTAGGCTTGAAAAAGTCCTGAGTCAATCGGTCGTTGGCGATCCGGGGAGCTCCGGCAATTTCAGTTCGGAAACCTCCCTCACCCACACCGGGGGAGAAAAATCATATCCTATGGACTACTCCAATCTACGGGCCATTTCCAACAGCTATCAGGATGCCCACCTGATCAGCCTTAAAAGCTGGAAGCGGGCCAATGAAGTGCATCCCCGGGACCACGGAGGTCCCTACATGGTGTCCCAGCAAGGTTTCGACGCCGGGGCACTTCATCTGCATCCAGACGAGTTCGTTCTTGGCCGATCGGGAACGTGGGTGACTTTGGGAGTGTTTTGGAAACTGCCGGAAGAGATTCGAATCTCGGAATACATTTTCGGAACTGCAGCAGAAGTCATAGAGTTAGTCGACTCACTCCCGCCAGAAGTGAAGGTGGAGCATGGAACAGCGACTCCGGACCGACCCAGCGAGCCAGCGGATGACCTGCACTTCACCTACATTCAGGCAAAACCGGCAGCCACGCCTATAGTTCCTGCGGGTTGAAGCCGCCACCAACTGCGCTTGAGTCTGGCGCACGGACTGCTAAGGTTGGGCCATGATTGAATCCGAGAAGCCGTTCATCAAGGAGGATCCCTGGCGAATATTCCGCATCATGGCTGAGTTCGTCGACTCGTTTGAAACCCTGTCGCGTTTGGGCCCGGCGGTGACGGTCTTTGGATCGGCGCGCCTCAAGCCGTCCAATCCCTTCTACAAATCATCCATGGAACTGGGGCGTGCACTTGCGAAAACAGATCTGGCAGTCATCACAGGCGGCGGCCCCGGCATCATGGAAGCTGCAAACCGGGGTGCCTCGAAAGCCCACGGAAAATCGGTGGGCCTGAACATCGAGCTGCCCCACGAGCAGAAGGGCAATACCTACGCCAACATTCCCATCAATTTTCACTACTTTTTTTCCAGAAAAGTCTGCTTCGTCAAATACAGCATCGCGTTCGTCTTCATGCCCGGCGGGTTTGGTACCCTGGACGAGCTATTTGAAGTACTGACCCTCGTCCAGACCCAGCGCATCCCGAAGTTTCCGCTCATCTTGTTTGGGCGCAGCTACTGGCAGGGACTCATCGAATGGATGAAGGTCACACTGGAGGCAAACCCACCCCTGATCAGTCCGGGTGATCTGGATTTGCTAACCATCACTGACGACCCGCTTGAGGTCTTGAAGATAGTAAAGGACTACGAACGCCGCGTCGGTCCACCAGACAAAGTACCGAAAGCATTCTGTTGAGTCGTCCCCTGCCCCTCCGTTCCACATCATGTATCAAATCACCCGTCTTCAGAGCGGACTGACTCTGGCAAGTTTCGAAATGCCCCACATGACCAGTGTCAGTGTGGGCATTTGGGTCAAGGTGGGATCCCGTTATGAGCCTCTGGAACGAAATGGGGCCTGTCACTTTATCGAACATATGCTCTTCAAGGGCACCACAAACCGTTCTGCAAAGGAAATATCGGAAGAAATAGAGGGAACAGGTGGCTGCCTCAACGCATTCACCAGCGAGGAATTAACCTGTTTCCACGCCCGCACCGACCACCGGCGGCTGGAGCAGACGCTGGATGTGCTGCTGGATATGCTGCTCAATTCAAATTTCCATCAGGACGATATCGACAAGGAACGGGAGGTCATCAAGGAGGAGATCTCAATGACCCTTGATGACCCCCAGCAACTTGTTCAGGAGCTTCTGAACAAAACCCTGTGGCCCAAACAGCCGCTGGGCCGAGCCATCACGGGCACGGCGGGAACACTGAAGAAGCTGAACCGCCCGGAGTTGCTGGAGTGGATGGATCGCAACTATCTCAGCAGCAACATCGCCATCGTGGCTGCCGGAAATGTTTCCCATGCAGACCTGTGCAGATTTGTGAAGCCCCATGAGAAGAGGATCAGGCAGGGGCCATCCCCGTCCTGCATTCCCGTTTTGGAGCGTCAAAAAAAACCGAAGCTCTCCCGTCTGGAGCGGGACGTGGAACAGACCCAGATCGCTCTCGGATTCCGGTCCTGCTCACGCCACGATCCACGCCGTCTGCCATTGCGGATCCTCAACGCTGTTCTCGGTGAAAATATGAGCTCCAGGCTGTTTCAAATCATTCGTGAAGACAAGGCCCTCGCCTATTCCGTTTACAGCCAGCCGAGTTACTTCAATGACACAGGGGATCTGGAGATTTCAATGGGGCTGGATCTTGAAAAGGTCCCGGAAGCGTTAAACCTGGCAGTTGCTGAACTTCACGGTCTTTGCGAAGAGCCAATTACGGTGAAAGAACTGCGCATGGCGAAAGATTACTCCATCGGTCAGATGGATCTCGCATCCGAGAGCACCGAAACGCAGATGAACTGGATCGGAGAGAACCTTCTCGCCTATGGTCACTGCAATCTTCTGGGAACCATCAGGGAGTCACTGGGTCAGGTGACTCAAGGCGAAATTCAGTCAGTGGCCAGGGATTTCTTCAAACCGGAGCGTATGAACCTCGCCATCGTGAGCGAAGTGGGCAAGGTTCCCTCTGTCTGGCAGCCCCTGCAATTCCTGCGGTAGGCTGCCATGGAACCTTGAATCAGGCTGACACCGCGCGATCCAACATCACCTTAAGATCCCGCTTGCTCCGCATGCCGACCACCTGTTCGGTAACCTGACCCTGCTTGAACATCAACAGGGTTGGGATAGACCTCACGTTGAATTGCCCAGCCAGAGCGGCGTGGTGGTCGATGTTGACCTTGCCGATTTTGACCTTGCTCTGATATTCGTCCGCCAGTTCATCCAGCACCGGGGCGATGGATTTGCATGGGCCACACCACTCTGCCCAAAAATCCACGAGAACCGGAGTTGCAGACTTGGAAACTTCCGCGGCAAAATTATCCGCAGTCAATGTTACGATGTTAGCTGAAGCCATAAAAGTTAATACAAAGCCAATGGACGTTGCCCCGAAGCAAAGAGACTCCAGCACAAATTCTAACAAGTGTGCTGAAATGTGTCAGGCCAGAACGGGATGGGCATCAACCGATCCCATCCCGCTGCCTGAAAGCGCAAACCCGCCAAAGAATCAACCCACCCCGGGTAGACCCCAAATCAGGAAGGCGGTGGTGCCGACTGCTGCGAGCCCGAGGATCGCTGCGGCAATAGCCAGACCCTTGTCCAATCCACTGACTGTTGGCGCACTGGCTACAGCCACGGATGGACGGGGGGCAACAACTGTGGCGGTGGGCCTTGCCGCTGCCGGAGCGGCTGAAGCTGTCGCCGCAGGAGCAGGACGGGCGGCCGGGGCCGCTGCTGTGCCCATAGCGGGAGCAGGAGCCGCTGCCGGGGGGGCACCGCCGGGACCGCCGGGCGGGAGTGTTGGAAGCTTGATGGTAGGTGCCGCAGAAGGCTTGGGCGGAAGGTTAATCCGCACTGTTTCCTTCTTCGGTTGGACCTTGCCGGTTTCCTTCTTCGGAGGCAATGCGCCACCGGGTGATGGAATATTGGGAACGTTCTCAGCCATAAAATATCAATTTTCTAAAAACTAGGAGCCCGGCAACCTGGTGTCAAACTCTTATTCCAATCTCAGTTCCGGGATTTGGACCCTCAGGCCTTTTCCTCGAGCAACTCCCGCCGCGCCCCGCTTAGAAACTGCTCGATAAAAGTGGTGGAATAGACGCCCCGCCTGAAGTTCGGATCCTGAAGGATTGCCTGCTGGAACGAGATCGTGGTCTTGACTCCTGTGATCATGTATTCACTGAGGGCACGCGTCATCTTGTCCATCGCCTCGCGCCTGTCCTTGCCATACGTGATGAGTTTCCCGATCATCGAATCATAATATGAGGGAATCGTGTATCCGGCATAGGCATGGGTGTCAACACGAACTCCCCTGCCGCCGGGCTGATAATACATCTCAATGCGACCCGGGCTGGGACGGAAATCATCAAAGGGGTCCTCGGCGTTGATCCGACACTCTATCGCGTGCCCCTTGAACTGGATGTCACTCTGTGAATGTCGCAGCGGTTCCCCCATGGCTATCATTATCTGATAGCGCACCAAGTCGATCCCGGTCACCTCTTCCGTGATGGGATGCTCAACCTGGATCCGCTTGTTCATCTCAAGGAAGTAAAAATTACCCTGATCATCCACAATGAACTCCACCGTGCCGGCATTGGTGTAGTTGGCAACCTCTGCGATCTTCACCGCCGCCTTGCCCATCTTTTCACGTAGCTTCTTGAACTTGGCGTCGATCAGCGGCGATGGACTCTCCTCGATCACCTTCTGATTGCGTCTCTGGATAGAGCAATCCCGTTCCCCCAGATGGATGATGTGCCCCCGGTTGTCCCCGAGAATCTGAAACTCCACATGGTGAGGATTTTCAATGAATTTCTCAACGTAGACACCGGAATTCCCAAACGCCTTTTCCGCCTCCATGCGGGAGGTGTGGTAGCCTTTCACCACGGAGATGTCGTTGTGGGCGACCCGCATTCCCCTGCCTCCGCCCCCCGCAATCGCTTTGATCATCACGGGATAGCCGATCTTCTTTGCCGCCGCCACCGCATCCTGCTCGGTATCAACGACTCCGTCAGACCCCGGCGGAACGGGAACCCCTGCTTTTTTGGCGAGCGCCCGACTGACAGCCTTGTCCTCCATGGAGTTCATCGCCCGGGAATTGGGACCTATGAAACGGATGTTGCAGCTCTCACATACATCCGCAAAATGGGCGTTCTCCGATAAGAATCCGTAGCCTGGATGGATCGCGTCCACATCAGCGATCTCAGCAGCACTGATGATCCTGTCAATTCGCAGATAACTCTCATTCGCGGCCGGTTTCCCGATGCAGATCGCCTCGTCGGCCAACTGCACGTGCATGGAATTGGCGTCCGCCTCCGAGTAAACCGCGACCGTTCTGATGTTCAGTTCTTTGCAGGCTCGGATGATGCGAACAGCAATCTCACCCCGATTGGCAACAAGGATTTTTTCGAACATGGGCTGGTGGTTCTTCTGCCTTCAGGCATCAAAGCGGCTCACAACGGCCGGATTTTGAACAAAGGCTGGCCAAACTCAACTGGCTTGGCGTTGTCGAGCAGGATCTGGGTGATCACGCCCCTCGCCTCAGCCTTGATCTCATTCATCACCTTCATGGCTTCGATGATGCAAACCACCGTCTCCGGATTGACCTCAGTGCCCACCTCAACGTAGGAGGCAGACTCGGGTGATGGTGATCGATAGAAGGTTCCGATCATCGGAGACTTGATCTCCATCTCGTTTCCAGCAGAACCTCCAGGAGTAGGAATCGTGGTGCCTGACATCCCAACTGGTTGCACCAGTTGCCCCGCCCCCAAGGCAGGCATGTCCTCATAAACCACTCCGCCACCATTGCCCCCACGTTTGAGCCTGATCTTGAACTCCTGTTTCTCCAATTCAAACTCCGTGACGGAGTTCTTCTTCATCAGATCAATGATCGCTTTGATGTCTTTTAGGTCCACAAGTCTTGGTCGTTAGAGTTGTCCGGCAATGAACAGGTCGTCGACCCGTTCTCTGTAGCAAAAATCAGCAGTCAAATTCTGACGCTGCCGACGTCCTGAAACCTCTATCGGTGCTGATATTACCCCACCAAAAAAACCCGTCAAGAAGTAAAATCTTCGATCCGGGCGGCCAGACCACATGCCCATCCAACCCGTCAAATGGTATTATTACGCCCCTTTTTGTGCCACTTTAACAATAACGGAGGCCTCAAGAGCCAATTCGTAAGATCCGGCACCAAACCCGGCAATTTGCCCACGGCATACCGGAGCAATCAGTGAAACATGACGGAATTCCTCCCGTGCGTGAACGTTTGAAAGATGGATTTCTATCGTTGGAACCTGCACGGCTGCGATGGCATCGCGGATGGCCACACTGGTGTGCGTATACGCGGCGGCGTTCAGAACGATCACATCGAACCTTCCTTGAGCCTCCTGAATCCAAGTCACCAATTCCCCCTCAATGTTGGTCTGCCTGAACTCAACATCCAGCCCCATCCCGACCGCCTTCGCACGCACCCTCGCTTCTATGTCAGCCAAGGTCAACTTTCCATACTTCTCCGGTTCGCGAGTGCCAAGCAGGTTCAGGTTCGGACCATTTAAAAACAGGATTCTCATGAGCAAAAAAATCCTATCGGGCGGATTCTGCTTTGTCCAAGGGATTCCTCCCCCGGGCGAGCAACCACCCTAAAAGGGTCATCGAGGTCCATGAGAGAGCGGGAACATACAAACCGAACTCGATGAAACTGTGCAATCCCCAACCCAAGACTCCCAACCAGGCGGCAAAGGCCATCGCGTCCCCCTTTATCCCCTTCTTGAACCCACGCACCAGAGCGCCAAATACAAAAACGGCGTATAGCAAGGCCCCGGGAATCCCAGAATCTGATGCCTGTTCGAGATAATCGTTGTGAACCAGACGCGCCATTTCAGATTCGGGTCTCTTGATCGCAGCATAGGGTTTGGAAAAGGTGCCCGGACCGGTCCCAACCACCGGGTTCTCGACCGTGATCTGCACTGCCGCACGCCAATAATCCCCCCGGGCACTAACACTGGTCGCCCCTTTGTGGAAAAAGTCGGCATACCGCAGGAAAAAGAAGGTCAAACCGATCACAATCAACAACGCAGCGAAACCGATCTTCAACCTGCGTGAGGACACAAGTCCACCGGCCACTGATCCTTGGGGACGGCTCAAATTCTGACAACCCATTGCCACGATTGCCAGCAGGAGCGCCAGCAACCATCCCCCCTTTGACCCTGACCAAACGAGAGCCCCCAGGGACCCGAAACCAACGATCGAAACCAAAAACAGCCTGGCTTCCAACGTGAACCGGTCCTTTGCCTCCCAGCACAGAGTGAGGGAAATTGGCAGTAACAGGAGAATGGCTCCGGCAAGGGTGTTCGGATAGAACAACGTTCCGAAAATTCGGTTACTTCCGATCTTTTTAATGTATTCCGGGGGAACCTCCTTCAACTGAGGATAGATATAGAGGTAAAAATACTTACGCGTCTGCTCCAGGCCGCCAAAATGCTGGTCCCATCCGACAATGACGACCACGACCAGTGCCCCAAGCAGGAAAATAAAAAAAGTCCGCAAACTGGAGGCCCTGGATAGAAAGAAGTAACCCAGATAAAAGCACACCGAACAGGCGGCAAAGTGCTTCAAAACCCCCTGGGTCAGGCTGAAATCGACAGAAAAGAGGCTCGTAACGAACTGCCAGGCAAACCACGCCCCGGGCAGAAAAACAATCCAGTTGGGACGGTGTGGCTCCGGAGTTGCAAGCCGCAAGCCCGCCACCACCAGCGCAACGAGCATCCCATAGGCCCACCCGGAAGGCCATGGATACCCCATGACAAACTCGTAAATGTTGGTCGGGGCGGTCTCGAACTTCGCCATGATGGGCGGGTTCCCAAACTTGAGGAATGCCAGGCCGAGAAACACCCCCATCAAAGCGGCGAAAGCCTGCCCGGATGCCCCACTTGATGGTTTGGCTGAATCCCCTTTCATAGGTTCAATTTCAGCAACCCGACTTCAAGGGCCAATGCCTCCTGAACATTTGTGTGTAGAGATCGTTGTAGCTGCTCAATCACCTGCAGGTTTTCACTGGCCTTGTCGACCGTAACCCGGGCTGAAATTGCAACCGTCCCTGCCAGATCGGGGAAACGGAGCAGGGAATCCCCACCGTCGGAAGTTGGGGAACCCTTGCAGAGAATCAGAATCCAGACATCCCGGAGCCACCAGTGGATGTGTGCCAGCAACTCACCCCGCTGGCGGCGGTATTCAGCTTCGATGGCCGCCTTGAGTTCTTCCTCCCATTTTTCGCGGAGGGCCGGCTCCGCATCCGGGTAACGCTCCAGCGGGGATCGTGCCGAGGTATGCTCCTCCACAATTCCCCGAAGACGGCCAAGTTCCGTTAAAATCAAATCCAGCAACCGATAGCGACCCAGCAGGCTCTTCGTGCCAGCGGCAGCGGTATCCGTGAGATTCCGCAACCAGGCGGCCCGGGCGGGATCCAACTCCGGCATCACGCTGGACCCGAAATTAAGGCGAAGACAACGCGAAAGAATCGTGTCCAAAAGCCTTTGTGGCTCAACCGTTAAAAGAATCAGGACAGAATTGGCGGGCGGCTCCTCGAGGGTCTTGAGAAAAGCGTTTGCCGCCTTCTCGTTCATCCGGTCCGCCCCCGCAATGATGAATACCTTGCGCTTCGCTTCATTCGGCTTCAGATAAATCTCCTGAAGCATCTCCCGCACCTGATCACCCGTGACCACGCGGGTCTTCGACTCAGGCCTGACAAAATGCAGGTCCGGGTGGACGTGCCCATCCATCCTCCGGCAGTGGCTACAGGTGTCGCAGCAATCGATGCCCCCCTCATGGGTGGGTTGTGCACAATTGAGCACTTTTGCGAGGGTCAGGGCCATCGCCTCAAGCTCATGAATGTCCTGCCCTGTGAAAAGATAGGCATGGGCCAGGCGACCCCGCTCCAGCGACCGCTGGAGCAGTTGCACCCCCTGCTCTTGCCTGGCAAAACGATGAAATCCCATCAGGCGTTCATGGTTACGAAACATTCCCCACCGGACAACTCAATTTGCAGGCCATGTGAGGTTTGCGCTCCATTACCCATTGCCAACCAACTCCTCCAATTCCATGGGCAACGACATCCTTTCATCTATTAAAAGAGTCTGCAAAATCTCCGCCAGCAAGCTCCACCACATGCTTCTTCAGGGTGGATGCCGAAATCAACTGTCCGAGCCGGTCCTGATATGCAGCCCCATCAAGAGGCAGTTCTACGGTTCCGCCGATCAATGAGGAATAAAGCATGGCGTTGGCAAGTTCCACGGAGTGGATACCCTCGACACCAGGAGCGATCAGCGGTTCCCCTTCCCGAATGGCGTTCACAAAGTTTCGCATCAACACTGCATGGGGAAGGTCGGCGTTTTCAAAAGGGATCTCCTCCTCACGGTTTGCGGGTTTGGCAAAAGCAGTCCCGGCCGTGCGACTGAACTCCACCATGTCCGTCTCGTTCTGTGTCCACGACAGGCGGTTGTTCTCAAGAACCAGACGACCGAGCGTCCCCGCAATTTCGAAACGGTTGGTGCCGGGAGCCTCCCCCGTGGATGTGACAAACATGCCTGTGGCCCCGTCACCATACTCCAGATAGGCGCTCACATTGTCCTCGACCTCGATCTTGTGGAAACGGCCGAACTGGCAGAAACCCCGGACACGCGCCGGCGCGCCAAGCAACCAGTGCATCATATCGAGATTGTGCAGGCATTGGTTTAAGAGAACTCCCCCACCCTCCCCGGCCCAGGTTGCCCTCCATCCCCCACTTGAATAATAGGCCTCCGTCCTGAACCAATCGGTCAAAATCCAGCTTATCCTGACAATCCTGCCCAACCTGCCCTCCTCGAGCAGGGACTTGATCTTGAGATAGCGTGGCTCAGCCCGAAGCTGGAACATCGCCCCAAAAACCAACTCCGGCTTCCTCTCGTGAACAGCAATCAACCGCTCTGCATCGCGCTTGTGGGCCGAAATCGGCTTTTCCACCATGATGTGCAACCCCTGCTCAAGGGCTTTAATGCCGAGAGTCGTGTGCTGATAGTGCGGCGTTGCGATGATCACGGCATCCACCAGACGGGAACGGATCAACGACTCCCCATCAGCAAATCCCGCAGCCGGAAGATACTTCTCCCGCTTGGCCGCCACGGAGGAAGCCACCGCAATCAGTTCGGCCCCTGCAACCTTGCCCGCTGCCAGATAGGAGGCATGGTGCTGGCCGATATTTCCCAAACCGATGATTCCCAACCGCACTTTGCTCATATCCACAAGTCTAATTCCACCAGACTCGTTGCCCAGTGAAAAAATGGTAACGACTGGAAGCACATCAGGGCCGATTCATCTGGAATTGGGCATGGTGGCTGAGAACCTGCCTTTGAGGCGGTTTTTGCCCAGCCCTGCAAGGAAGGCGGCGTGCCGAGGGTTTGGTGGTCCACTCGGCGCCGAGACGGTCCTTCAAGGCGCATGAA
>CAIWMU010000146.1 GCA_903913865.1 uncultured Verrucomicrobia subdivision 3 bacterium
ACCAGCACGAATTCCTCTACTGGGAATTCCACGAAGGCGGCTCAAAGCAGGCCGTCCGCATGGGGGATTGGAAAGGCGTTCGCACCGCCCCGGGCCGCCCCCTCGAACTCTACGACATCAAGGCCGATCCCGCCGAAAAGACCGACATGGCACTGGAGCGCAAAGACATCGTGGCGAAAATCGACACCTACCTCCAGACCGCCCGCACCGAATCCGAAACCTGGCCCCTGAAAGCCCCCAAAGCCGCCCCATCCGAGACTCCGAAAAAAAATTAGAGAACAGAACCCACCTCACGCACAAACTGC
The DNA here is from genome assembly GCA_903913865.1 of uncultured Verrucomicrobia subdivision 3 bacterium. Taxonomy (GTDB): domain Bacteria; phylum Verrucomicrobiota; class Verrucomicrobiia; order Limisphaerales; family UBA8199; genus UBA693. The sequence goes on from CAIWMU010000146.1 coordinate 306, forward strand.
CCCGGAAATCCGCCACTCAGAGGGCCGTCCTCATGGTCGCGAATAGAGGAAGAATACCCGGGACGGGGTATACGAGTAAGTTGTGTCTGCAACGAGAACCTCATTACCGCCACTCCATCCGCCGAAAAGAACCATTTCTCCACCAGTCCACACCGCCGTGAAATCACCCCGGGCACTTGGTGCCCCGATGGTTGAAAGCTGGTGTTGCTTCGGCAACCGTGCGTAACTTTTGGGGGTGAAGTGGCTATGGTTGGTGGCGAACTATGGCAACGAAACGAGATTTTAGCGGATTTCCTCAACTACAAACATTGGCAGAGCGGCTGCGGGAGTGGCGATCGACCCGTCCCCTTGGCGAACGGATTCCAGCAGAGCTCTGGCAGGCTGCGACGGAAGCTGCGCGCACGCACGGGGTGGGCACAACTGCAGCGGCATTGTACCTAGACTATTACGATCCGCAGCGCCGGCTCCTGAGTCACCCTGTGGGACGAAAACCAGCCCCAGCCCCGCCGCGCTTTGTCGAACTGGTTGCTCCTGCCGTCCCTCTTGAAGCCGCACAGTCGAGTTGGTTCAAGCCTCCGGTGCGCGACTCACCCTGCGACTGCCCAACGCCAGCCCCGGCGATCTGGTTCCCGTGTTGGATCTGCTGCTGCGCCACTGCTCATGATCCAGATCACTCCGCACATGCGAATTCTTGTGGCGGTTGAGCCTGTGGACTTTCGCAAAGGCATCGATGGTCTGGCTGCCCTTTGCCGTCAGGCCCTGGCAAGTGACCCGTTTTCCGGCACGCTCTTTGTCTTCTGTTCACGCCGCCGTGAGTCGATCAAGTGCCTGACGTATGACGGGCACGGTCGAAGTCGATGAAACGTATGTGGGCGGCATGGCGGAAGGCAACCGTGGCCGGGGAGCTGACCACAAGGCGCTGGTGGTGATTGTCGCCCAAGAAGACGGGAAAGGGATGGGGGGCATTCGGATGTCCCGTGTGGCCGACGCCTCTGCCTCTTCTCTCGAAGGGTTTGTTCAAGCCGTCGTGGTACCGGGCAGTCGCATCCATACCGTTGGATGGGACGGCTACGCGGGGTTGTCTGTCCTGGGATACGCCCATGAGGTGACCGTGCTGCGAGGTCAGGCCAAAACTGCCCCGACGGAACTGCTGCCCCGAGTTCACCGGGTGGCGGCCTTATTGAAACGCTGGCCGCTGGGAACACATCAAGGGGCGGTTCGCCCCGATCATCTGGATTATTACCTGGACGAGTTTACGTTTCGCTTCAACTGAAGAACCTCCCGATCCAGGGGCAAACCGTTCTACCGATTGATCCAGCACGCCGTTCAAGTAGAGCCTTCGCCTTACAAGAAAATGGTCGGTGGGAAGCCCTTGGGTCGCACCTCACCCCAACATATTGGGGGTACTGTCGTCAATTGAATAGTCCGGTAGCGTGAAATAATCTCCCGCCCCAGGGAACCGGGCCCGTGCTTTACATTTTTTGCTCAGGCCACACCAATGCGGCGATGAATAAGTCTCCATAAAATTCATGCTGAAGAAATTGCCACCATCTCCGCGATCTGGCACAATTAGGCCAGCAAACGGGAAAAGAAAGCCATGAAGGTAACTTTGAAGATCGTTCTGGCCGGGGTCGCCGCCACGCTTACCCTCACCCAAGCACACGCGATGCGGTGGTACAGCCCCAGCACGGCGCATTGGTTGAGCCGAGATCCAGTTGGTGAGATGGGCGGAGTCAGCCTGTTCGGGTTTGTTGGGAATAACCCTGTCTCGCGCTACGATGCTTTGGGGCTGTGGAACTCGGACGTTCACAAAGACCGGACCACGGAATGGGCCGGGCAACTCGGCATCTCCTCCGGCACCGCTGGTGCGCTCGGTGTAGCGGATAATGAGATAGACACTCTTTTCGACCCAACGGTCATTTCGGATGCAAACTTCTCTTGGCATTTTACTCGGTCCACGAGTGGCGACTCCCGGCTGACGCATCGCGACCAGATGTTCAAAGTGGCCAAGATGCTTTGCACTGCGCCCCTTGATGATGCTTCCCAAGCGGCAGTTTTTCTCGGTTACGGATTGCATCCGCTTCAGGATTGGGTCGCGCATGGCGATTTTAACACCAAGAACAGAGCGCCATCGCTTACCGGCGCTGGCCTGGACACCAGGTACTACTGGCACAATTATGCCCCCGGAGGATTTTGGACAGCGAAGCAAGTGGATGATCCGACTCTGGACGTGCCTGGCGGGCCCGACGGCCGTGCGACGGAGCGGGACATGGCTTGGATAATGTTAAGCAATGGTGATATGGTCGGCTGGGTAGTTTTCCGGTTCGGCAACCAGCGCATCAGGTTAACGGAAAAGATCACCAAGGAAAGGTTGTCGGAATTTCAGGGACATGTACGCGACCACGCCAAGCCCTGCGGAGAATGCCGGAGTGCCTTTTTGGGAGGCAATTAGCCATGTGCAAACGGGCACTCATCCCACCGGGCTTGGGACTCGCCTTCGGGGTGCTCATGGCATTGCCAGTGGCATTCGCTGTCCAGCTATCGAAAACGCCGTTTGAGATGATCAATGCCCCCGCACTTTGGCTTGCGCACACTTGGACGTATGACTATGGTTTACCGCCCCGCGGTGAGTTTGCAGCTTGGGTAACAGTGCCTATGGCGGCGATAGTCGTGCAATGGACTTTGGCGGGGCTTCTGATTGGCTTGTGCGTCTGTTTCAAATGGCGGGCGACGGCATCTGCGCCATCGGCTGACAACCAAGCATCGGTGCCCCACGAACGGGTGTAGTAACCGACCAGGCAGAAGCCGTTCCGCGAGACACGTGAGTTTGTCCCGCTTGGTGCGGGTGCTTAGACTCCAAACATGGTTCACTTCTTCACAGAGACGAGAGGGCGGAACGCGAGGAACGCGTTCCGCGGAAACTGTGCTGAACTGGTTCGGGCATCTGCCTTTGGGTTGGCTACTGGAGTTTGTTTTCTTTTAGCGAGCACCCCATCGCCGGCTGCCGAGTTGGCGCAGGAGAAGCCGCCGTCACAGGCCGAGTCGGCTCCTCCAGCACCATCATTTCAGCAGCCCAACTCCCTCGCCGGGCTTCTCGCCATAAAGCCAGAGGAGTTGGACAAGGTGGATATTGTGCTTATGAACCTGCTCTGCGCCGACGGCTTGCGCGGCTCGGAGAATCTCAACGTTCAGCAGTGTCTCGACACGCTGGAAGCGTGGGCGCGTCATGTGAGGCGTGAGACCGACCGCAATTTCCATCAATTCGTCGAGCATCCTGAAGAATTCAAAAACGCTCTGGCATACTACCGCATGGGCGTGCTGGGCGCGGTGCTGTGCGAGGACTTCCGGTTTGCGTACAATCCCGAGGCTGAGCGGATCTCTAAGGCAGCAATGAAGACCCACGCGGTCGAAAAGTGGAATCGGTTCTTCGGCGATTCCGGCGACTTCTTCATGCATGGTTTGCTCACCGGGAAGCACCTCGGCACTTGCTCCTCAATGCCGTTCCTGTACGCCGCCATAGCGCGGCGGCTCGGCTACCCGGTCACCATCGCCGCCAGAAAGCACCACCTGTACGCGCGGTATGACGAAGGGAATGGCGAGCACCTGAACATCGAGGCGACGGAGAATCGCGGCTTCGCGACCCCTTCGGATGACGAGTTTCGGACGGGCTGGCCGCCGATGACCGAAGACGAAATCCGCGGCATGGGTTGGCTCCGCCCGCTGAGCAACAAGGAGATTCTGGCCATTTGCCTGCTGAACCGGTCTTCGTGCCTGCGGAGCATGGGCCGTTACGAGGACGCGAACGCCGCCCTGGATTTGGCGGCTCGTTACCAGCCGGAAACGACACTCGCAAAGCGCGTCTTGGAAAAGAACCGAAAGCTACACCTGGACTTGGTCGCTGCTGATCGCTGGGATGCGTTATGGAACGAGGTTGAGAACCTGCTCATGCCGTCTGACGGACTTTTGGCAGAGCACTTCCGAGACCGGAGGGTTGGGGTTCAGTTCTTCATGAACCAGAGCACGAACATCGCCGAGATCGAAAAGTCCGTGACTTGCCTCAAGGAGGAGTTGGCCCGGTACCTCAATGAAATCTCTGATGATTCGGCACAGTTGCAGGCCGCCTTTGGGCCGCCGCAACCCTCTGCCGACGAGCGCAGGTTCCTGGCGATGCTTGCCGATGTTCCGCAGTCCGGGCGAGTTCTAATCCTGCGAGAGCAAATCCCCCTGGATTACTGGGAAGGCATTCCACCGGAACTCGAAACCAGGGTGCAGGGGATGAACGATCCCAAAAGAATAGTGGAGGAGATAAACGCCTACTATTTGGAGACCTATGTGCGCAAGTACGGCCACGCGCCACCCGACGAAACCGTCGCAAAGCAAATCGCAGCACTGCCGCCCCACGAAAATGAGCCCCCGCACATCAGAAACATCCTGGCGAGGGACCCGGCCTTCGGATACAAGAAGCTTAACCCACCCATTGATCCCAAAGAGCGGGAGCGCTGGACACGGGAGCAAAACGAGGCAACCATGAAGGAATACATGCAGAGGGTGAACGCTCAGAAGTCCCGCATTCGCATCGTGCCTTCGTCCGCTTCTAACGAAACCACCCAGCACGCGTCGCCGGCGCCATCGCCACCCCAGAATTCGCCGTTGATGCCATCCTCGCAATCCGAGATGAATTCGCCAGTAAACGGGGAAGGAAAGCCATGAAAGTAAATCTGAAGATCGCTCTGATCGGGCTCGCCACCGCCTTCACTCTCACACAGGCCCAAGCCATGCGCTGGTACAGCCCGAGTACCGCGCACTGGTTGAGCCGGGATCCAATTGACGAGGAAGGCGGGGAGAATCTGTACCTCTTTTGCGGAAACGATTCAGCAAACAACTGGGATTTGTTTGGCGAGAAGTGGAAGGTTGATCGCAACGGCAGGGCAAAGGCTCCGGCACAGCCGGAGAAGGGCGACACGGTTGCCGACCTGGCCGGTTTGGTTGGGCTCAACTGCGCGGAATACGAGCGGTGGCTAACGCCCTCGTCAGGAACGACGATGCCACAATTCTGGGGCCAGCCATTGACCGGCTGCGAACACTTTGAAATTCCCAACACGGTAGTCGCTTATTGGGCTGGCTGGGGCAACGGTGTGGGTCGGTGGTACGTTACCTGGAACTCCAGCGTCAATTACCTCCGGGCGCGCGGCTTCAAGGTGGATAACCACTACCACCAGAAGGGGGACAAGATGGGCCTGGAGAAGATGTTCATTTCCAGATCAGTTGCCAAAGAACTGTACGGAGTTTACTTCTGGGGCCACGGCTCGTACCCCTACCCCGCCAAGGAGTTGATAAGCCAGTCTGACGATACCGTGCTGCAGTTCTCCAGTCCGGGACTTTACTACCACATGGCCTTGGGATTGGTGTTCGCCTGCGATTCCAACAGCGGAAGGACTGCGCTGATGAGCGGCGGCGGAGGAGAAATCTGGCACGGATACACGGGTACCCTTTACCCTTTGCCATTCAGACGCTACCACGCCAAACACTTCATCAAGCCGGGCCAGCAGCAGACGCACTGAAATGAGCCGTCGCCTTCCCATGTCACTCTGCATGGCTGGTGTGGTCCTTCTAACGGGATGCTACACCAAGCTGGCGGTAAACTTTGGGAATGGCACTGGAGAGAAGATCAGAGTCAATAGCGCATACACGGGACAGGATGTCCAGATCGCGCCGAACAAATCCAAGAAGATTCCCCACTGCTCCGGGGACCTAATAGTAACAAGCTCCACCAGCGAAAAGTTTAGCTTTCCAAACGTCTCCCTGCTAGGCCACGACATGGATGACAGTTATCTGGATAAGCGGGTCAGCATCTTCGGCCCTGGTTACATGACCCTGAATGTCGTTCTAGAGACGAACATGGAACTTCACGTGCTCCCACCTGGCAAAAAAGGCCTTGCGGCGGACGTGAAGCAGCCTAGTGGCTACCCGAAGCGGGGCGAACGGACGAGCCAGTGACGACTGTCAGGGGATGGGGTCGCCCTCAGCGGCCAACATGGTTTTGGTTTATGCAGGTGAGCTGTGGAGGAAATGGTTGACCGGCACTGGCCAAACTCGCCTCGACGCCATCGGGCCTTGATGCAGGTCTTGGTTAAGCGTTACGCTATGAAATCGGTTTTCAGCACCTCCATCGCCCGTTCCGCTGCCACCCTGCTGGCCCGCTTGGGCATCTCGGTCATTTCCCTCGCCCCGGGTCCGGAAGCCGGACGCTGGGCGATGATGATCATTGTCGGAAATCCCCTGACTGCCTCGCTGCGCTTGGCCTTCTAGGCAAGGGCGCGATTGCAGGCATCCGCGTTCCCATGATCGCCTGGTGGCCCGGCAAGGTCCCCGCCGGGAAAGTAAGCGACCAGGTCTGGGCCTTCTGGGATGTCTTCCCGACCCTCACCGCCGTCGCCCGGGCGGATGCTCCCCAGCAGATTGACGGGATCAACATGCTCCCCGCCCTTATGGGCCGAGCCCAGACCAACCAGCACGAATTCCTCTACTGGGAATTCCACGAAGGCGGCTCAAAGCAGGCCGTCCGCATGGGGGATTGGAAAGGCGTTCGCACCGCCCCGGGC
>CAIWMU010000147.1 GCA_903913865.1 uncultured Verrucomicrobia subdivision 3 bacterium
CCCTTCGGCACAACCCCCTTCGGGGTTGTGAATACCCTGCCCATCCTCCCGGGGTAGCGCCACGGCGGCGCAACCCCGGGCTTTATGGCAGAATCCCGTTGGGATTCCCCGAGGGGGAAGGCCCTGGCAGCATGGGGCCATGACCCCCTCCCGCCAAATTCGTCAACACCCCTTTCCTCCCCAATTCTTAATTTTTAATTCTTAATTCCTAACTGCCCCCCCCCTCGCGGGAAATCGGTCAACAGTCTCCTCCACCCTCCACCCCTCCCCAATTCCTAATTGCCCCCTCCCCCCACCAAACAGCTTGTCACCATCCCGCGATCGGCTCATAGTTGGGGCATCGGGAGGGCAGGGATGGTTTTGCAATGCCCCGTCGACGTTACAAGTGGGGGGCGCGATTCCTTCTTATGGCCTGGACGGTGGATTCTCTTTACAGGGTTTCCTGCCTATCGAAGCCCATCCCGAGGGTAAAATAAGCGGTTTTTAGAAAAACGAAGGTACTAATATGGCGACGACGAAGAAACTGACCAAAACCGGCTCCAAACCAAAGCTGCTATCCGCCCCCAAGGAAGCGCCCCTTGCGACTCCCCCTGCAGTCCCAACCCCGGCTCAAACGAAGACCCGCAGCCGGTCGGAGCACCCTGTCTCCATTGTCGGCATCGGCGCATCAGCGGGCGGCCTGGAAGCCCTGGAGCAATTCTTCCGCGGAGTCCCCTCCCAGAGCGGCCTCTCCTTTGTGGTGGTCCAGCACCTGGACCCCACCCGCCGGGACATCATGACCGAACTGCTCCAGCGCTCCACAGCCATGACGGTTTACCAGGTGAAGGACCGCACAAAGGTAAAGCCGGGCTGCGTCTATGTCATTCCGCCCAACCGGGACATGTCCATCCTGCGGGGCGTCCTCCACCTGCTGGAGCCGAACGCCATCCGCGGCCTGCGCCTCCCCATCGATTACTTCTTCCGCTCCCTTGCCGAAGATCAGCAGGAGAGAAGCATCGGCGTGATCCTCTCCGGCATGGGGACGGATGGCACCCTCGGGCTCCGGGCCATCAAGGAAAAGGCCGGCCTCGTCCTGGTCCAATCCCCCACCTCGGCAAAATTCGATGGCATGCCACGAAGCGCCATTGCGGCCGGAGTCGCCGACATCGTGGCCACCGCCCAGGAACTGCCAACCCGGCTCCTCGATTACCTCCGCCACACCGTCATTGGCGCGCCTCCGGGAGTGATCATCGAGGAGAAATCCCAGAGTGCCCTCGAAAAGGTGGCCATCCTCCTGCGATCCCACACCGGTCACGATTTCTCCCGCTACAAGAAGAGCACGGTTTACCGCCGCATCGAGCGCCGCATGGGCCTGCACCAGATCGAAAAGATGGCCGACTACGTCCGCTACCTGCAGGAGAACCGCGCGGAGATCGACATCCTCTTCAAGGAACTGCTCATCGGCGTGACGAGTTTCTTCCGCGATGCAGCCGTCTGGGAGCAGCTCGGCGAGCAGGGAATTCCCGCCCTGCTCACCCGGGCATCCCGCGGGCGCAACCTCCGGGCCTGGGTGGCCGGTTGTTCCACCGGGGAGGAGGCCTACTCCCTCGCCATCGTGTTCAAGGAGGCCCTCGAGAGAATCCGCCCCAAGGGTCCCTGCTCCCTCCAGGTCTTCGCCACCGATCTCGACCGCGACGCCATCGACCGCGCCCGCCGGGGCATCTACCCGGCGAACATCGCTGCCGATGTCTCCCCGGAACGGCTGGCCCGCTTCTTCATCAAGGATGAAGACACTTACCAGGTGAACAAGGAGATCCGCGAGATGGTCATCTTTGCCCCCCAGAACCTCATCATGGATCCCCCCTTCACGAAGCTGGACATCCTGACCTGCCGCAACCTGCTCATCTACCTGGAATCCGACCTCCAGCGCAAACTCATCCCCCTTTTCCACTACAGCCTGAACCCCGGCGGCCTCCTCTTTCTCGGCAGTGCGGAATCGGTTGGCAACTTCCCGGGCCTCTTCATCCCGATGGATACCAAGACAAAACTCTTCTGGCGGGTCGAATCCCCCACCCCGGCCGCCTCCATCGAATTTCCATCCACCTTCTCCGGAACCGCCACAATTGTGGCCGCCAGGACCGAGGTGGAACGGCCCATCGAGAGTGTCCAGTGCCTGGCCGAACAGCTGATCCTCCAGAAACACTCCCCGCCGAGCGTCCTTGCCAATGACCGCGGCGACATCCTCGTCATCAGCGGCCGCACCGGCCGCTACCTGGAACCGGCCGCAGGCAAGGCCAACTGGAACATCTTTGCCATGGCCCGCGACGGCCTCCGCTATGAAATGGCCAGTGCCTTCCAGAAAATCGCCCGCGACGGCGGCACCACCCTCCTGCACAACCTCAAGGTCACATCCGAGGGGCGCACCGACATTGTCGATGTCGACCTGCACCGCCTCGAGGAGCCCGAACCCCTCCGGGGCATGATTCTCATCGTCTTCAAGGATGTCGTTTCAACCCCGAAGGTCAAAACCAGCCCATCAGGCCGCCCCACCCCCTCCTCCAGCGCCCGCTCCGTCGAACTGGAGTGGGAACTGGAACGGTCCCGCTCCGAACTCCAATCCACCCGGGAGCAGATGCAGACCTCCCAGGAGGAGTTGCGCTCCATGAACGAGGAACTCCAGTCCACCAACGAGGAGTTGCAGTCCACCAACGAGGAACTCACCACCTCCAAGGAGGAGATGCAGTCCCTGAACGAGGAACTTCAAACCGTCAACGCCGAACTCCAGGCCAAGCTCGAGGAACTTTCCCGCGCCAACAACGACATGAAGAACCTCCTCAACAGCACCGAGATCGCCACCGTCTTCCTCGACAACGAGATGAACGTCCGCCGCTTCACCACCGCCGCCGCACGCATCATCAAGCTCATCCCCACGGATGTCGGCAGACCCGTCACCGACCTCGCTTCCACCCTCCTCTATCCCGACCTTGCCAGGGATGCACAGGAGGTCCTCCGCACCCTCATTTTTGCTGAAAAACAGATCAAAACCCGGGATGGCGGCTGGTTCGCCGTCCGCATCATGCCCTACCGGACCCTCAACAACATGATCGATGGCGTCGTCATCACCTTCATCGACATCACCGGCCACCGCCAGCCCCAATCCAGTCCCACCCAGGATCCCCCCTCGGTTCCCAGGGTCGGCTGGACAACCGAATTGCAGCCATGAAATCCAGGCGCACACACCGGATGGATCCCGCCACCCTCAGACAGCGGGCCGAGGCCAATCTCCAGGCCGGGGACAATGCCACACCGCCGGAGAAGGACCTCCGCCGGATCGTCCATGAGCTGCAGGTCCACCAGATCCAGTTGCAGATGCAAAATGAGGAACTCGAGCAGACCCGCTCCGACCTGGATGACTCCCTCCAGGAAGCCTCCGAACTCTACGACTTTGCCCCCACCGCCTACTTCACCCTCTCGCCGGATGGCACCATCCTGAAGGCCAACCTCGCCGGGGCGACCCTCCTCGGGGTCGAGCGCCCATTGCTCATTGAAAAACGGCTCGGCCTCTTCATTCCCCAAGCGGACCTCCCCGCTTTCAATCAGTTCCTCGGGGCCGTTTTCGTCACGGCCAAAACCCACCATTGCGAGGTCTCCCTGAACCGGGCGGACGAACGGATCCTCCGCATCAACATCGTGGCCAATCTCGTATCCGGCGCGAACGCGGGCCGCTTCATCATTCACGATATCACATCCCAGCACCAGGCCCAGGAATCGATCCGGCAGTGGGCCAATGCCTTCGAGCACTTGGCCCACGGCATGTTCATGTCCGCCCCCGGCACCGATTCCATCCTCGTCTGCAACCGCGCCATGGGCGGGCTTCTCGGCCGGGCGGCCCGGGAGGTGGTGGGAATGCCTGTTTCCAGGCTTCACTCCCCCGAATACCACGACCAACTCGCCGGGTTGTTTTCCCTGGCGGATGACTCCGGCACCCACCGCTACGAATCCCGCCTCCTCAGGAAGGATGGCACCACCCTCCCAGTCCAGATGGAGACCACCACCGTGCACGCGCCGGATGGCACCATCAAATACCGGATCACCACCGCCCACGACATCTCCCAACAGCTCCAATTCAAGGCCGCCATTGCGGAGCGGGATGACCGCCTCACCCTCGCCCTGGAAGGGGCCAGCATGGGCATCTGGGATCTCAACATCCCCACCGGAACCATCATCCACGACAAGCGCTGTGCCAACATGCTCGGCTACGACGCTGAGGAAATCACCCCGCACCTCGATGGACTCAGGGCAATGGCTCATCCCCAGGATCTGCCCCGCATGCAATCCGCCTTTCAGGACCATCTGAACGGCACAACCCCAAGATTCGATGTCGAATACCGCCTCTGCACCAAAAATGGCGACTGGGTGTGGATCCATGGCCGGGGCCGGGTCACCTCATGGGACAAGGAAGGAAACCCCCTCCGCTTGTGTGGCACCCACACCGAAATCACCTCCCGCAAACGGGCCGAACTGACCCTGCGCCAGTGGGCCGATGCCTTCGAGCACTCCGGCTACGGCATGGGCATCAGCCACATCCAGACGAACCGGGTTCTCGCCTGCAACCCCGCCCTGGCCCGCATGCTCGGCCGCACGGCAGATGAAGCCATCGGCATCCATGTTTCCAGTATTTATCCGACATTTTTTCATGAGCGCCTCAAAGGCCTGATCATCGAGGCGGACAAAACCGGCCATGTCCACTTCGAGGCCCCCCTGCTTCGCGCGGATGGCACGACCCTGCCCGTTGAGGTGGAGGTTGTCAGTGTGCAACATGGCGAGCCGGAGGATCATTACCGCGTCGCCACCATCATGGACATTTCGGAACGGCGCCAACTCCAGTCGGACTTGAGGGATCGGGATGCGCGGATTGCCCAAACTCTGGAAGGGGCCGACCTCGGGGCCTGGGATTGGAACATCCCCACGGGTGAGGTGATCTATAATGAGCGGTGGGCCTCAATGCTCGGCCTCACACTCCGGAACGTGCCCCCCTCGCTCAATGCATGGGAGGAGTTGATCCACCCGGATGACCGCGCCCGCGTTCAATCCGCTCTCCAGAACCACCTGGAGGGGGGCACCCCCGGCTTCGAAACCGAGTACCGGCTCCGGCACAGGAATGGTGGCTGGGTCTGGATTCTGGACCGGGGCAAGGTTATCGAGAGGGACTCCGCCGGCCGGCCCCTCCGGGCCTGCGGCACCCACATGGATATCTCGGAGCGAAAACAAACCGAGGCTGTGAGAGATGCCCGGGCCCGCCTCCTTCTATTCGCCACCGACCACAACTTGAATGAGTTGCTTCGCGCTTCCCTGGATGAAGCGGAGATCCTCACGGATAGCAAGGTCGGCTTTTACCACTTCGTCCAGCCGGATCAGGTGACCATCACCCTTCAGGCCTGGTCCACCAACACCGTCCTTCACATGTGCCAGGCGGAGGGGGAGGGGCGCCATTACCCCATCGACGTTGCCGGGGTCTGGGCCGATGCGATCCGCCTGCGCGAGGTCATCATACATAACGACTACGCCTCCCTCCCGGCCCGCAAAGGGTTGCCCCCGGGGCACTCCCCGATCATCCGCGAACTGGTTGTGCCGGTTATACGGGCCAACGCCGTTGTGGCCGTTCTGGGTGTGGGCAACAAACCCGAGAATTACACGCCCGAGGATGTCAGGCTGGTGGCGTTGCTGGCGGATCTGACCTGGGAGATCTCACGCGCAAAAAGCACCGAAACAGCCCTGCGCAACAGCCAGATGTCCCTCGCGAGATCCCAGGAAATCGCCCACGTCGGAAGCTGGGATCTCGACACCCTCACCCGCACACAGGAGTGGTCCGATGAAACCTACCGGATCCTCGGCCTCGAGCCGGGGCAACTGCAGCCATCCAGCGAGACGTTCATGGCCCACGTCCATCCGGATGACCGCCAGATCGTCGAAGCCTCCTACATCAACTCCCTGCGCAACAAGTCGGATGGCTACGAGATCGAACACCGGATCGTCCGCCACAAGACCGGGGAGATTCGCCATGTCCACCTCCGGTGCCTGCACATCCGCAATCACTCCGGCCGGGTCATCCGCTCTCATGGCATGGCGCAGGACATCACCGAACGCAAGCAGGTCGAGGAGCAGCTCAAGCAGGAGCGGCAGAGGCTCGCCTCCATCATCTTCGGGTCAAATGTAGGCACCTGGGAATGGAATGTTCAGACCGGCGATGTCACGTTCAACGAGCGCTGGGCAGAGATCGTCGGCCATACCCTCTCCGAGCTTCAACCCATATCCATCAACACATGGGTCAACTTCGCCCATCCGGACGACCTCAACGCCAGCAACGAAATCCTGCAACGTCATTTCAAGGGCGAACTCGAGGCCTACGAGTGCGATGCCCGCATGCGGCACAAGAACGGAAACTGGATCTGGGTGCGGGACCGCGGCAGGGTGACCCGCTGGACTGCGGATGGAAAGCCGCTGCTCATGCAGGGAACCCATTGGGACGTCACCGAACAGAAATGGCTGGAGGAGGCCCAGGTCTTCCTCGCACAAACCAGCAGCACCCCGGGCGACCGGACCTTCTTCCAGGTCCTCGCCTCCTATCTGGCCAAAAGTCTGGGCATGGATTTTATCTGCATCGACCGGCTGGAGGGGGAGGGGCAGAATGCGCGCACCGTCGCAGTGTGGTGCGATGGCAGATTCGAGGACAATGTCTCCTATGCGCTTCAGGATACACCATGCGGAATGGTGGTGAGCGACAAGCTCTGCTCCTATCCCAGGAATGTCTGCGAACTCTTCCCAAAGGACGAGGTGCTCCGGCAACTGCGGGCAGAGAGCTACATCGGAGTGTTGCTGCACGACCACTCAGGCAAACCGATCGGCCTCATCGCCCTCATCTCACGAACACCCCTGGCCGATCTCCACAGGATCGAAACGGTCCTCAGATTCGTCTCCATCCGGGCCGCGGCTGAAATGGAACGGCTCGACGTGGAGGCCGCCCTCCAGGCCAGCGAGGCCTCCAGCCGCATCGTCCTCGATTCCCTCACCGCCCACATTGCCGTGCTCGACGTCACTGGAACCGTCGTGGCCGTGAACGAAGCCTGGAAACAATTCGCCCGCGAAAACAACGCCGATGAGTCACGGGTTCATGTGGGCACCAATTACCTCACCGTCTGCAGATCCGCCAGCACCTCCCGGGAGGACAAAATCGCCCTCCAGGCATTCGACGGCATCCAATCCGTCATCCAGGGCGCGCAGAACACTTTCTCAATGGAATACCCCTGCAACTCATCCATCGAACAGCGCTGGTTCCGGCTCGTCGTCCGCCCATTGGGAGGCGGCGGCACAGGGGTGGTGGTCGCCCATGAAAACATCACCGAGCGCAGGCAGGCGCTCAATGACCTCCAGCAGTCCCTCGAGGAAAAGACGGTCCTGCTCAAGGAGGTTCATCACAGGGTGAAGAACAACCTCCAGGTCGTCAGCAGCCTCCTCCACATGGAGGAATCCCAGGGAGTCGATAAGACGAAAGTCAACGTCCTGCAGGAGGCCCAAAACCGCCTCCGTTCCATGGCGCTCATCCATGAAACCCTTTACAGGTCCCAGAATTTCGCCCGGATCGATTACAATACCTACATCGAAAGCCTCTGTGTCCACATCACCCGCTCCTTCGGCACCGGGACCAGCAAAGCCCGCCTTGAACGCCGGATGCAGTCGGTCAAATTCGTTCTGGATCAGGCCGTTCCCTGCGGCCTCATCATCAACGAGTTGATCTCCAACGCCATGAAACACGGCTTCCCGGATGAACGCCCCGGCCGGATTCTTCTCGAACTGAAACTCGAGGGGCAGCAGGTCCGCCTCCGCGTGGCGGATGATGGCATCGGCCTGCCCCCGGGGCTGGACATGCAGAAATCCCCCACCCTGGGCATGCGCCTCGTCTGGATGCTCTCCCGGCAATTGCATGGCTCTGTCCAAATCGAGGCGGGCCCCGGCACATCCATCCTCGTGACCTTCCCCCTCCAAGTCGAATAACCGGATTTGATTTCCACCCTGCTTGTGGCGTATCATGCTCTGAACCAGAGTCAAATGACTGTTTCAGCCATAACCTTATTGTAATGAACGCGCGCCTTCTCATCGTGGAGGACGAGGCCATTGTCGCGGCGGATCTCGAGATCCGCCTTCGCGAGCTCGGCTATGCCATCGCAGGCGTTGCCCACACCGGGCAGGATGCTTTGGAGATGGCCGCCCTCGAACTTCCCGATCTCGTCCTGATGGACATCCACCTCGGCGACGGGATGGATGGAATCGAGGCCGCCCGCCAGTTGAAGGCCCGCCACCGCCTGTCGACCATCTTCCTCACCGCCTACGCCGAACACGACACCCTCGAGCGCGCCAAGCTCGCCGAACCCTTCGGCTACATCCTCAAGCCCTTCTCCGATCGCGAACTCGAAATCACCCTCCAAATAGGAATCCACAAACACAGCACCGAGCGCAAGCTGCAGGATAGCGAAAACCTCTATCGCACCACCCTCCAGACCGCCATGGACGGCTACTGGGTGGTGGACCTCAAGGGGAGGATTCTCGAAGTCAACAAGGCCGTCTGCCGCATGACCGGCTACAGTGAGCAGGAACTCCTCTCAATGCGGGTCAGTGACCTTGAGGCCTGTGAAAGTCACGACGAGATAGTCGGCCGGATCCGGAAGGTCCTCTCCATCGGGGAGGACCGTTTCGAGACCCAGCACCGGCGCAAGGATGGCACCCTGATGGATCTGGCCGTCAGCACCCAGTATCTGAATATCGACGGGGGGCGCCTCGTCGCCTTCATGCAGGACATCACAGACCGAAAACACGCCGAAGCCGAGGCCCGCCGCTACCAGGCCCAGCTTGAGGCTGTCTTCGACAACGCCCCGTTGATGATCTGCATCCTCAACAGCGACAACACCGTGGAGCGCATGAACCGGGCCATGACCGCCCTCATGGCCGGCCCTGACCGGGAATGGCTCCCCGGCCCCAAATCCAGATCCTTCCCCTGCATCAGCAGCCTTTCCGATCCTTCAGGCTGTGGCTCCGGCAGCAGTTGCCACACCTGCCCCATCCGCCTGGCCATCGTCGAAACCTTCCGCACCGGCCTCCCGCACACCCAGGTTGAGGCTTCCCTCTTTCTTGCCCGTCAGGGCGTCCGCCGCGAAATCCGGCTCTCCGCCTCAACCGCCCTCGTCCATGTGGCCGGGGATCAGAAACTCATCCTCTGCCTTGAAGACATCACCCAGCGGCTCCAGTTGGAAAGGCAGTTCCAGCAGGCCCAGAAGATGGAGGCCATCGGCCAGCTCGCAGGGGGCGTGGCCCATGATTTCAACAACATCCTCGCCGCCATCATCATGCACCTCCACCTGCTCTCCCAGACCCACTCGGGCGATACCGAGCTGCTGGGGGCGCTCCAGGAACTGAGGGATCATGCCCAGCGCGCCGCCGATCTCACACGCCAGCTCCTCCTTTTCAGCCGCAAACAGCCCCTCCAACGCAAGCGCCTCGATATCAACAAGGTCTTCGAGGGGTTCATCAAAATGCTCAGCCGCATTCTCGGCGACAACATGGAGCTGAAGTGGGTCCCCTCGCTCCAGGGCCAGTGGGTCGACGCCGATGCCGGAATGCTCGAGCAGGTCATCATGAACCTCTGCGTGAATGCCCGCGACGCCATGCCACGCGGCGGCCACATCACCGTCACCACCACATCCGTCGAAGTCAACCCGGCCCAGGCACGCCTCCATCCCGATGCCGTCATCGGCAGCTTCGTCTGCTTCACCGTCCGCGACACCGGTTCCGGCATGAACGAGGCCACCCTCAAACACATCTTCGAACCGTTCTTCACCACCAAGGAGCAGGGCAAGGGCACCGGCCTCGGACTCGCCACCGTTTACGGCATCGTCCGCCAGCACCAGGGCTGGGTCGAGGTCGACAGCATCCTCGGCACCGGCACAACCTTCCGCGTTTACCTCCCGCGATCCACCGCTGCCGAGCGCACCATCTCGGCAACCGAGACCACCACCATCCTCCAGGGCTCCGAGACCATCCTCCTTGTTGAGGATGAACCCGGCCTGCTCAGGCTCGCCAGCTCGGTCCTGCGCCGCTGCGGTTATCAGGTCCTCGAGGCCTGCAACGGTGTCGAGGGCCTTCGCCTTTGGGAGACTTCCGGCGCCTCCATCAGCCTTCTGCTCACCGACATGGTGATGCCCGGAGGCCTGGGCGGCCTGGAACTCGCCCGCCGCCTGCGCGAATACAAGCCCTCCCTCAAAATCATCCTCTGCAGCGGTTACTCCCTCGAATTGATCAATCAGGATGCCCAGATCCTCCCCAAGGTCTGCTTCCTGTCCAAACCCTACGCACCCTCCACCCTCTCAAAAGCGGTGCGCCTCGCCCTCGACCAGAAGGATTGAAATGAGCATTGGCATCCTTCTCGTGGACGATCACCACCTGTTCCGGGAGGGTTTGCGCCTCCTCATCAGCCGCGAAGTCCCCGATACCACCATCCTCGCGGAGGCCGCAACCTTCGCCGCAGCTCTTCAGGCCGCCGTCATAAACAATCCGGACCTCGCAATCGTTGACATCCACCTCCCTGATGGGGATGGCATCACCCTCACCCGCGAACTCCTTTTCACCCTGCCGGACCTCCGCATCCTCATCCTCTCCGCCGAAACATCCCTGACCTGCGTGAAGGAAGCCCTCCGGGCCGGAGCCTCCGGCTACCTGCTCAAGAGCAGCG
Source organism: uncultured Verrucomicrobia subdivision 3 bacterium (assembly GCA_903913865.1). Classification (GTDB taxonomy): domain Bacteria; phylum Verrucomicrobiota; class Verrucomicrobiia; order Limisphaerales; family UBA8199; genus UBA693. The sequence goes on from CAIWMU010000147.1 coordinate 10,760, forward strand.
CCCCCGAGGAACTGCCCCACGCCATCCGTGCCGCCATGGAGGGCCGCACCTACCTCTCACCCGAGGCGGGACGGCTCGCCATTCAGGACTACCGCGAAATCCTCACCACCTCGGTCACCCCGCCAAAGCCAACCCTCTCCACCAGGGAGCGCGAAGTCCTCGTTCACATCGCCAAAGGCCTCCGCACCAAGGAAATCGCCGCCCAACTCGGCATCGGCCCCAAATCCGCCGAAACATACCGCCGCCGGCTCCTCTCCAAATCCGGCTGCGGCGGCACCGCCGACCTCGTCCGCTACGCCATCCGCGAAGGCCTCCTCCCCCCCGGGGAATTGTAATCCCTGACGCACGGACTCAGTCAACGCCCCGCACCCTTTCCGCTCTACAACGCTGCGTTGCGCCATAAAGCCCGGGCTCCCATCGAGCACGCGATTGCGGCTGGGCTCGCCCCCCAACGCCAAGGGAGTTGTGCCCCCCGTCCATCGCACGGCCCCGGAGCGAATGGGGTCATGACCCCTTCGCGGGAAATCGGTCAACGCCCGCCAAATTTATATCCCCAATGCGCATCCATTCGCGGTCCCCCCCCCAACGCCAACGGCGTTGTGCCATACAGCCCGGGGTTGCGCCGCCGAGGCGCTACCCCGGGTCCAGGCCACATCGCGTTCCCTACCCCGCAAGGGGTTGTGCCGTTCGTGCCCGCCGGGGGGTGCGACAAACAAGGGCGGAATGCGATCGTGTTCGCAGGCGCGGAAGAGGAGTCCGCCCGGAATGTATGTCCCATATCCATGCCATACATACACATTACATGCCTCCCATTCGAACCATCGGCACAACCCCGTTGGGGTTGTTGAAATTTTTGGCCTTTACCCGGGGTAGCGCCTCGGCGGCGCAACCCCGGGCTTCATGGCAGAATCCCGTTGGGATTCCCGGAGGGGGATGGGGCAACATGCGACCTTCGGATTCCCGGAGGGGAAACGGCGATGGCCCGTCCTCCGGCGTTTCCATGCACATAATGGGTCATCGCCCGCATCATTTCCCCACCCCCCACCCCATCCACGTCCATTCGCATTTCCCCTCCCGAATTCTTAATTCCTAATTCTTAATTTTTAATTCCCAACCACCCCCCTTCACATCGCCACCACCCTGTGTGTTTGGATCACCCTCTGCACCCCTGCCAGGAGGTCCGCCTCCGAATATTGGGTGTAGGTTCCACCCTTGGGCCACTCGCGGATGACCCCCAAACGCTCGCGATTCACATACCAATAGGCCACCTGCTCCACGGCGGCCATGGCGAGATCCTCCGACAGGGGTGTCTGACCCGGCGCGGCGGTGGTGCCCGGCGGCACGTATCCCCCGGTGTAGGTGATGCGCAGGATGCCCGCACTCGTGCCCAACTGCTCCCGGAGGGCCACCACACACTGGCTGCGCAGGAGGTAATCCACCCCGGTCTGTTCCACCCAACCCGCCGCCTCCGTCTCCTTCAACTCAAACCGGCTCACGCTCTCCACCGGGAAACAGCCCAACCGCAGTTCCACCTGATCCCCATCAAACTCCTGCGTGATCCCCTCCCGCCGTTCCAGGGTGCGCCCGCACTCCCGGTCAAACCGGGCGCTGATGCCCCGGATCGCCGCCGTGAGCAGCAGGTCATCCTTCACTGTGATTTCATCCAGCCCAAGCCGGGCCTTCATCGTTCCCAATTCAATCAACATAACGTGTCTCCTTCCTCGTGTTCCCCTTTCATCGATTCTCCACCACCGGTGTGCCGGACCACTGCATGCGCCACTTCAGGATCTGCACGGACCGCTCCGTGTTGGTCTGTGCAAACGGCTGCAGGATGCTGGCCGACTTCAACTGGTTGTTTGTCGGCCACCGGTTGGTGAAAAGGACGCTGTTCAGGTGGTTTGTGTACCAGACCGGCAGGTCGAACTCCTCCTCCAGCACCCGCGCACCGGCATCCGGATGCGAATGGGTCTGGCACCGGTTCGTCCATCGCAGTGGCTGGCTGGCACTCCACTGAACGGTCAGCACCGAGACCGCCTGCGTGACCCAGCAGGGCACCACCGCCGTGGTGCGCCCGCCAGCCCCGGTCTTGAACACCGCGATGGTATCCGGAAAATAGAGCGGCGCCTCATCCCCCGCCGTGCTGCGCACATTGCCGCCCGAGGGCGCGAGATCCCCGGCCAGGTAGGCAATGTTGGTCTCCCCGGGAAACGGGGCGTTGGTATGAAAGTAGGTCCTCGGCGGATTCATCAGGTTGGTGATGTTCAGCGTGGCGGTGGTCTGTGGAACCGCGATCATGAACGGCTTCCGGGCCGGGATGAGCGGCAGGGTGACCTGGTAATCCCCTGCCTCCAGCAGCAGGTTGAAGAGCCCGTTGCTGCTGGCAATGATCCGGGGCGGCCCGGCGCTCAGGCCGGATGGGGAGATCAGCACATCCTCAACCGGTGCAAAAATGATCCGGGTGTCCAGGGCCTGCTGGCTGATGTCAACCAGGCGCCCCTGAACCGTGGCCCCGGGCAGGGCACAGGTGAAAAGCGGGAGCGCGAATGCGCCCAGAACCGCTGCCCATGTGGAATGGATTGATTTCATGGTGGTGTTAAAAAGGCCCCCCGCCCGGCTGGCGGACGGGGGGCCGGTGTCTCTCCGGTCGTTTAGCTGGCGGCAGTGATCAGTGCCGCTGTGGAATCCGATGCGGCATAATCGAAGTCGATCTCCTCGATGAACCGCACGGCCAACTGGTCGTTGGTGAACCAGACATGCTCAGAGGTGTCGATGCGCGGCATCCCGTGTTCCCCCATCCACCAGAAGGACAGGGCGCCAAACACGGCCAGAGGCTTGTCGGCCGAGGCCACGATTCCGTAGGGCTCCAGCACATCGGTCCACACGATCGGATACCCGTCCAGCAGGGCGCTGCCATCCGCCAGGCGCTGATACACATTCGGCTCGGCCGCAGTCCGGAACGCCGGCAGCCGCACCTCCCACGTCGAGTCGAGGTAGTAGGCGGAGTTGCGCCCGTTCAGCGCCGCCTTGTTGACCTTCGTGCGCAGGGTCCGGAAGTCGTCCAGCGTGGCATCGCTCGGCTTGGTCTTGGTGGTGGCGAGCACCACCGTCCGGGTATTGTCCCGCGCCACCTTCACAACCCCCTTCACCAGTTCGTAGGTGGAGGTCCCATCCGCCAGAAACGCCCACGAATCCTCCGCCCGGGCGAATTCAATCGCCCCATACCGCGCCAGGAACTGGCCCATCGCAACGATGCTCTGCTCGTCGATCTCGCGCGGCAGCCGCACGACTCCCCCGATCTTGTGGGATTCCAGCGATGCGAAATCCATCGAGGGGGACCGCTCGTTGAACGCGGCGGACATCGCCACCGAACTGAACGCCGGGCGCATCCCCATTCGCGCCGGGCGCGCCGTCCCCATCCCGATCGGGTAGGGGGTCATCCGGCTCCGGGCGACCCCGTAATCGGAAATCAACTCCCGGATCTCCCGCCCATACTGCACAGGCAGGGGCACATCCGATGTCCCCAGCGCCGTCCGCGTGGAGAGGTTCAGCGTCTCCCGCGCAAACCCGGCCAGGGCATCCCTCTGGGCACTCACAGAGCAGAGCGCATCCAGTTTGCCGCTCCGCTCGCAATGGGCGATGAAGGTCGCCGCCACATGGCGCGCGCACCCATCCCCGACCTCCCCGCGCCTGCGGGGAAGCACCTCCCCCACCCGGCCCAGCATCGAGCGCCGCGCATCCTTGAGCTGCTGCCGCATCTGGTCGTTCTCCTCGCGCAGCTCCCGCAACCCGGCGGGAACACCCTTCAACTCACCCCACGCCCCCTTGATCTCCCCGAGGATCCCCTGGAACTCCCCCACCTGCTCCTCAGTGAGCACCAGCGGGCCGACCGCCAGAATCCCCGCCACCGCCGTACCCGCCTCCAGACTGCGCCAGATCCACCAGCCCACCGCCGCCAGCAGCCCGACCGCCAATCCACGCATCATGTTTTCCGTCCTCATTTCCATTCTTCCTTCCTTTGTTTTTGTTTGTTTGTGCCGGGATCCCGCCCGCCTGCCCCCGGCCTTCGTTCCACCCGGTGCCTACGCCCCACCAAGGGCCTGCCGCACCGCGCGGGCGAGTTGCAGCAACTGCGCCTCCTCCCGGTTCCCCCGGGACGCGCCGCCGCCGCAAAATTCATTTCCTGCCGCCGGGGTCCGCAACAGTTCCGCCAGCTCCCGCAAATCGCCACGGCTCACCGCACCCCCCTTCAGCCCGAGCTGCAGCGCCTCCGGATTCGCCGGAATGCAGACCGCCGACACCTCGATCAATTCCTGCTCCAGGTGCTTCCTCCGGTAGCCTGCCCCGGGCGCCCCCTCCTCCCAGCGCAGCGGCAGAAACCCCACGCTCACCGCATTCAAGAACCGCCCCCGGTACAGCCCGTAGGCAATCCGCGCCAGCGGGTTCACATCCACGGCAAATTCCACACGCTGATACAGCCGCCCGGACCGCACCTCCGTCTCCAGCGCCCGACCCAGCGTGAACAGCACATCCCCATACTGGTGCGCGTTCTGAAACACCGGGTTCTTCCGGTAGGTCTCCAGCCGCCAGCCGGAGGCGCAGATGATCTCATCGCACCGGTCCAGCCGCTCGCTGCTCGCGATGAAATCAATCACCGCCCGCCCACCCGCATCCGCCGGCTCCCGCACCTCGGCCATCAATCCACCCCGCAACCCCGCCCGCCCGTCGCACAACGGCGCAAGTCGTCCCGCAAAGGCCTGCTCCACTCCTGTCATCTGTTCATTATTCATTGGTTATTCTTTATTGAGTTGTTTCCCGTCCCGCCACCTTTCGCCGGATCCGGCATCCGCCCCGCCTCGGCCATCTGCCTGTTCACGAATCCCCTGTCACCCCAGGGCAACGGACGGAACCCCAGATCCAGCACCCGGTTCAATTCGTTGAACGGCACCCCCATCTCGAACCCGGTCTTCGCCGCCGCCAGCCGCTGCTGCCGCACCTGCTGCATGATCGGCAGGCTGTCCAGGTCGAACCACCCCTCCGCTGTCGGGTCCAATGCCCGCACCGTCCCCTCCTCCTCCGCCTCCAGCCGCGCACAGAGCGGCGCCACCCGGTTCTCGATGAAGTTCAGCCGCGCCCCCTGCATCACGTCGTATTTCGCATGGTCGGTGGCCGTCAAAATTTCCTCCGGCACCCCGAATGCCGCGCAGATCTCCGCCCGGGAAAACTTTCGATGCTCAAGAAACTGCGCGTCGTTGCTGGCCAGGGTGGGACGGATGATTTCCGAGCAGCCGTTCAAGATCACCGGCCGGTCCGCGCAGCCCCTCCCCCGCTTCCTCTGGCGCAGGGCCGAGAGCAGCTGCTCCTGCTGCTGCGGGCTCAGGAGTGTGTCGGTCCGGATAAAGAGTCCCGTCTCCCCGTTGTTGTCGATCTCCCCGCGCCGCAGCGCCGCCGCCGCCTGGTCCATCCCGGCCGCCACCGCCGCCACCCGCAGCGGGGCCATGCCGCGCCACGGATCAAACGGGTTCGGCAGCCGCTCAAACCAAACCTCCTCCGGCAAAAACACCTGGTCCGCCAGCGGTGAGCGCGGATCCCCTCCGCAATACCTCCACCCGGCCAGCTGGTGATCCTCCACCACATGCTGGAACAGCGCCGGATCCACCATCACCACCCGACGCAGCCGCCGCCCCTCAAACACCGGCACCCGCACACACTCCCCCCGCAGCAGAAGCCACATCACCCGCAGCTCCCAATACTGGAACCGGTTCACACCCGGATGCGGCCGCCGGTAAAACTCGTGCAGCGGTCCGCCCGTCACCAGTGACTCCGCCCTCCGCCCTCCCCGCGTGAAGACAAACGGCACATTCGCCACCTGTTCCGCCAGGGCGTTCACCGCCCGGTAAACCCACACCACCTGCTCGTAGGCATTGAACCCGGACCCGCAACCGCACCCCTCCCCCGCAAGCCACTCCCCGGGTGTCGCCGCCATTGCCCTGCACTCCGGTTCCTGCGCACCCCGGTCCCGTGTGATATTGATGCCGAATAGTTTCATCCCTTTTGAGTTGTTTGATTGGTTGTTGTTGGATCTCCCGAAGCCGCCTCAGCCCACCATTCCCGCCGGGCCCACCGGCCTCCGCGCCGCATGCTGCCGCAACGCCTTGGCCCAGAAACGGTCGCAATGGCTGTCCTCCGAGGAACCGCCAAAACGCATCCCGCCCCCGGCTGTCGTCTCCCTTCTCAGGCTGAGCAGGTCCCGCTCCAGCGGTTTGTCATCCGAAAGCCTCACCTGCCGCCGCTCAAGATCGGTCCGGAACCCGAATGCCAGCGCCTCCTTCACCGCCGCTGTGAACACCACCGGCTCCACCTTCCACCCGAACCGCTGCCGCGCCCGCTCCGCCAGTTGCAGACCCAGCCCCGTCGCATCGATGCAGGCCCGGTGCACCATCTCCAGCTCCAGCACCCGGTAAAGCTCCGCCTCGATCCGGTCAAACGGCTCATCCTGCAGCTCGATCCGCACCCTGTCCCACACGACGTCCCCGATGGCCTCCCCTGCATCGATCACGCACAAATCCCTCCGCCGCGCCACATCCACCCCCACATAGATCGGGTTGCCACTCCGGCCCAGCTCCCCGGATTCCACCAGGCACCCCGGCTCCCGGCAGGCGGCGATCAGTTCGTGGCTCAAAAACTCCTCGTGGATGTCGCACGGCACGCAGCAGTATTCCTGCAGCCACTGCCGCTCATCCATGCACTCCGCACGGAGCCGCCGCAGGAAATCCTCCCGCCCCTCCTGCATCCCCCGCTTCTCATTGATCCTCTCAACAAGCCCCTCCCCCACCGCCCGCTCCAGCGGCACCGAATGCATGCTCCACCCCATCGGATTCCCCCGCTCCCGGATCTCCCTGAGAATTTCGTTGAAAACCGACTGCGCCCCGCGATGGGTCGAGATGATGCACAACTGCCCGCCCCACATCGTCACCGGTTTCGCCACCCGGTAGAGCAGTTGCTGATCCTGGTGCAGGGCAAACTCATCCAGCTTCACATGACCCCGCTTCCCCGCCAGCGCGTTCGGGTTCGATGAAAGGGAATAGATCCTCCGCCCGCTCGCAAACTCCAGCGCCTGCGCCGTCCCCCCATCCTCATCCCGCAGAATCCGCATCTTCATCCCCCGCGCCCCCGGTTCCAAAACCCGCGCCCACGCCAGGCAATCCTCCAGATACAACCGCGCCTGCGTCCTGTCCCTCGAAGAAATCCACACATCATGCCGCGCCCCCCGCACCGCCACCTTCACCACCGAATCATAGGCATCCGCAAACGAGATCCCCACCTGACGCGACTTCTCCATGATCTTCAGCGGCGCCCCATCCCGCACCCACGCCTGCTGATACGGTAGAAAATACCGCGCACCCCGCTCCGTTTGCCGTTCCTCAATCATCTCACCCCCATGGCGCGACAAACCCCGTCCCCACACCGACAAACCCCGTCCCCCCGAGCGCCATAGGGTCAGTTCTCACTTTTTTGTCGTGTAGAAAAAGTGACCGAACTGACCCCTGGCGCGGCAAATCGGTCAACGCCCGCATCCCCCGAGCGAAGGGGTCAGTCCTCACCTGTTGAGTCCGGCCCCAGCCGGGCTCGACAGTGACCGGACTGACCCCTTCGCGGGAAAACGGTCAACGCCCTAGCGTCCCCTTCGCAGGAAAACGGTCACCCAACAAACATCCACTCGCGACAAATCGGTCAACGCCCAACCGCAACGGCCTCCCCCATTCGCATCCATCGGCGTCGATTCGCCGCCCCCCCTCCCCAGCACCAAGGGTGCGAACCATACCAGCCTGGGGTACAGCCCCAGGAAATGGTCCATCGAAACACCTCAAGGGCTGAAAGCCCGGCATCATCCAATCGGTTCTCCTGCGAAAGGGATATTCCGGGCCTACAGCCCTTCGGTTCCATTATAATGTCCGTAACCCAGGCCGCTGACCTGGGCTGACTTAGTCCGGGCCGTTGGCCCTCCAAACCGCCCCCCATTCGCGTTCATTAGCGTCCATTCGCCGTTCCAATCCCCCTTTTTCACGGCCTCCCCCGAGCGAATGGGGTCAGTCCTCATCTGTTGAGTCCGGCCCCAGCCGGGCTCGACAGTGACCGGACTGACCCCTTCGCGGGAAATCGGTCAACGCCCTAGCGTCCCCTTCGCAGGAAAACGGTCACCCAACAAACATCGACACATCCCCCTTCGCGACAAATCGGCCAACGCCCCCCTCCCCAATTCTTAATTCTTAATTCCTAATTATTAATTGACAATCCCTCCCCTCTTTTACCTTTGACTCCCCCCTCCCCCCGGGTGTAAGGTACCTCTGATCATGTCAATCAGGTCCTTTTTGCATCGGCATGCCATCGCGGCAGGCCTCACCCTTCTCTTGGGTGCGGCGGGCCCCGTTGCTGTCGCGGCAGAGCCTGCTGCTGCCGCACCTGAACCCCAGCCCTCAAGACTTGAGCGGTATCTGGACGCGCAGGCGGGCAAAGTGGTGCCGCCCCCCAGCAAGAGCACCACAAGAGCTCTGACCAGCACCCCCACCCGCGAGCACAACAGCCAGGTGCGCACCAACCTCTCCGAGATCTCCCCCAGAAAAGACGCCCTGCGCGACCTTGAGGACCAATTCAACGACTCCTTCCGCGGCTGGAACCCGAACTCCCTCGACGGCATCGCCGCACCCCGCTTCCGCAACAACCCGACCGTCCCCAACCCGAAGCTCAAGGAATTCCTCGACAAGCGTCGCAACTGGGCCTACTCAACCCCCGAGGAAATCCTTAACGCCCCGGACCCCGACAAAATCGCCAACCCGGATTCCAAATTCAAAACCGGTCGCCAGGCCCGCAACGCCGAGGATTTCATCAACGACGAGACCAAAAAGAGATTCATCGGCTCCTCCATGGACGGGGCGGCAGCCCTGGACGATCCCTCCCAGAACAAGGACAGCCTATCCGGGAACAAGAACCCCAAGGAATCCGACACCCCTGAGGGCCTCCGTAGCACCGAGGATGGGTTGCGCAAACTGCTCGGCAACAGCGAAAGCACTGCTGAATTTTCCAGCACACCGGGCCGTGGGAACTTTTCCGATTTCTTCGGGCTCGGCGAGCGCGTCACCCCCAAGGAGCAGGAGGATGCCCACAAAGCCTACATGAAGGAGTATCAGGAAATCCTGGACATCCGCGGCCCCAACGCTGGCGGACTCGCCGGACAATCCCTCAACTCATTGGCCCCGGCCGATTCATCCTCCCGTCTCTCCGGCTTCAAACCGATGGACACCCCGTCAACCACCCGCCGTGGCCCCGACGCCCAGTTTGGCCTCGCAAACCCCGGCTTTAACACAAGCGGTCTGTCAGACCCCAACGCCCGTTCGATGGCGCCGTGGAGTCCCGCCCACGCGGCTCCCCCTCCGGCTTACACCCCTCCGAAGCCGGTCACCAGCGCCCTCCCCACCTTCACGGCTCCGCGTAGAAATTTCTGATGCTCCCGGCATGGATCGGCATGGCATCCAGAAACCCCGGTTTGCACCCCCAAACCACCCCATCGCGGCCCCATCCCTGATTCCGGATGCCAAACGCTAAACACTTTTGGGTCGAACTGTTCCCGCACAGCGACGTTCCCCCGGCACGGCAGGTGCCCATGCGCCTCGTTCACCGCCAGGGCCGCCCCTTCCTGCTCCTGCCCCAGATCCCCGCCGCCGCTGCCGCCTGCCTCGACCTCTATTCCGCCCAGCGCCCCCTCCCCCGACTGCTCCGCGCACTGCTCCGGAAATGCTTTTCCTTCGGCCTCTACCCCCGCTGCCCCCGCATCCCCCTCACCCTGTCCCCGGATGCCCCGCTTGTCCGCTTTCTGGGTCGCCTGACCTCCGGCAACGAATCCGAGGCACCCCTCTTCGGCATGCTCGGTGGAAATCCCGCCACCGAAGGACGCCGATGCCTCCTGCTCACCCTCGATGAGGCCATGCGGCCAAAGTCCGTCATCAAGACCGGAGTCGGCACAGCCGCCCGCAAGCTCATATCGCGGGAAACAAATTTCCTGCGCCGCCACGGAGGCCAGTATCCCGCCGTTCCCACCCTGCGGGGTGAACTCGACCTCCCTGCTTTCAACGCTTTCGCCCTGGACCACATCCCCGGCCACTCACCCCCGCCCGGCCTCTGCGACGGCATCCTGCCGGTCCTTTCAGCCTGGATCCATTCAGACCACAAGGCCCGTATCACCACGCTCGAACCCTGGCTGGACCTCGAGGCCGCATGGCCGGCCGGGGGGCGCGATGCCCGGCTCGAGTCAACCCTCGCCGCCAGATTCGTCAACCCCGTCCTATACCACGGCGATTTCGCCCCGTGGAACATCCGGGTGGCGGGCAACCAGCCGTGGCAGGTGCTCGACTGGGAGCGGGGCGAGCCCGCCGGACCCCCAACCTGGGACTGGTATCACTACCTCATCCAGACCACCATCCTTGTCGATCGTCTGCCACTCCCCGCCATCATCGACCGCATCCGCTCCCTCTGGGCCTCCCCGGAATTCCAGGCCTATACCACAGCCACAAGCACCACCGGCCTCGAGCTGGACCTTCTCCTCGGCTACCTCCACTACCTCATCCACGTGCTCCACCCCGCCGAAGGCCTGACCCCCGCCAACCAAATCCTCACCGCCCTCCCCCGAGCGATGGGATCAGACATCACCCGTTGAGCCCCGCCCCACCCCAGCACCAAAGGTGCGAACCATCCCAGCCTGGGGTACAGCCCCAGGAATTGGGACATTGAAACGGTTCGATGGCTGAAGGCCCGATCCATCGGTCCTGGCTAGGAAAACCGGAAATGAAACCGGGCCTTCAGCCCTCCATCCATTCCGGTGCCCAAATCCTATGGCGATGCCATAGGCTGGTATGAGGCCGGGCCGTTGGCCCTCGAACCAACCGGACCGTTGGCCCTCGAACCAACCGGACCGTTGGCCCTCGAACCAACCGGACCTGTGGCCCTTGGACAAACCGGGCGGTTGGACCCTCCCCCAGCACCAAAGGTGCGCCCCATCCCAGCCTGGGGTACAGCCCCAGGAATTGGGACATTGAAACGGTTCGAGGGCTGAAGGCCCGATCCATCGGTCCTGGCCAGGGAAACCGGAAATGAAACCGGGCCTTCAGCCCTCCATCCATTCCGGTGCCCAAATCCTATGGCGATGCC
>CAIWMU010000148.1 GCA_903913865.1 uncultured Verrucomicrobia subdivision 3 bacterium
CCCCGGGCTGTATGGCACAACGCCCTTGGCGTTGGGGGGGGGACCGCGAATGGACGTGGATGGTATGTGATGTGTGTGTATGGCGGGGATATGGGACATACATTCCGGGCGGACTCCTCTTCCGCGCCCGCGAACACGATTTCATTCCGCCCTTGTTTCCCACACCCCCCGGCGGGCACGAACGGCACAACCCCTTGCGGGGTAGGGAACGCGATGTGGCCTGGACCCGGGGTAGCGCCTCGGCGGCGCAACCCCGGGCTGTATGGCATAACGCCGTTGGCGCTGAGAAGGAGAATTTAGGCTCTCCGCGCCTCGGCGTCTCTGCGCGATAAATCCCCCTCGGGGGTCGTCTTGCGAGGGCTGAGGGATGTTTGCCGCACCCCCAGAGGGCACGAGGGCGCAACGCCGTTGGCGTATGGGAAGGGGGAAGGCGTGTGTAGATGTGGGTGGACCGGTTTTCTGCGGGGGCTGGGAGAAATGTCGCGCGGGGGGGTCCGGTCTGAGCAAAAAGTGGGGATTTGATCCCATGGGCTCGGGCGTTGGCCGGTTTCGCTCGCGGGGAGCCTATTTTGCGATTTCAGAAAGAACCTTTCCCGACCCGGGTTGGCAGATTACGCTTTGATCAGGATTGGCCAGGCGGTCCTTGAGTGAAAGCCTGTGAATCAAGCACGGCAAAGAGCCAGAAAGACAAGACCATGTTCCATCGATCAGCAGAGCGACCAGAAGGAACCCCATTCCGATCAGGTTGGGTCATGAAATCGGAGCGGCTTTGCTGGCTGGGACTCGCTGCCCTTGGGGCGGCCGTTGGTCTCTCCGTTTTCTGGTTGCCCGCGCCCCTTCCAGCCGATGCCCCGGCTACTTTGTTCTCCGCCACGCGAGCCTTCGAACATGTCCAGGCCATTGCCAAGGCACCGCACCCTGCGGGCTCGGCGGAGAATGGGCGCGTCCGCGATTATTTGATGGTGAAGATGAGCGAGCTTGGCCTGAAGCCCCGCGCGATTGCGGGGACGAACCGCGCAATCAAACTCGTCAATCTTTACGGTGAACTGGAGGGGACGGAACCCGCGAGTCCTCCAGTCCTGCTTGTTTCGCATTACGATTCAACGCCCTTCGGACCAGGTGCGGCTGATGCGGCTTCCGGAGTGGGGACGGTGCTGGAGACCGTCCGGGCCTTGAAAGCGCGCGGGCCGCGCCGCAATACCGTGGGCATCCTGCTGACGGATGGCGAGGAGCTTGGAATGTTGGGGGCGCAGGTGTTTATTCGCGACCAGCCGGATTTGATGCGCGGGGTGCGCTTTGCGATCAATCTGGAAGCCCGTGGGAACCACGGGCCTGTTCTGATGTTTGAAACCGCCCCGGGCAATGCCGGGCTCATCCGCCTCTTCGCCCGGGCCTGTCCCCTGCCGCTGGCAACTTCGTTCTCGACCGACGTTTACCGGCGTCTGCCAAACGACACGGACTTCACCTATTTGCTGCGCGCCGGGAAAAGCGGGTTCAATTTCGGCTTTGTCGGCGGACTCGACCATTACCACAGCCCGCAAGACACGCCGGAGGAACTCAATCAGCGCACCTTGCAGCACTATGGTTCCTGTGTTCTGCCGCTGGCGGCGGCCCTCGGTGAGGCCGATGGCCTGGCAATCGAGCGGCTGCTTGCCCCTGGCGACGCGACCTTCTTCCCGCTGGGGAGAGGGCTGCTGGTGCATTATCCGGCCTGGCTTGCGCGTGCCCTGGCGCTAACGACCGCCGGAATTTTCCTCTTTGTTGTAGGAGTGCAATCTTGGCGTTCGCTGCTGCGACTCCGCTTCGTTTTCTTGAGTCTGGGCATCAGCCTCCTGGCGGTGGTGCTGGGCATCGGGATTGGAGTCGGTGGTGTGTTCGGTCTTGTCCGCCACTTCAAGCCTCCTGGGAGGCTTCCATTCTGGATGGGCATACCCAATGAAATGGGCTTTCTAATCGGGCTGCTCCTCGCATCGGGTCTGCTCACGTTCGGTTTGCGAGCGTGGCTGTTGCGACGGGCAAGCCCCGGGGAAGGTCTTGCCGGTGCATTGTCGATCTGGGTGATCCTGATGCTGGCTGCAACTGTGGCCCTGCCAGGCGCGAGTTACCTCTTCACGTGGCCCGCCCTCTGTGGAACCTTCCTGCTGAGCCTTCGCGGAGGAGAAGCAGCGGGTTCCGTCCCGGGCTCGCTGTTCCGGACCGCGTTGGCTGCAGTCCCGGCTGCGTTGCTCCTTGCTCCCACGTTTTTCATGTTGCATCAGGCGATCACCGTTGGAATCACTCCGGTTCTGACTCTGCTCACGGCCTGTGCGGTGTGCCTGATGCCGCTCCGTTTGAGGGCGAGTTCAGCCGTTTGAGCGTAAAGTGGTTGAAGGTTAAGCGGTTTTCCGCGAGGGGGGCACTCTTTGTAAAATGCGGTGCGCATCGGCCACATAAGAATTGAGGATCTGCACCCACTCGACCGGTTTTTGCCGGTGGCCCGGTGTGTTTCCGGGTTCTGGGACCCCATCCGGGGTCCGGGTCGCTCTTCCGACATATCCCGGGGTGTCGCTTCGCTCAACCCCGGGCTAAAAGCTTGCACACCCTCCGGGGTGCCGGGAGGGGGCAGTCCGGTCACTTTTTGTAAAGTGCGGTCTGCATCGGGCACATAAGAATTGAGGATCTGCACCTACTCGACCGGTTTTTGCCGGTGGCCCGGTGTGTTTCCGGGTTCTGGGACCCCATCCGGGGTCCGGGTGGATATTCCGACGTGTCCCGGGGTGTCGCTTCGCTCAACCCCGGGCTAAAAGCTTGCACACCCTCCGGGGTGCCGGGAGGGGGCAGTCCGAATGGGTGCCGAGGTTCCGTGCGGGACCGGTTTGCTGTGAGCCGCGAGCCAGGGCGCATGGGGGGAAACATCCATCGCGGGACCGGTTTTCCGGTGGGATGTTCGACAGGATCCCTGTCCCTCGAACACCGGCGGCATTCCAAACCCTGCACAGCGATAATCACCCCCAAACCGTCCCTTCGGAACACATTGGACATCCGGCCTGAATCGGCGCAGAGTTCCTTTGTATGAGGATTCTGCTGGTTTACCCGTCAACTCCGGGGACGTTCTGGAGCTTCAAGCATGTTTTGCGGTTTGTCAGTAAGCGGTCCAGCCTCCCTCCGTTGGGATTGCTCACCCTCGCAGCACTCCTGCCCCCGGAGTGGGATTTGCGCCTGGTGGACATGAATGTGGAACCTCTGACCGATGCTGAAATCCAGTTGGCCGATTATGTGATGATCAGCGCCATGATCGTACACAAGGAGGCGGTCGCCGGTCTGGCCGACCGCTGTGCTCAGCTGGGGAAAACCGTTCTTGCGGGCGGGCCCCTCTTTTCCACAGGCAGGGAGGATTATCCGACCATCAAGCACTTCGTTCTGGGGGAGGCTGAGGAAATCATGCCCCGGATCATCGAGGATTTGCGTGCTGGAACCCTTGCCCACACCTACACAGCCCCAGGCTGGCCGGACATCACACGCTCGCCGATTCCCCGCTGGGACCTCATCAATCTGCGCCATTATGCGACGATGGCGGTCCAGTTTTCGCGCGGGTGCCCCTTCGATTGCGAGTTTTGCGACATCCCCGGGCTCAACGGGCGGGTACCCCGCACAAAGACCCCATCCCAACTGGTGGCGGAACTCGAACAGCTGCGGCTCCGGGGATGGAAGGACATGGTGTTCGTCGTGGACGACAATTTCATTGGCAACAAGGGTCATGCGAAGGAGTTGTTGCGGGCCGTGATCGAATGGAGGACCCGCACCCGGGCTGCGATGGGATTTCTGACGGAGGCCTCCGCGAATCTGGCGGATGATCCGGAACTGTGCGATCTGATGGTGCGGGCCGGGTTCAAGAAGGTCTTTGTCGGCATCGAGACCCCCTCAGTTTCGAGTCTTGAGGAATGCCGCAAACTCCAGAACTGCCACCGGGACCTCGTTGAAACGATACAAATTCTGCAAAGAGCGGGATTTGAGGTCATGGGGGGATTCATTGTCGGGTTTGATCATGACGGGAAGGATATTTTCAAACGGCAGTTCGAGTTCATCCAACGCTCAGGGGTGGTCACCGCCATGGTGGGCCTCCTGATTGCACTGCCGGGCACGCGGCTCCATCGCCGCCTGACCCTGGAGGGGCGTCTGGAGTCGGTCACCACCGGCAACAACACCGAGGCCAGCATGAATTTCCGGCCAAAACTGAGTCGTGAGTTCCTCATTGATGGATATCGCGACCTCATGAAGCGACTCTATGAGCCGCGCCATTACTACGCCCGCATCCGCACCTTCCTGAGCCAGCAAAAGCCCAAGGGCCCCCGCCTTCGGCTTTCAAGGACGGATGTTGAAGCATTCATCAAGTCATTATGGTTGCTGGGAATATGGCACCGGGGGCGTATCGCCTACTGGCGGTTGTTCATCGGTTCCCTGATCAGGCGCCCGCGCCAGTTCCCCAAAGCGATGGAACTGGCCATCCTGGGCTACCATTTCCGGCGGGTTGCCAGGGATCTGTGAGCCCGGAAGCAGGGGCCTTTCCAGCGTCCAAAGCCCAATATCAGGTTTTTTTACGATATTTTGAGTTTTTTGAAGTTTCTCTTGCATAACCTCCGCAAGGGGCGCAGACTGATTCTCGTTTTCTGGTGAGAGGTGTTTGCATATGAACTGCTGCAGCTACCCTGCACCGGGTTCTCTTACTCAAACCTGCTCTGGAATCCAAGGGCACAGATACCTGAAGTCTAAACCGTAACCATAAGGAAACAGATACCAAAGAAACAGTAGACTAAATACAGTGGCGATATCTTCATGATTTTGCGCCAAACGTGTGGTCTGGCAATCCAGTTGAGCCGGCAGGCAACAGGTAATCTGTCTGAAACCGAGAAATAAACGCAGTAAACATACACAGCAAGACAAGAACAATGAAAAGAACATTACATGGCATCGTGGGTGCGGGCCTTTTATGCGCCGGATTGGCGCAGGCTGGGTGCGTCTGGGAGCGCACTTGAACAGGAGGGTGGAAGTCCCTCTTTAGCGGTGCTTCCCGCTAATAACTGAAAGTAACTGCAGGTCAGTGATGGCTTGTGGAGAGCAACTGGAAGTGAACGGATAGTCCGTAGA
>CAIWMU010000149.1 GCA_903913865.1 uncultured Verrucomicrobia subdivision 3 bacterium
CAGGCTGCTCAGGCTGGCAGAGCCACCGGACTGGGTAAACCCGTTCAGGCGGAAGAACTGAGCGACCGGAATGCTACCTCCAGCCCGGCGATCGACCTGCACGGAGCGACCATCCGACAACTTTGGCACCAGAACGGCACCGTTGTTGTAGGCGAGCAGGCTCATGTAACCGTTGCTGGGTTGATAAGATTGGAGGGAGGACAGATCGACGATGCTGTTGTCGCCATCGGCATAAACCTCAAAATAGCCATCGGCTATGCTCACCAGATTGCTCATGACCAGTTGCCCACCGCTGAAGGCCCTGAGGCGAACCCATTCCCAGTTGAAGCCAGTCAGGTTGGTCAAACCGTTCAGAACCAGGCGGCTGCCGGATCCCTCCGCCTGCCAGGTCGTCGGAACACTGCAAGCAGCCTGACCGACTCCCGGCACCGCCACCACAGCACCTGCGATTGCAAACAGTCGTGCGGTGCTGTCCAGATTTGTCAGGCCACTCAGGATGGCAGATCCACCCGCCTGAGTGAATCCGTTCAGGCGGAAGAACTGGGCAACCGGGATATTCCCACCAGCCCGGCGATCGACCTGCACGGATCGACCATCCGACAACTTTGGCACCAGAACGGCACCATTGTTGTAGGCGAGAAGGCTCATGATGCCGGTGGTGGGTTGATAAGTTTGGAGGGAGGATAGATCGACGATGCTGTTGTCGCCATCGGCATACGCCTCAAAATGGCCATCAGTGATGCTGACCAGATTACTCATGACCAGTTGGCCCCCGCTGAAGGCCCTGAGGCGAACCCATTCCCAATTGAAGCCAGTCAGGTTGGTCAAACCGTTCAGCACGAGGCGGCTGCCGGATCCTTCCGCCTGCCAGGTTGTTGGCGCACCGCATACAGCCTGACGGACTCCTGGGACATCCACCAGGGCACCAGCAGAAGCAATCAGGCGAGTCGTGAAATCGAGGTTCGTCAACCCGGTGAGGCTGGCAGAACCACCTGACTGACTGAATCCGGCCAGCCTCAAGAACTGTGAAACAGGGATGCTGCCTCCAGACGTGCGGTCCACTTGGATGGAACGGCCATCCAACAAATTCGGCACCAGGATCGTTCCGTTGTTGTTTGCCCGCAGGCTGCTGTAGCCCACGCCGGGTTGATAAGTTGCCAGCACTGAGAGATCCACCACACTTCCATCGCCGTCCGCATAGACATCCACATAGCCATCCGTGATGCGTGAAATCCTGCCCAGATCCAGACGTCCCCCGCCGTAGGTTCTGAGGTAAAGCCATCCCGAGGATGAGGATGTCAGATTCGTCAAACCGGCGAATACCAACCTGCTGCCCACCCCATCGGCTTGCCACGTTGTACCGGCGCTGCAGGTTGCCTCCGCGACTTTGGGCAGTTCCACCACTGCACCTTCAGACGCATACAAGCCAACGGTGAAGTCCAGATTCGTCAGTCCAGCCAGACTGGCCGATCCGCCCACCTGGGTGAAACCATTCAGTCGGAAGAACTGAGCGATCGGGATGTCGCCACCTGCACGGCGATCCACCTGCACGGCGCGGCCGTCGGATAACCTTGAAACCCGAATGGTTGAGTTGTTATAGGCCTGCAATCTCATGTAACCGACCACCGGTTGGTAGGTTTGCAGCGAGGACAAGTCCACGAGGGTGTCATCTCCGTCAGCGTAAATGTCAACATAGCCGTCAGTGATGTTTGCCAGATTCATCATCTCCAGCCGCCCGCCGCCGGTCGTTCTGAATCGAACCCACTCCGACACCGAGGATGTGAGGTTGGTCAGCCCGGACAGCACGATCCGGCTGCCTGAACCATCAGCCTGCCAGGAGGCACTGCTGCCAAATGTGGCCTGCCGAACCCCCGGGAGTTCAATCACGGCCCCGGCGGATGCATAAAGGGATGATCCGGAAGTCAGTGCAGTGCCGTTGGCAACGAAGGTCACACCCGTTCCGTTTGCACTGATACTGGTGCCGGGGGATGTCAAGAGATCGCCGGCGATCATCGAGGAGCCGCCGGTGAGCGTGAAAGTTCCACCCGCCAGGGAAAAGCTGCCAGTGCATTGCATGCTTCGGATGATCGCACCGTTTGGACAGACGACCGTCACGTTGGGCGGCACATTGATGACCACGTCATCCGAGTTCCCGGGCAATGCCTTGCCGCTCCAATTCTGAGGGTTGTTCCAGTTGAGATCACCACCACCTCCATCCCAGGAGACTGTCTGGGCTCGGGAAAGCGAGGCCATCGAGCAAACCAGTAATAGAACCGACAGGAGCAAAGAGATGGAACCTCCTGATTGGTTCCTGTGCCCAGAAACAATAACCCGTTCCCCAATAGTATTCATAATAGTCATTCCCAATTTTACGCCACATGTTCGGACAGGGTGACCACCCCGCCAATAAAGACGTCCGATCAGGTGCAGCTTCCGGCCGTTCGCGCAACTGTCGAGGTAACTACGTCTAATTCGAAGCTTAACTTTAAAATAGGGGCTGCAGGTCGTGTGTCAATCATAAATTAGGTTCTACTTATCTGGATAAGTGCCAATTGATGAAAGAATTGAGCAGGTTTGGCGTGGGTCTCGGGCTCGTCGGTTACGGCATTCAGATGGCTGTCGACAGGTTGGAGCGGGATCGATGGGGGGGGGTGACCCCGATCAGAGTCCTCGACGATCGACACATCTGCAACAGGGGGCTTGCAAGCCCGACATCGGAGCCCCGGCAAACGGATTGCAGTCTATCTCGCTGCTCCTTGACTCGCCACGGGGGTGAGTCCGCTTGTTGCGCGACTGCCGGGAGCGCATACGCGTCGCAGAACGGCCTCGAGTCGGTCAACAGAGGTGATGCAAGCAACCGAAGCAGCAACGGGCGGCCTTGTGGGCCGCCCGTTGGCGAAGTCCTGTTTGGATTATAGGGCTCGCGCCTCAGTCTCCCAATCCCCGGTTACGGGAGTTTCCAGGGGCTGCGATAGGGGCGGGTGAGGAGTTTGGAGGCTGCTTCATCACCAAGAATCACTTCCTTCTTAGCGTTCCATTTGATGGGGCGACCCACAAGGAGGGAAATCAGGCTCAGATGGCCCGGGATTGCCGAGTGGTGGGCGGTTTCCACAGGGGTGATGGTGGGTTTTCGGCTCTTCACGCAGTCGAGAAAGTTCCGGTGGTGATTATCGGAGGCGTAGAGATGCACCTTTTGCTTGTCCGCTGGAATTTGAGCGAACCAATCAGGATTCGATGCATCGAAACCGCCTCGATCCACCCATACCCAGCCATCTGTCCCGATCCATTTGGTCCCACTCCGGATATCACCGTGGCCGCCTGCGATGATCATGGTGACATCGTTGGGATATTTCAGAATGGACTTGTATTTGGTGCAGGTATTCCACACGGCGTCCCTTGGCGGGAAATCACCCTCCGCACTGATCTCATAGGGGCCGGAGTTGTCGGCATTCATGCCCCAGTGGGCGATGTCGCCGTGGTGACCGATCCAGTCCAGTAGCTGCCCGCCGCCGATGTTGTAGTTCCAGCGCCAGTTCATGTGGATGCGGCCTTCGATATAAGGTTCCATCTGGGAGGGACCGATCCAGAAGTCGTAGTTCAAGTGTGCGGGAGGGGCGGTGACGGACATTTTGTCCTTGGTTCTCGCGAAGTCATGGTGTCCGGAGGGCAGGCCGACCTCAACCCGGGTCAATTTTCCTATCAATCCGTTCCTCACGATCTCAGCCGCCTTGCGGAAAGGACCCTGCGAGCGCTGCCAGGAACCGGTCTGCCAGATGCGCTTGTTCTTCTGCACCGCGTGGACGATTGCCTGCTGCTCGGCAATGGTGCGGGCGAGTGGTTTTTCCCCGTAAATATCCTTTTTGTTTTTGGCTGCCGTGACGGCTGCCAGCGCATGCCAATGGTCGGGAACAGCCAGCATCACCGCGTCGATATCCTTCCGGGCCATCATGTCGCGGAAGTCATCGTAAGGTTTGCAATCCTTGTTCTTGTAGTGGCCGTTGATTGTGTTTAGAGCCTGTTCCAGATGTTTTTTGTCGAGGTCGCAGGCGGCAACCACCTGACAATCCTTTTGCCCCAGGAAAGCATCCGTGTTGCCTGGTCCCATCATACCCCAGCCCAGAACACCCATGGTAATCCTCTCAGAGGGGGGCGTGTGGCCATCGCGGCCGAGGGCGCGGGCAGGGATGAAGTTGGGTGCTGCGATCGCAAGTGCGGTGGTGGTAAGGAATTGGCGTCTGGACCAACCCGTTCGATTGGGTGCTTTGTTCATGGTTGGGATGACGCCACAAGAAGGAGAATAATTCCAGACATTTTTCCCAATGTGCGGTAGTTTTTTCGCGGGACCGGGAATGAGGGGATTGAGCCACATCGCTCCGGGCGAGATCAGCAATCCAATCAGGTTGTAGTTCCGGGATGTCCCGTCAGAAGGCGATTTCCGGACGGGTGAGATCGGTGGAAGTTTTTGCGGGAAGTCGCCAGACGTGGTCCCCTCGCTGATTTGTGAAGTAAAGGCTGGATTCTGAGGGTTGGCGGGCATTGCCATCAGCCCAGAGGGCATAAAAATCAGGGTGGGCATTCAGGGGACGCCGGGCGAACGTGTGGTTTCGCCGGGTGTCAGTCGTGAGTTGTTTGACCTTCTTCCATGTCCGGCCCTGATCACCACTGGTCCACATGACCATATTACCACCGGGGTTGAACGGCTGTGCCCCGGATTCCGTCGGAGCGATGATGCGCCACAACCCGTCCGGCTCGATATAGAGCGACCCGTGGTCGTAGTTGTTTCCGGATGTGGTGAACGGGCGCCGGACCCAGTCTGAACCGTTCCAATGGAGGGTTTGCCACTGGCGAGGGCCGTTTGCAGGGCCGGGTTCAAACCCTTTGCTCGTCAGAAAGAGGATGACAGGCCTTCCCTGGGCATCAAAATTGACGTCGCAGAGATAGGACAACAGCCCTTCATTACGCGTGTCCAGCACAAGAGCAGGGTTGCTCGTATTTGTGAGGGGCGGGGAAACGGATTGGCCCTGCACATTGCGCCAGGATTGGCCCAAGTCACTGGTTTCCAAATAGTAAAGGTTTGCCCGGGCGTTCAGGCCGATGGGGCTGGGGTGGAAATCGAAAACAGTCGCAACCCGTTTGCCAGACCCCCAACTGATCTGATAATCCCCGGCGTCAATTCCAGCGAGCAGTTGGGGATCGCTCCAGTGTCGGCCATCGGTGCTGGTCGTCCAAAACAGGCATCGGGCGGCATTGATACCCGAGGACTTGCCGCCGTCATAGCGGGTGTGGAGGAATAGGAATCCCTGGCCTGGTATGTGCCAGGGTTGGGAATAGGAAAAGTTGGTCTCCTGCACACATTCGAACTCATCAATGGACCAGGGTTTCACGCTCCGGTGGATGTAGGATGGGCGGCCGGTGCCGTGGGAGGAGGAAAAGATCCACAGGTGGCCAAGGTCATCAATCTGCAAGGTCGGGTTATCATGCGCATCGGAGGTGTGCTTGTTGAGAAGAATTCGTGGCCGGGAGACCATCCCCGTCGTGTGATCGTAACAGGAGATCATGTGGAGGAGTTCCTGCCTGTCTGCTGCGGAATGTGCGGTGGTGCCTCCATAGACAAAGAACGTTTTGTTTACGGTCCTGGAGTAGATGGCGATAGGTCCCTGCTGGTAGGGGTAGGTGGCAAATCCACCGCTGTATTTATATTTGTATTCATCCCCAGTCGGCTGGTTGTAATACCAGATTCCTCGAAAGCCGTCGTCGAGTGGCAGAATTCTTGCGAAGGCCTTCGTGCCGGGTGATCCCTTGTCAGCCAACCTGCCGGAACTGTCACGATTGCCTGGTGCCGCGAGGGATTTGACAGCCGGGCCGGGTTGAGGAAGAGTTGACTGAGGAGCAGAAGAAAGTGAGGCGGATTGAACCGCCCAAGTTGAACACCCAATCACAATGAACGCAAGAATCAGGAGCCCGAAGGGTCCCCTCAGGGATTTTGGGGCAGATTGGGGCGGTTTCCCGCATACGCGGGGAGGGTCGTCGGGTGACCGATTGTCGGAGCGTGCGGTTGTCATGCCTTCAAGGACGGTATCCATTTTCCAGTTCGTTTGCCATCCTGCTTTGAACCCGTCGGTGCAGTAGTTACGAACCGGGAACAAGAGACCGATTTTGGGGTGAAGTAGACGATAATGTTTGCGTTTGAGGAGGGCTTTTTGAATGATTGTGCATTATTATGAGAAGCGTGAGTTTGATCAAAACATCAGTGACCGCCGCCGTGATGGTGTCCGGTTTCATGTCGGTTGTGGCTGCGGATTGGACCCAGTGGAGGGGGCCTAACCGGGATGGTATTTCGAGCGAAACCGGGTTGCTGAAGAGTTGGCCGGAAGGCGGGCCGAAGCTGGCATGGAAGTCCGCCGGTTTGGGACTGGGCTACTCGACAGTCTCTACTTCGGGGAAGCAGTTGTTCACGGCGGGAGACAGGGGGGAATCCAGCTTTATCATCGCGCTGAACGCGGAGGATGGGAAGGAGCTTTGGGCCACGAAAGTTGGGAAATCAGGTGCTCCGGGTTGGGGTGGTTTTGCCGGCCCTCGTGCGACACCGACGGTGGAGGGTGGGATGGTTTTCTCTGTGGATCAGTGGGGGACCCTGGTCTGCCTCTCCGCAGTTGATGGAAAGGAGAAGTGGCGCAAGGAGTTCACCAAGGATTTTGGAAGCTCAAGGCCCGAGTGGGGGTTTTCTGAGTCCCCGCTGGTGGATGGAAAGAACCTGATTTTGACGCCCGGCGGATCTGGCGGGGCGATTGTGGCACTGGACAAGACGACAGGTGCCGAGGTATGGCGTACGAAAGACTTTACCGATTCGGCCCACTACAGTTCGTTGATCAAGACCGAGATCGGCGGGGTGGCACAATACGTGCAGCTGACCGCTGAGAACGTTGTGGGGGTGGGAGTTGATGGCAAGCTGCTTTGGAAGGCGGTTCGCAAGGGTAAGACGGCTGTGATTCCGACCCCGGTTTGCAAGGGGAACCTGGTGTATGTGTCATCCGGCTATGGCACAGGCTGCAACCTGTTCAAGATCAGCAATGCCAACGGCCAATTTACCGCCGAGCAGGTCTATGAAAACAAGGTGCTCCAGAATCATCATGGCGGCGTGGTCATTGTCGGCGACTCGGTTTACGGATACGGCGATGGCAAAGGCTGGACCTGCCAGAATTTGCAGACCGGTGAGGCCCGGTGGCAGGACAAGTCCGTGGGCAAAGGTGCCATCCTCTGTGTGGATGGAAACTTCATTATCCGGCAGGAGGACAAGGCTGGAACCATTGCGCTCATCGCTGCCAGCCCGGATGGCTACAAGGAGTTGGGGAAGTTCAACCCACCTGACGCCAGCGGGAAGAACTACTGGCCGCATCCGGTGGTTTCCAACGGCAAGCTTTACATCCGGGATCAGGACATACTCCTCTGTTACGATCTGAAGGGGAGCTAAGTCTGGAAGGCCAGGGATTACCGACTCAAGACCTTCGAATCAATGTCGGCGAAGGATGAGTCGGTGATCGACTCGGCGGGTTTGGGTGTAGTCGAGAGGCGGGAGGGTGGTCAATGTGGGGGACTCCGTCTCGTTGAGCATGCTTTTTGCCAGTTGCTGGAGCCGTTGCCAGCGCTCCCACAATAGCTGGGGGGCATGGGCGATCTGGCGCAGGAGGCTGCGCCATTCTATGATTGCCCGGTCAATATCCCCGGGCCCCAGGCGCTCCGATATCCAGGCGTGTTTCGCGGCCGGGTCCTTGTGAACCGCGGCGACGATGACTTCGGCCCCGGCTCCATATTTGGGAGGCACACCGTTCTCCAGATAGCCCGGAACACTCTGGAGGCCGTAGGATCGATGGCATGTCTCGGCCAGGCGCCCACCCCACCGGTTTTCATCCCCGCAAAAACGAAACCCTCCATCGAGGTTTGCAATATCGTAAACCAGTTCCTCAAGCTGGTAGGAATCGTCCTCCAGCGCAGCGGCAAGGGCTAGCCCATCACCTTGGGAGAAAAAACTGACAAGCGTGCCCCTGCGTGTCGGCACTCCGGTGACATCGATGAGTCCCAACCGCCTCCACAGCAGGGCCACGCCGGTGGATGTCGGCAAGGCGGCGCATACCGCGATCCGCTCGCAGCGGGCGCAATCCGACGGAATCACATCCCGTTGGATGGGTTTCCAGATGGCCACACCGTGCCGATCCACCGGGACGCGGAGTGTCAGGTCTGCGATGCTTGTAATGGCTAGAATCCGCTGACCTTCCTCTGCAAACCTGACCACAGGAGTTTTGTTTTGGGCGAGTTTTTCTATCACCAGGGGACGAAGTGACTCCAGCCAGACCTGATCCGGGACCTGACGCCCACTCCAGTTCGTGAGGCGCCGAACCCATTTGGCGAGCAGAACCTTCCCTCCCTCCAACCGATCGGCCACGGTGGATGCCCGGCCATGAATCGTGATGCCATTTTCCTGGGAAAGGACGCAAAGAACCCCCTGACCAACCTTCTCCACGGCCGAAGCAGAACCGAGCGCGGCAACAAGCGAGGGAGGGGGGGCATCCAGGGCCCTGGTATCCGGAGTTTGTTGTGTGGCAGGGGTTAGAATCTCCCCCAGAGGTCGGGGATGTTGCTCGCACAGTGGTTCCCATTCGCCCCGGCTGTTGAGCATTTCCAAATAGCGTTTTCGAACGTGGCGGGCGCGCTCTGAGTCGGTGCGCAGGTTGCAGGGAGTGTCAGGGTGCTTCAACGACTCTTCGATTCCCAACACGATCGGTTTGGTGGTGAAAAGGCGATCCTGAGCCTGAACCGCCTCCCGGAAAGGGTCTTTCCCGCTTTCCGCCGCCACGCGCATGATGCCCAGGAGGGCAGCCCAATCCACAGCGCGACTGCGGGTGAGGTGGCCGGGATGGCCATCCAGCAGGCGCAGTTCATTGGCGGTGATCAGGACGAAACCGGTCTCATCCAGTCCACGGCGTCCAGCGCGGCCGAACATCTGCATCAATTCATCAGCCCGCAACAATTGCTCGGCCTCCTCCCGGCGGTAGGATTCTCCCGCGAGCGCGACGCTGCGCAACGAGAAATTGATGCCAGCCGCCAGCCCCATCGTTGCGACCACGACTCGGAGCTGCCCCGCTTTGGCGAGTGGTTCGATCACTCCAGCCCGGGCACCATAGCTTAATCCGCTGTGGTGGTATGCCACGCGGGCCTTGAGCAAGCGTGTGAGACTCTCCCCGGCGATCGCCCGCTGTTCGGGTGTCAGTTGTAGAGGGTTCGGATTGGGGAGCTGGCGGGATAATTCGCCTGCCATGACTTCGGCTGCGTGACGGCGCGGGGCAAAAATCAGGACCGGGCCCAGATCCTCAGCCAGGGCTTTGGCGACGAGCCGGGGCCAGTAGCCACGGATCTCGGAAGGAAGGTGGTAGTTCAGGGTGCTCGCATGGACCTCCTCAAGAGGCACGGGGCGGATGTCGTGGCGGATCAGCACAGCGGAACGTCCAAGGCGTTGCAACCAGTGAACGACATCCTGCGGATTGGCCACGCTGCCGCTCAGGAGCAGCAACTGCGTGTGCGCCGGAGCCATGGCGATGGCCAACTCATAGTTCAAGCCCCGATCCTGATCGCTGATCATCTGATATTCATCAACGACAAGGAGTGATGGGCCGTCTCCGCAAATCAGGCGGTTCTTTTGAGTTTCAAGTGTTGCCACCAGAACAGGAGCGTCCAGATTCTCTGCCAGATCCCCGGTCGCAATCCCCACATTCCAACCCCGGGCACGCCATTCCGCCAGCTTGTCATTTGCTAGTGCCCGGGTTGGAACAGTATAGATCGCCTGGCCCCTGTTTTTCCCCTGATTGGACCACAGCTCAAAAACAAGCGTCTTCCCCGCGCCGGTGGGGGCCTGGACGACGACGTCCTGACCGGCACGGAGCGCGGCGACCGCCTGTTGCTGCCACAGGTCAGGCACTGCCATCTGCTGCAGCGCGGGCAGCGCATCAAGCTGTGAGCCAATACTTATCACGGGGGACAAGATAGACGCATCTTCCACGGCGGGAAAGCCCGATGGGATGGATCGGGCAGGAAACAACCCCGTTCTTCCTCAGGGCATCCCATTTCGACCGCATCGGTTGCCGGGGGGCGACGGGTCCTGGCTCAGGCGGATCCAGTATGGCGGACCATTCAAGCTTCAGGTATGCTACCGGCATGAAGTGCAAGAGCCATCATGGCAGGCGGGACAAGTTCTGGTTGATCAGCTTGCTGTCCATAGCGACATCACGCTGGAAGATCATGCCCTGCGGATTTCAAATGATGCGCAGGATCGATATCCATCCGAGTTGATATGGTCGTGAACCTTCCAGTTTCTTCCACAGTTGGGGCAGGTGCGCGAAACCCCATCTTCGAGGTGCGGGGATTAACCAAGATCTATGGCATGGGAGATGCGGAGGTGCAGGCCCTTGCCGGGGTGGATCTTGATCTCTTTGAAGGGGAGTTGGTTGTGTTGCTGGGGCCTTCCGGGAGTGGGAAGACTACGCTGCTTAACAATCTTGGAGGTCTGGACGTGCCAACAGCTGGTCAGTTGAGATATCGCGATTTTGATTTGTCCGATGCCAGTGAGGCCGAGTTGACGCAATACCGGAGGGACCGGGTGGGGTTTATTTTCCAGTTTTACAATTTGATTCCCAGCCTGACTGCTCTTGAGAACGTGGGGTTGATCACGGAGATCGCCCGCGATCCAATGCCTCCGGAGACTGCCCTTGAAATGGTCAACCTGGGTGCACGGCTGGATCATTTCCCGGCGCAATTGTCCGGTGGTGAGCAGCAAAGGGTCGCGATCGCCCGGGCTATCGCCAAGCGTCCCGAGGTTCTGTTGTGCGATGAGCCAACGGGAGCCCTGGATGTGCGTACCGGAATTGTCGTTCTGGAGGCCATTCAACGGGTCAACCGGGAGTTGGGGACGCTCACGGTGATCATCACACACAATGCCATCATGGCGGATATGGCTGACCGGGTGATCCACTTTTCGGACGGGCGTGTGCATCACATCCATGAAAATCCGGAGCGGGCTCCGGCGAGTTCGCTCAAGTGGTGATGATTTCCCATCTGGATAGAAAATTGCTAAGGGATCTGCGCCGGTTGAAGGGGCAGGCCGTGGCAGTTGCCCTCGTCATGGCGTGTGGTTTGGCGATGATGATCATGGCCCGCAGCCTGATTCACTCCCTCGACACAACGCGGCAGGTCTATTACGAGGAGAACCGCTTTGCCGATGTCTTTGCCTACCTAAAGCGCGCACCCAATTCCCTCGTGGCGCGAATTGCGGAAATCCCGGGTGTGGCGACGGTGCAGCCGGATTTGGCGGTCCAGACCACTCTGGATATGCCCAACATGGATGAGCCTGCCAGCGGCATGGTCCGATCCCTCCCTGATTTTGAGGAGCCCGCACTCAACAGGCTCTTTCTCCGCGCAGGTCGGTGGCTCACCCCGGGAGCATCGCATGAGGTGCTTGTTGGTGAAGCTTTTGCAGATGCCAACCAGTTGCATCCCGGTGACTGCATCACCATGCTTCTAAACGGCCGCAGGCAGGTGATGAGGATCGCCGGGATCGTCCTATCGCCGGAATATATTTTTGAGTCACGTCCCGGAGCGGCCCTTCCGGACAACCGGACCTATGGAACTTTTTGGATGCTCTACCGGGACCTGTCAGCCGCATTTGATATTTACGGGGGATTCAACCACATCTCGATCAGTCTTGCACCCGGGGCATCCGAGCGGCCGGTGATCAGCGCCCTGGATGAATTGTTGAGACCCTATGGCGGCCGCGGCGCCTACGGTCGCGAAGACCACCCCTCCCACATTCGTGTTTCGGACGAAATCAGGATTCTGAAGACGCTCTCTATTGGATTTCCGCTCGTGTTTCTAAGTGTGGCGGCCTTCATGACAAACGCAGTGCTGACCCGGTTGCTGGCGTTACAGAGGGAGCAGATAGCGGTGTTGAAAGCCTTTGGCTTTCGCAACAGCCAGATTGTGATCCATTATTTGAAGTTCGGCCTCGTGATGGTCGTGGGGGGCACAGTAATGGGGGCAGGGGGGGGTGTTGTGCTGGGGCATCAACTGGTGGAGATGTATCACCGTTTTTTTCGCTTTCCAGACCTTTCGTTCAGGCTCGACCAGACCGCCTTTCCCCTTGCGCTCGTGGTCTGCACCTTCGCTGCAACGGCCGGGGTATACAGTGCGGTGCGCCGGGCGGCGAAACTGCCCCCTGCTGAGGCGATGCGACCGGAGCCACCGGCAAACTACCGCCCGTCCTTGCTGGAGCGGACCGGGGTTGCCCGGGTGTTTTCCCATACCTTCAGGATTGCGATCAGGAATCTGGAGCGCAGGCCGTTTCAGGCAGTTTTCACCGTTGCGGGACTCGCACTGGCCACGGGCATTCTGATCGTGCCGAATGCCTTCCGCGATGGAGTGGATCAGGTGCTGGATTTCCAATGGGATGTCGTGCAGCGTCAGGATCTGGGGATCGGCCTTGTTGAGCCGGGCAGTTCGCAGATCGTGAATCTTTTCCGGCGCCTTCCAGGTGTGGTGATGGTGGAGCCGACCCGGGCGGCATTTGTCCGGATCCGTTTCGGGCATCAGCGCAGGCAGTTGGGCATACAGGGGATACTCCCATCCGGGTTGCACACCCGTGTGGTGGACCGGTTCTCCCTGCCTATCTCCCTGCCTGAGAGTGGAATGGTTGTCTCGGCCAAACTTGCGGAGGTTCTTGGTGCCCGCGTGGGGGATGATCTCGAGGTGGAAGTGCTTGAGGGGAGGCGGCCCACCCGATTGGTGCGGCTGGTCGGTCTGGCCGAAGACTTTGCAGGCATGGCCGCCTACATGGATATTCACGCCGTCAACCGCTTGCTTGGGGAGGGGGATGTGATCACGGGCGCCTCCTTCCGTGTGGATGACCGGGAACGCGGACGGTTTTTGCGCGCGTTGAAGGACATTCCCCGTGTGGCCTGGGTGGCGGTGAAGAATTCGCTTAGAAACAATTTTCGGGAAACCACGGCGGCGAGTATCGGCTTGATCCAGAAAATCTACATGGTATTCGCGATTGTCGTCGCATTTGGGGTGGTTTATAACAATGCCCGCATCTCGCTCGCGGAGCGGGCCCGGGAGCTGGCAACACTGCGTGTGGTCGGCTTTTCGCAACGGGAGGTGGGGGCGGTGCTGATCACTGAACTGGTGATTCTGGCTGTGCTGGCGGTCCCGGTTGGGTTGCTGCTGGGAACAGGCTTTGCGGCCGGGATCATGCGGGCAGTGAACACCGAGACCGTGAGGTTGCCGCTGGTGCTTACGGCATCCAACTACGCGTTTGCGGTGCTTGTGGTTCTGGTGGCATCAAGCGTCTCTGCGCTCGTCGTTTTACGCAAATTGAGTCAACTTGATCTTGTGGGCGCTTTGAAGGCGCCGGAGTAGATAGACCTGAGATGAAAGAGAATTTGAGTTCAACATCCATTGAGGCCAAGGGGGCCCGGCGGGCCGGGTCAGCAGGGTCGATGCTTCGTCGTTGTCTGCCCTATGTCGGACTGGCCGGTGTGGTCGTCCTCATCACGGCGGGTCTTTGGCCCCGGCCCGTTCCTGCGGAGATTGCCTCCGTCAGCATGGGCCCACTCCGCACCGTTGTCAGCGAGGAGGGCAAGACGCGCATCCGGCAGCGCTATACTGTCAGTGCCCCGGTGGGTGGCCAGTTGCGCCGGTTCCCGCTCAAGCCGGGTGCGGTGGTTCTTTCCAACGAGACGGTGGTAGCCACGATTGATCCCGTCACTCCCCCCGTGCTCGATGCCCGATCCCGTGGCATGGCCGAGGCTCGGCGTGACGCTGCGTCGGCAAGTGTGGGAAAATACAGGGCATCCCACGATTTTGCTGCCCGGGAGCTTAAAAGACTGGAGGGTCTCTTCCAGCAGCAAACCATTTCGATTCAGGATCTGGAACGGGCCCGGCTGGCTGAGGCTTCGGCAGCAGAGGAGTTGAAAGCAGGGGAGGGTGCACTGCGCCAGATTGATGCGGAACTGATAGAGTTCAGCCGGTTTCCTGCGAGAGTTGTGGCTCCAGTTGAAGTCAGGGCACCCGCCTCCGGCCGGGTCTTACGTGTTTTTGAGGAAAACTCGCGGGTGGTGAGTTCAGGAACACCCCTGCTGGAGATCGGTGATCCCACCGATTTGGAAGTGGTTGTGGAGGTTCTGTCGCGGGATGGGGCCTCCATCCTGCCGGGGACCCGGATTGAATTTGAACAGTGGGGCGGGACAGGGCCACTGCAAGGAACGGTTCGCCTGGTGGAACCGGCCGCCTTCACCAAGATTTCGGCTTTGGGTGTCGAAGAGCAACGGGTTCGGTTGGTTGCGGATCTGACCACTCCCCCTGAGCAACGCCCGACACTTGGGGATAATTTTCGTGTGGACGCCCGCGTGATCACATGGGAAACCGAGCGGGGAATGAAGATTCCCTCCGGGGCGCTCTTCCACATAGGCAACTCTGCCGGGGTGTTCCTCGTGGAGGGAAGCCGGGCGCGACTGCGGCAAGTGAAGGTGGGGCATTCCAGTGGCGCCGAAGTCCAGGTCCTTGAGGGGGTGAAAGAGGGGGATGAAGTGATCATCTACCCGGGGAACCGAATCAAGGAAGGTCAACGGGTGAGCCGGATCGGTTCGTGAACGGTTGAGTCCGACCGTGGGGCAATCAAGTCCCGGAGTTTCGGTTCCATCCGGCCAACTGCCTTGGATTTGCCCTGTTTTTCCGGCAGGCTATGTGTCGGCATTGTTGGGGGCCTCATGGAGTTCCGAATTCCCGGTATGGTATTGACGTCGGGAGGATGTTCGAGGTTACGGATTTGTTCGTTTTCCCAAAGAGCGGAAGCCGCGGGCATTCAGGTTGTGCCGCCAGGCATCGAGGATCACTGCGCCCACGATGACGATGCCTGTGATGACACGTTTGGTCGGTTCGGAAGCTCCCACCTGTGCGAGTCCAGCCTCAAGGGTGGCGATGATGAGCACACCAAAAAAGGTTCTTACGACGGACCCGCGTCCTCCCATGAGGCTTGTTCCACCGATCACAACGGCTGCAATCGCTGAGAGTTCCAGTCCCATGCCGGCGTTGGGGTCTGAGGATCCGAGTCGGGAGGTATGGAAAACTCCCCCCAATCCACTCAGTAATCCGAGCAGGGCAAACACAGCAATCTTGGCCGGTTTTGGGTTGATTCCCGCAAGACGCACGGCCTCTTCGTTGGTGCCGATCGCAACCAGATGGCGTCCGAACACCGTGCGGGACAAGGCGACCTGACTGCAGATGATAACAAACAATGCCATCAGGAATGCAGGTGAAATCCCCAACCCTGGAATCGGGGCCGACATCGGTTCCACGGGGCTGCCAATATATTTTGTCTGCGAGTTTGTGGACAGATAGGCAAGCCCCCGGGCGATTTCCAGCATCCCCAGCGTCACGATGAAGGAGGGAATCCGGAAAAAGACGCTAATGACGCCGTTGAGCGTTCCCGCGACCAGACCGATGCCAAGTGCAAGGAGCGTGGCGACCCAACAGGGGAGGTGAGCATTCACCAGCGCAACTCCCATCACCGATCCGCAGAGGCCAAGGACCGAACCAACAGACAGGTCGATGCCGCCTATGATCAGGACCAGCGTCATCCCGGTCGCCACCACCGCAAGCGAGGGTATTCGGTTGGCGAGGCTTGAGAATGTGGCACCTGTGAGGAAGTTCTGGCTCAGCAGGCCGAACATGACGAGCAAGCCGACCCAGATACCGAGCATCGCCGCATACTCGGCGAGCTTTTTTGGCGTGGATGTCATGTGGTTTGTTTGCTTTCTCGAGTGTCCAGATAACCGGCAAAGGCGGCCTGAGTCACTTTCTCCTGTGTCCAGGTGGAGGGGGTGAATTCGGCTGTTATCCTGCCGCGTGAAAGCACCAGGATGCGGTCGCAAACGGCCATCAATTCCAGAAGTTCGCTCGAGACAACCACCAGGGCTTTCGACTGGCCTGCCAGGTCTCGCAGCAGTTGGTGGATTGTATCTTTTGCCGCAGCGTCGATACCCCGGGTCGGTTCATCGAAGAGGAGAATGCCACAGTCGCGGGCAAGCCAGCGGGCGATGACCACCTTTTGCTGGTTTCCCCCGCTCAACTCACGAACTGGCTGTCCGGATGAGGAGCATCGAACCTCAAGCCGATCACAGAAATCTTTTGTCGTGGCTGCCTCGGCACTTGAGTCCATCCACCCGAACCGGTTCGCGTGTCCCGGGATCGTGCTGAGGGTTGTGTTGATGAGGATCGACTGTGGAAGGAGCAGTCCCTGATGTTTGCGGTCCTCAGGGACAAGTCCAATGCCAGCACGAAGAGCATCCTGAGGGTTGTTGATGGTTGCTTGCTGACCATTGACAATGATCTCCCCTCCATCTTTCGCATCAGCTCCGAAGATCGCCCGCAGAGTTTCTGTTCTGCCCGAGCCTATCAACCCCGCAATCCCAAGGATCTCACCGTGCCTGACTCCGAAGCTGACTTGATGCAGGACGTCCGCTGACGTGAGGTTCTCCACTTGCAACGCCCATCCTCCTGTCGGACCGGCATCCAGGGGATTCCGTTCCGTAAGATCGTGACCCACCATTTCCCGGATTAGTTGCGAAGGGATCACATCCGTCGCTGTGTGAGTGGCCACCATCCGGCCATCACGCATCACGGTGATCCGGTCGGCGATCCGTTGGATTTCATCCATGCGGTGGCTGATGTAGATGATGCCAACCCCCTCGCTCTGGAGCCTCCGAATGTTTGCAAACAGTTGCTCGATTTCGGGATCAGTCAGTGCGGCTGTCGGTTCATCGAGAATGATCAGGCGGGAATTCCGGGCCAGTATCCCGGCGATTTCGACCAACTGTTGCTGGCCCATCCCCAAGGCTGAAGCCGGAGTGGATGGGCTGACATGTGCGAGGCCGACGCGGTCGAGAGCCCTCCGGGTCGCCTCGTGCAACACATGATATCGGATGAACCCGGCTGTGCGCGGCAGGCAATTCAGAAAGATGTTCTCAGCAACACTCAGGGTGCCTATCACGTTGAGTTCCTGAAGCACCATGGTGACGCCCGCATCCTCAGCCTCGCGTTTGGACCTGGGCGAATATGGGCGCCCTAGAATCTGCATGGATCCCCCGTCGGGGAGTGTGAGCCCCGACAGGATGCGTGCGAAAGTGGATTTACCGGCACCGTTGCTGCCGACAAGGGCGTGAACTTCTCCGGGCCGCAGGGAGAAATCAAAGTCGACCAAAACGGGGACGTTATAGCTCTTTACAAGTCCTTTGACTTGCAGGAGCGGTGCCGGATTTTCCATTCGGAAGGCTATTTCGTAATGAGGTCCACGACGGTTGTCTGATCCGCAGGGGCGGATTCCCCCTTGAGGATCTTGAGAGCCGCTTCGATGCCGAACACAGCGAGTTGATCGCCATGCTGGTCGGCGGTTGCCACGACTTGTCCCTTTTGCAGGAGTGGTTGAAGCGCGCTGATGTTGTCGAAACCCGCCACCAGCACCTTGCCGGTCTTGCCTGCCGCCTGGATGGCGGAAACCGTGCCAAGAGCCATGCTGTCATTCGCACACAGGATCGCCTTCAGATCGGCATGTTCGCTCAGCATCGCCGCAGCCACGTTGCTGGCGGCTTCCATCTCCCAGCGACCGCTCTGGACCCCGACGAGGGTCAGTCCCGCCTTCTTCACAGCGTCCTCAAAGCCCAATCGGCGTTGCTGCCCATTGAACGCTGTGGGTATGCCCTCTATAATCGTGACCTTGTCACCCGCCTTCAATTGCTTTGCCAGTGCTTCACCCACTTTGCGCGCGCCGGCCCGATTGTCCGGCCCCACAAAGGGTATGTTAAGGTCGGCCTGCTTGAGGACGCCGGCATCGAGTTTGTTGTCGATATTTACCACGAGGATTCCGGCAATTTTGGCCCGCTTGAGAACGGTCACCAGGGCTTTTGAATCTGCCGGTGCGATCACAATGGCGCTGACCCGCTGGGCGATCATCTGCTCGACGAGATTTACCTGCTCTCCCAGGTCCGTCTCGTTCTTGATGCCGTTGACCACGAGTTCATAGCTGGCACTGTTGGTGGATTGGTGCTTTTTCGCTCCCTCGGCCATCGTGCTGAAGAACTCGTTGGCGAGAGACTTCATGATCAAGGCAACCCTCGGCTTGCCCGGCGCGGCTTTCGGTTCGGGCTGATCGGGGGCTTTGCTGCATCCACCATTCATGAGGGCGAGTGCGCCCATTAGAAGTGCAGATGCGAGAAGGGGGGTAAGGTTGGTGGAGAATCGGTTTTTCATAAAAGGCATGTCAGGAGTTACTTGTTTGGTTTTCGGGTCGTTCGGTGGGTCACCCTCCCGGTCCGGACTGTTGCTTCGATCTCGCGCCGGGTTGGGGCTGATGGCTGGGCACCAAGCCGGGTGACGGAAATCGCAGCGGCCGCAGTCGCAAATTGTGCCGCAACGAGGAGGGGGCTACCCGCCGCAAGGGCAACACAGAGGGCACCATTGAAAACATCGCCCGCCCCTGTTGCATCCACAGCCACCACTTTCAAGCCAGGGATCGGTTGACGGATGCCCTCTCCGGCGATGAACGATCCACGGGATCCCAGAGTGATGATGACGTTCTGGACGCCCTGAGCCAGCAGCTTGAGCGCGGCTTGCTCGGCTGAGGGAATATCGGAGACGGGAATGCCGGTGAGCAGTTCAGCCTCGGTCTCGTTTGGCGTCAGCAGATAAAGTTGCTTGAGCAGTGCAGGGGGGAGGGGTTGTGCAGGAGCCGGGTTCAAAACAGACCGCACTCCTGCCCGGGTGGCAATCCTAACTGCCTCCTGAACTGTTGCCAGGGGTGTCTCCAGTTGCAAGAGGAGGACTCCCGCCTTGCTGATTAACCGATTGGCCTTTCTGACGTCACCGGGGCTCAAGAAGTCATTTGCGCCGGAGGCGACTGCGATGCTGTTCTCCCCGTCAGCTCCCACGAAAATCAACGCAACGCCGGATGGGTTGCTCTTGTCCTTGATGATATGGCTGACGTTGATGCCATCGGTGGAAAACCCAGCAATCGACTGATCTCCGTTGGCATCACAGCCCACCCGGGCGAGCAAGGTGACATCCCCTCCCGCCCGCGCTGCCGCGACAGCCTGATTGGCTCCCTTGCCACCGGCCGCCCGTGTGAATGTTCCCCCCAGAATGGTCTCTCCCGGCTTGGGGATTCGCGCGACCTGAATGATCAGGTCCGTGTTGGAACTGCCGATGACCAGAATGTTGGGTGAGGATGATGCCATGTTGCGCGCGTGGTGAGGATGCACCGAAAATCTCAATCGTGAAGCAGAATCGGCGTTATGGAATTAAAGGGGGGTCTGCTGGCCATGCCGATTTGAACGAGTCAGTCTGATCGTCCGTCAGCGAGAATTTGTTCCGGAGGCGGTTCCATTCCGATCGGGGGGCATGGACGCCTGATTTCGGGTGGCAAAGAGGCCATCGATTTTGAGCTGTCCTCATGCCTCTCAGTGAATTAGTGGCGCGCCTGATCGTTTTGAGCAGTTCATGCCCCGAGCAACGCTAAAAAACGCGCTATTGGCAAGAAGATTCATGGATCGTCCCACAGCGGAATTAGCGCAACCAGCCATCCACGGTGGGGGCGAGTTTCGCAGCAACTTCCGAAGCGAGGAATGCGGCCAGCGCCCCTGCAACAACATCCATGGTGTAGTGTGCCCTCAAGACAAGCACTATAAGCATTTCTCCGAGGGCGATTATTGTCGCGAGGACGGCAACCCAGGTTGGTGCAAAATGTGCCGCTTCGATGGCTCCCAGCACCGCCAGGGCGGTGTGACCCGAAAAGAAGAAATCATTGCCCACAGAGTAAGTCACCAGAAGCGCAGGGAACCCGGGGTATCTCCAGATGATGCCCGGGGGAGGGGGGAGCGTGCAGAGACCCTGACAGGTTTGCCGTAACGTGAACACGATGAAGATCGCCAGGAAAGGGGCGAATGAGGCGCCAAAGATTGCAGCGGCGATGAGGGACAGGCTGAACAGGTCGATGAAGAGTGAGCTTATAATCAGGGCCACATTGGCGGCGGTGTGGTGAGTTGAGAAAAAATAGTTCCAGCGTTCGGTGAGATCATGGACGACGTCGCCGATGGCACCCTTGGGAGCTGATTTGCGCGCTATCAGGGATTGGGTCCAGAACCAGGCGACAAGTGCTCCTGCGACCACTCCAGTGCGGAGTCCGATAGTTGGCCAGTTGAATGTGGCTATTAGGGGTGTCATAATGTCATGTGCGGCGGCGCTTCTTGCTTTCTTCAAGGAGGCTTTCGAGTTGCCGACGAAGTTCGATCGCGATGGGGTCGCCATCGACGCCTCGCTCGCGGGTGGGGGTTGCCTCTATCGCGTCCCCCACAGAGATGACCGCATGGACTGGGGGATGGGGTCGTGCGTTATCGGTCAGGTCCTCCTCGTAACGCTCGACGGTCTCCAGAAGGCGCTCCGGCGTGGGGGTGCCTGCCAGATAATCCCCGGAATAGCAATGGAGTTGTTGGGCGAAGTAGAGATCGGTGAGCAACCGCCAGCGGCGTGCGTTCTCCTCCTCGGTGAGGTCCCCCTGAACGATCTCCGGAAGAATGGCTGCCCGCAGGCGTTTGATTCGGATCATCGTATCCGGTTCGCGACGTCCCCCAACCCATTCATTTTCAAGAGGTTGGAGGAGGTGGTCGAGCAGATTTGAAAGCCGGTCCGCCATTTCGCCCGATTTGGCTGCCCCGAGGTATTCGATTTCCTTCAGCCCGAGAAGGGCGTGCCCCACTTTGACGATGCGATCGGTCCATGGGAGGTGGCTCTGCGGTTGCCACGAAAGCCGTGCCTCGATTTCCTGGAGGACCGGGGTGATGGTCGTGCCAATGTCACCCTCAAAGAAGTAGCGAATAAAAATCGGGTGCACCACCACCTTCCCGGGTCGTTGCGAGTTCAACCGCTGTTTTGCTGCTGCCCGGGCCAGAAATGCAACTCCATCCATCAGGTTCAACAGCCGGTCATTGTTGCGGGTGACGAAGCCTTCTGGAAAGATCGCCAGAGGGTGTTGGGCTTCTGCCAGAATATGGGTTGCGCACTTGAGAGATTCCCGATCCAGACCTTCGCGGTAAACGCTGAAGCCCCCGATACGTTGCAACAGGAAGGATTGCAATCGGCTCTGCATGAAGAGATGCCAGCTCGCCATCACGTGCAACGACCTTTTTACTTCGCGTGAGAGCAAACCCAGCACCATGGGGTCACAGGGGCGGCAGTGGTTGGAAGCCAGCATCACGCCCGATCCGGCATTCAGGGAGGCAGTGAGCTTTTCGGCCCCGATGAATTCCCAGGAAGTGATGCCGAAGTTTTTCCTCAGATATGTCGGCAGATAGCAGTGTATGATCCAAGCCCAGAACGGGCTGAAGCGAGGAGGTGCGAACCGGTAGGGTTTGGCGATGACGATGTTCTGCATGTCCGGCGAAAGTTCAGGGTCAGTTCATCCTCTTGAGAGCATCAACCCGATGAGGAATAGGCATGGTCGGTTGCACTGACGCTTTTGGCATGGCAGGGTTGATTGGAGAACGGCTTGAAGGGAACTCGAATTTGCTCCGGTGCCGCGCCTGTGAAGGTGCAGCCAGAGTGAGGGGTGGTTGATCCTCATTCCCGCTTGTCACGCCACTAAAGTAACATGGCGGGGTGTCATGGCAAATTGAAACCGGCAGCATACCAGAGGCCCGCCATTCGCCCTGTTTTGAGGAAGGGGCTGTCCACATCTGGCGGGTAGGAGGAGCTGAATCATCGTCAGGGCATGGTGCATGTTCCTGCCGATAACCGGGTTTTGGAACCGGGGCGGTGGAGTGCAAATGGGGTTGGTCTTTTTTTTGTCTATGCTACCCTTGCGTTGTGCAGCGTTTGATCATTTTGTTTGTTCTTTTGGCTATCTGTGGCTTCCGGTCAGAAGGGTTTGCTCTGGATGGCTCCAAGCAGACCGTGTCCGCGCCTGCGGGTGCGGTTGATCCCGTGCAGCAGGAATACCAGAAACTTCTGGATGAGGATAATGCCGCACAGTCAGATGTGGATGACTGGATTCTGGAAAACGACAAGTTTGCCGCACGTGGGGCCTCCATCCCACCGGCCGACATGAAACAGAAGATTCAGAAGCGGTTTGCGCCGGTCCGGAAGGGTTATGAGGATTTTCTGGCCCGGCATCCGGAGCACGTCAAGGCGCGGATAGCCTACGGCAGCTTTCTGGGGGATGTTCATGATGAGGATGGCGCGCGTGAGCAGCTTGAGAAGGCGCTGGCGTTCGAGACCAACAACCCCGCCGTTTACAACAACCTCGCAAACATTTATGGCCACACGGGCCCTGTCCGCAAGGCGTTTGAGTTTTATTCGCGCGCCATCGATTTGAGTCCCCGCGAGCCGGTTTACCTGCAAAACTATGCCACAACGGTTTATCTTTTCCGGAAGGATGCGTCTGAAGTCTATGGCTTGACGGAACAGCAGGTGTTCAACAAGGCCCTCGGACTCTATCGAAGAGCCCTTGATCTGGATCCGACCAACTTTCCACTCGCATCCGATCTGGCCCAAACCTACTACGGCATCGAGCCGAGACGGACGGACGAGGCGCTGATTGCGTGGACCAATGCCTTCAAGCTGGCCAGGGACTCGGTTGAGAGGGAAGGGGTGCATTTGCATTTTGCCAGACTCAAGATCGCCGCCCGCCGCTTTCAGGAGACCCGCGCTCACATCGGCTCCGTGACCAATTCCCTCTATGATGATCTCAAGGTTCGTCTGGAGAGGAACCTTAAAGAGCAGGAGGCGAAGGTCGCTCTGGAGCGAAAAGAGTCCGCAAGTCAATAGGGATTCATTTTCGATTGTCGATACGGCTCTGGTGGTCCATCCAGGGTTCCGCGAAAACCCGGGGCGGGGGATCGTTCACACAGTTTGGGGACATGGGAGGGGGATGATCATTTTGGGTGATATGGGAGCATTATGCTTGAATTTTAGTCAGGAGATTTGTTAACTGGTCAAGCATCTTTAACTATGAATGATCATTTTGAAATGCCTCTGGTGACGCCGCGCGTGACGCCCCAGCTCGATCCGGCATTTCGCCCGGCGGTGCTGGCAAACCGTGCTTTCCGCGCCGAACTCGAGGCCTCAGGTTCCGGTATCCCCGTGTTGCTTGCCTTGGAGCAGGGGGACGGCATTGTTTCCCATTTCAGGACAGAGGTTTTTCCTGAAAGTGATCCCCGGTCCCGGGCAAACTTCTTCTACCTTGAGCGTATTCTGAAGTTCCTGCTTTGGTCGCGAGGGGGGTGGCGGATCCACTTTTCCGGGCCCCGGAACCTTGCGACCCGTCTTGCAGAGTATTATCAGGGGACAGCCACTGGACGTTTTGACTCTAACATCGTAGGGGAGAGGATGTTTGATCATCCTCTGGAGGTGATCCATACGGAGAATCCCCCTCCCGAGTATCGTAACGCTGCTGCTTTGGGGCGGAATCTGGATGGGTGCCGGATCGGCTTCGACCTCGGGGGAAGTGATCGGAAGGTGGCTGCTTGTATCGATGGCAAGGTGGTCTTCAGCGAGGAGATCGTCTGGGACCCTTATTTCCAGCCGGATCCCCAATACCACTTTGATGGGATCATGGATTCACTCAAAAAGGCGGCGGTTCATCTGCCCCGGGTTGACGCCATTGGTGGGAGTGCCGCAGGGGTGTATGTCAACAACCGGGTCAAAGTGGCATCCCTCTTCCGGGGTGTATCCCCGGAATTGTTCAAGTCGCGGGTGGTGGATATTTTCCTCGAGGTCCGCAAAGCCTGGAACAACATACCGTTGGAGGTTGTGAATGACGGCGAAGTGACGGCGTTGGCTGGATCCATGTCGCTTGGGAAGAACCGGATTCTTGGAATCTCTCTGGGCACCAGTACTGCTGGTGGCTACGTGAACGGGGATGGCAACATCACCTCCTGGATCAACGAGCTGGCGTTTGTGCCTTTGGACTACAACCCGGCGGCTGCGGCGGATGAGTGGTCCGGGGACAGGGGCTGCAACGTGCAATATTTCTCCCAGCAATGTGTTGGACGACTTATCCCGGCTGCAGGTATTGAGGTGCCAAAGACGATGCCGTTGCCGGAGAAACTGAAACAGGTGCAAAAGTTGATGGATGCGGGGGATCTCCGCGCACGCAGGATTTACGAAGCCATTGGCACCTACCTTGGATACGGGGTGGCCCATTGCGCCGATTTTTACGATCTCGAGAATGTTCTGATCCTGGGTCGGGTGACTTCCGGACCGGGTGGCGACCTGATCATTGAGGGTGCCCGTGAAGTTCTCAAAGCAGAGTTTCCTGAACTGGCCGGGAGAATCGCCTTTCATATTCCTGACGAAAAGGAAAAAAGGCACGGTCAGGCGGTTGCGGCGGCGAGCCTGCCCAAGACCATCTGAATTTATGAATCCATATCAAGAGTTTGTGAACAGCATGGCGGAGGCGGTCAAGCGGGCCGGGACCCTTCCCCTGGGAGGTTTTCCCCCCGCACCCCGCCCGAAACTGCCGCAGGATGCACCAAAAGCCCTTTTCTTTTCCCCCCACCCGGATGATGAATGCATCGTCGGCGGGGTGGCGGTGCGCATCTTCCGCGAGGCTGGCATGGAGTTGGTCAATGTGGCGGTGACCCAGGGCAGCAAAAAGGAGCGTCAGGCGGGCCGCTATGAGGAGTTGCGCCATGCATGCGATTATCTTGGCTTTGGGCTGGTTCCGACCGGACCCGGAGGGTTGGAGAAGGTGAACCCCAAAACCCGCCGGGAGGATCCGGCGCACTGGGCTGCCAGCGTGCAGGTCATTCTATCGATCTTGAAGGAGCACAACCCCAAGGTGATCATGTTTCCCCATGATCAGGACTGGAACGGGACGCATATCGGAACCCATCATTTGGTGATGGACGCGCTGGCGCTCATGCCTGCGACTTTTGAATGTTACACGGTCGAGACCGAATTCTGGGGCCAGATGGATGATCCGAACCTGATGGTGGAGCTGAGTGCAACCGATTTGACTGACATGATCACCTCCACCACCTTCCACGTCGGGGAGGTGCAGCGGAATCCATATCACCTTTCTCTTCCGGCATTC
Source organism: uncultured Verrucomicrobia subdivision 3 bacterium (assembly GCA_903913865.1). Taxonomy (GTDB): domain Bacteria; phylum Verrucomicrobiota; class Verrucomicrobiia; order Limisphaerales; family UBA8199; genus UBA693. The sequence continues at coordinate 25,181 of CAIWMU010000149.1, forward strand.
GCGATGGACAATGTCCGGCGGGGTGCGGAGTTGGTGGGCGGGCAGGGCGGGGCGGCCCCTGAGTTCATGTTTGCCGCGCTATACCGTCTGCGCCGTTGGGCAGGGGGCGCGATCCAGAATATTCAGAAGGGCGGGCGGCAGGTGCCCCGGACCATGAACATAGGATGCCTGTTCCCGTAAATTCATCCTTCATGCGGGAGGCCATCAGGCTCTCGCTGGAGAAGATGGAGGAAGGGGCCGGGGGGCCCTTTGGGGCGGTTGTCGTGCATAGCGGACGAATTGTGGGGCGCGGCTGGAACCAGGTCACATCGACCAATGATCCCACCGCCCATGCGGAAGTCATCGCGATTCGCAAGGCCTGCAAGCGTCTCGGGACCTTTGTTCTCGATTCCTGCGAGCTTTACACCAGTTGCGAGCCGTGCCCGATGTGTCTTGCGGCCATCTACTGGGCCAGAATACCCCGCGTTTACTATGGGAACACCCGTCGTGACGCGGCCCGGATTGATTTTGACGACCAATGGCTCTATCGCGAGGTCTCCCGCCCCATCCGGGCGCGCAAGGTGATCATGAAACCGCTCCTGCGGAATGAGGCAATCGTCGCGTTTCGTGTCTGGTCCGAAAAGCCGGACAAGACCCCCTATTAGCGAGCCTTTGACAAATACGCTTTCGCGGGGCATCTTGCCTGAATTCGGTGTGACTATTATTGCCGAGCACAATATCAGTGCAACATAAAGATTATTACAGCGTGTTGGGCGTCGCCCGTAACGCTTCGGAACTCGAGATTAAAAAAGCCTTTCGCAGGCTGGCTCGCCAATTCCATCCCGATGTCGCCGCCAACAAGAAGCAGGCGGAGGAGAAGTTCAAGGAGATCAACGAGGCTTACGAGGTTCTGGGCGACTCTGAAAAGCGACACCGCTACGACGAGTTCGATGGGTTGCGTCAGGAGGATGGCGGATTTCCTCCCCCCCCTGGCGCGGGCGGTTCACGGAGACGTTCCGGCGGCAGGCGGGGAAGGAGGCGTGCCACCCGGTCAGACGCTGAGGAGTTTGGGTTTGATAATACCTCTTTCAGTGAGATTTTCGAGCAGGCTTTTCGTTCAGGAAGGGGGCAGGACGCCGGAGTGGGCTCCATGGACGAAGTTCAGGATGTGGAGTCGGAAATCGGGGTGACGCTTGAGGAGGTCCTTCTAGGTTCCATCAGGACGGTTACGACGGTAACTGAGTTGTTGTGTGTAGCGTGCCGGGGGACCGGAAGAGTCAGCCGCAGGATCTGCGCCGGTTGTGGAGGGAGGGGACATTCCATGGGCACCCAGCCCTGCCAGGTGAAGATCCCTGCCGGGATTGGCGATGGTCAGCGATTGAGGATTCCCGGCAAAGGCATCGGCCATCCGCCAGGGGATTTGTACCTCAAAGTAAGGGTCGAAAAGCATCCGCTATTTGAGGTTTCGGGGTTGAATCTCGTTCACGAGTTGAGTCTGATGCCCTGGGATGCGGTGCTCGGAGCGAATGTTGCGGTGCCAACACTCGAGGGGCCCGTGAACATCAGGATTCCCGCAGGTACGCAACCGGGTCAGAAACTCAGGGTTCGGGATCGTGGTCTGGCAGGTCCCAGAGGGGAAAAGGGGGATATGATTGTGCGGGTTTCAATTGGAATCCCTCCGCTGGTGGGTGAGCGGGATCGGGAATTGTGGAAGCAACTGGCGGATGCGGCGAGGCAGGGTCTATAGCCATAGTTTCCCCTTGGAATGGAGCAGACCGGCTTCGCAGCTTTCGAGTGTCAGGGTTTGTTTGCCCTGAAGGTCCCTGCTTTCGCACGTTTCACAAGGCATCCCTTTCAGGTTGGGCAGGACCCAAAGTCTGACGACCGATGGAGGGTGGTAGGGAGTATCCGCTTTCTCCGGCCGTGATTGCGATGGTTCCCCCACGGGATCCACCACATCGTGATTTTATCGTCGAAGCAGCAAAAATTTCGATTGCGTGAAAGAGGATTTGATCAGAGGATGGGGTATTCACATCACGCTATGGCGGTAAAACTTGTACTCATCACGGGGGTCACACGCGGACTCGGTCGGGCCATGACCGAGGAATTCGCGCGTTTGGGTCATACTGTGATTGGATGTGCCCGTTCCAAGGACGGCGTTGAGCAGCTGCGCCGCCAACTGGGTGCCCCGCATGATTTCTACATGGTGGATGTGATGGTGGATGAGGCTGTGAAATCGTGGGCAAGCCTGCTCCTGAACACCTACGGCCCTCCCGACCTTGTGATCAACAACGCCGGGCTGATTAATCGCAACGGAAGGCTTTGGGAGATTGGCGATCGTGAGTTTGCGGAGGTGATGGATGTGAACGTGCGCGGGATTGCCAACGTGATCCGCTGGTTCGCGCCGGAGATGGTGCGTCGCAAACGTGGCGTTTTTGTGAACATGAGCTCCGGATGGGGACGTTCCACGGATGCTGAAATGGGTCCCTATTGCTGCAGCAAATGGGCTGTGGAGGGGTTGACCCAGGCCTTCTCCCAGGAACTTCCCACCGGAATGGCTGCGGTGGCGCTTAATCCCGGAATCATCAACACCGACATGCTCCGCAGCTGCTTTGGCTCAACCGCAGAGAATTACATTTCGCCCGACCAATGGGCCCGCCGCGCTGTTCCACTGCTCCTGAACCTCGGGCCTGCGAACAACGGCAAGCAGATGGACATCCCCCGTGTCTGAGGCACTATTGAATTCCTCATCCGGAGTGAGTTCTCCGGGTTGAAGTTCCGTCTCTGGAGTCATCCGCACTTTCATCCTGATGGCCTTTGCTCAGTTTGGGCGCTTTGCGGGAGGTTGGTAGTTCTTGTGCCAGTATTGTTCCCAAAGCTTTTCCAACCGGACCACTTCCACATGACTGTCCGCAAAGTGAACACTGATCCCTCCCGGCAGGGGTGATCCTGAAGGCACCAGTTTTGGCGCTGCCGTGGCACTGGGAATATTCCCATGCCGGGCGATGGTGATGCGTTGCATCCCGGCGTTGTTGCCCCCCTCGTATAGGTTGCGCGAGGGTGAATCTGTCGCGGTCGGCCAGGTGTCCACCCACGTGGAATCGAAAAGCACCGGGGTTTTGGATGGAAACTGAATGGCACCCTCGGTCCGGAACTCCTTGGTGGCGTCATCGTTCGCGTAGAACCATCCATTGAGTGCATAGCCCCCCTGATAGTTCGTGGTGCCATAAATCCATTTCCATGGTTGATCCGCCATCCCGAAACCACCGAGCAGGGTGTTCCGCTGCACCCAGGGATTTTGCTCCGGGGCCACAGGGCAGATACGCACTTTGTTCACTGCAGCGTAGTAATTGATCAGCTTTTTCATCCAGAGATCGTAGGAATCCCCCGGTGCCAGATAGGGCATGGTCTTGCCGGTGTCATTCACATACATGAAGTGGGCCATCCCCAACTGCTTGAGGTTACTCACACACTGCACGCCCTGGGCCTTGAACTTCGCCCGGCTCAGCGCGGGGAGCAGCATGGCGGCCAGAATCGCGATAATGGCAATCACCACCAGTAGTTCGATTAGCGTGAAAGCCCCAAAAAAGGAAGCCTCTGGGATGCGGTAGGGCACGGGGCGATTGTGACGCCGCGTGTCGGTGTTTGTCGTCGGGCTGTGGTGTGTGGTCATATGAAAAAATCCTCGTCAGGCCTGGTTCCGGCTAAGTGGAGATTGCAATGAATTTTCTTTGCTGGCCAGAGACACCACCAGACTTCCGGTCAGAGGGACCGTGACCGGAGGATGCACCTGAAACGGAGGATGTTGCCTGCATATTGTTCATCGTGCGTGATCATCCCTCTGGCGGCACAACAGCAACAGACCAGAAGGACGTGTTGACAACTTTCTATCAGAAGCGTTGTCCCAGAACAATCCTGACTTTTTCACAGCCAAAACGGTTTGGGACCTAGCATCCGATTATGGTCAGGAAGTGGCAGACATCGAAAGGGGGAGATTCGGGGAGCTGCTTCGGCACCGGGGCATCCCGGCGAATGGAAGGAATTGGGATCATTCGAATCCCAAACATCCCAACTCGCCTGGCGGACATCCGGGGTGGTTACAGGATTCTGAAACGTGACACCCAACAAAGCAGTAGGAAATTTGCATGCAGACATTTCAGGGCTTGCATTTTTGGAAGTGCGTGTGGCATTCTATGCCCGCGTGGCTGAAGAGCCGCTGTGTGGATGGAGCTTGCGAAATCCGCGCTGCTGGCAGGAAGTCGCGTTGTGGCTGGGTAGCTCAGTTGGTAGAGCAGAGGACTGAAAATCCTTGTGTCGGCGGTTCAATTCCGCCCCCAGCCACCACTTCTCAAAATTCACCAGGACCGCCCTCTTTCCCACTTTTTGCTATCTCCGTCGTGGAATGACCTTGCAGGAGCCAGTCAAAAAAGCTGCGAATGTGGCGTTGTGACTGTTTGGGATGGATATTGGGAACTTCCACCTCCGAAATGTGTTGCCCTTGGAGAAATATCGGTCCATAAAGCCGTGGAAACACACCATACATATGCCTACCCCACGAAAAAAAGCCACTGGTAAGAGTATTGGTTCTTTCTGCCAGATCATCATCGTTTTGTTGGACTCGGACCCTCCCATCTGGCGGCGCTTGATCATACCGACCACCGCGAACCTTGGCTGGCTGCATGCGGCTGTCCAATTGTCCATGGGCTGGACCAACAGTCACCTTCACCAGTTCCTCCTTGATGAAAAGCGTTATTCGTGTCTGGACCACGATGTTTCCTTCGGGGAGGAGGATCCGGATTTGCTCGACGAACGCAAATTCACCATCGGACAACTGCTTCCCAGTCCGGAACCTGTGTTAATCTACGAATATGACTTTGGCGATTCCTGGATGCACGCGATCAAAGTGGAGAAAGTTCTGGAGTCCAAACCGGCCGCAGACCAGATCGCAACCTGCATTGAGGGTGCTCGGGCCTGTCCACCAGACGATTGCGGTGGGGTTTGGGGCTACATGGAACTTCTCAAGGCGTTAAAAAACCGGAAACATCCGGATCACAAGCACATGAAAGAATGGGTGGGTGGGCGGTTTGACGCCGAGGCTTTTGATATGGACAACACAAACCTCTGGCTGGGCAATTTGAAGTGGCCCCACACCACCGAGGCCCAACTTAGAAAGATACTGATGGCGCGTGACGGCTACCGTGAGTAGCCGTAGCCTCGAATACCTTCATCCAGTGTGTTGCCAGTCTCCGGAGGCCTTAGGGACCGGGTGGCGTTCTATTTGCCATAAGCCAGTTTCGCTGACTGCTCGAACACCGCGCGCGCCCGGGCGCCGTCAGCTGGAAACCCGTTATGCTGGACCATCCAAACGAGAACCAGTCCCTGTTTGTGGTCGATCTGCATATTTGTGGAGTAGGCACCCCCGTGACCGCACCAATCCGGGCCCACCGCCAACCCGAGTCCGTAGCCGTCCTTGAGGTCTGGAGCCGTTTGCCGGGTTGTCAGTTGCTTGATCGATTCTTCGGACAAGAGTCGCCTGCCTTTGTGAACGCCCCCGCTCAGGATCATCTGGCAGAATGATGCCGTGTCTCCCGCAGTGGAAAAGAGCCCTCCTGCGGGCATCGGATGGCGGCTCGCCCTATCCGATAGAGGGTAGCGCAGTTGGGTGATTGTCGTCTCTTCCAGTCCCGTCTTGCTTTGATTCGGTTTGTAGGATTTGGCCAATCGCTTGATCTGTTGTGCGTTCGGCCAGAAGGTCGTGTCCTTCATTCCGAGTGGTTTGAACAAGCGCAGGGTCATAAACTGCTCGTAAGCCATTCCGCTGACGACCTCGATGACGCGCCCTGCCGTGTTGATTCCGGCGTTGCTATACTGATACTTAGTGCCGGGTTGAAATTGAAGCGGCATCATGGCATGGCTGCGGACGGCATCCCGCAGCGGCATTCCGTCAAGCGTCGGTTGCTCCATCGGGGATGAAAAAGGCAGACCACTGGTGTGGCTCAGAATTTCTCGGACGGTAATGGGATGGGCCGGTTTGCGAAGGAGGGTGTGGTCGGCGTCGCGTTCTACGACCAGCATTTGGTCCCGGAACTCCGGGAGATACTTTTCCACCGGGTCGTCCAGTCTCACGCGGCCTTCATCGACCAACATCATCACACACGCGGCTGTCATGGCCTTGGATTGTGAGGCGATCCAAAACAGCGCATCGTTCCTCATCGGGCGGTGCGCTGCGACATCAGACCAGCCAACGGAACCGACACTGAGCACTTTGTCACCTGTGGCCACGAGCATCACCGCGCCTGCAAGAGCTTTCCGATCAACGAATGGGACCACGGCGCTGGAGATGGTCTTTGAGCCTTCCGGGGCCTCCAGTGCGATCCCAACCGCAGGGAGAAAGGCCATGTGGAACAAAAGGAGGCCCATGCGAATGCCCATATACGGCCGAAGATTTTTCATGTTTCGGAGCATGATCGACAACGGGTGGCTGAATCAACTGCGAAGTTGGTGAAGGGGGGCTGGGTTGGATTCCCGTTAGACCCAAGTCTGTTTCTACTCCGGAATCCCGGGCCAGCGGGGCGGATCATCAAGACGCCAGCTGGTGAGCGATACAGGGGTTGTCCGGTTCTGGTCGGCGGTCGCAGGGGCCGTGTGAGAAAGTCGTGGTCGCTTGTGCCAGGTTCGCTTGATTGGGGCAGGGGAAAGCCCTAAAATGCCGCCAACGCACCGTGATGAGACTGCTGCTCGCTCTACTGCTTGGCGTCCAAGCCCTGATGCTGTCGGGTTCCAGCCTTTTGGCGGGGCCATCCAATCCGGATTGGTTTGCTCGCGACTGGCAGACGGATGATGGTCTGCCGGACAGCATCGTTTACGGTGTGGAGCAGAGTTCGAGTGGTTATTTGTGGGTGGGCACACATTCGGGTCTAATTCGATTTGACGGCGAACGTTTCACTTCGTGGCCGCTGCCGATCGCTTCCGCCCCGTGGATCCGGGCGATGATGCTGGGGCGGGATGAAACCTTGTGGATGGTGATCGAATCCGGAGAGGGATTTTTGCTTGGCGTTTCAAAGGATGCGACCAACCTGTTTCGTTTTCCAAGATATTCGGTAACCGGTATCGCCGAGACGCCAGATGGAACCGTGTGGGTAGGTCATGTAGAGGGGCATATTTCCAGCTTCAGGAATGGAAGGACCCGACAATTCGGGACTTCCGAAGGGTTGACAGGAATTGGTGGTTGCCGGGTGGTCACAGACATCGAGGGGCGGTTGTGGTTCACGAAGGGGGGGATGGTGGGAACGATCGAAGAGGGGAAGGTTCGAAGGCGGCTGCCCCTGAGCGGAGAAACCGCCCGCATTGCACCGGCGCGTGGAGGTGGTATTTGGATTCTGAACGGGAGCCACCTTCTCAAATCGAGTGACGGTCAATCCACAGACACTCTCGGTGAGTGGCCATCGACCCCGGCTGGCGTTGTTCCCTCAGTTATCTATGAGGACAGCGCTGGAGGATTGTGGGTTGGCACGTCAGCCGGAGGATTGTTTTTCTGGGATGGCAACGCGTTTCTATCGGTGCGAACGTCGCACAATGTGATCAACTGCATCAGGGAGGATCGCGAGGGCAACCTCTGGGTGGGCACTGGCGGTGGAGGCTTGAACCGATTGCGAAAACGAGCAATCGCCTTCCAATCCCCGGCGACAGGCCTGCCATTTGAAAGTGTGCGGTCATTGTGTGAGGCCAATTCCGGTGACATTTGGGCAGTCAGTCAGCGCGGGGATGTGTGGCGGCAGATGAACCAGCAGTGGTATCCGGTTCCCAGCCCTGGCGCATGGTCCGAAGGACATGCAACCTGTGTGGCGGCGGATGCGCATGGGGCTGTGTGGATTGGGACCGATCAAGGTGGATTGCATCGGTGGCAGGAGGGGCAGGTCAGGTCTTTCGGTCAGAGGGATGGCGGAGTCGGCGGGTGGGTGCGTTCACTGTTGGTCGCCAGAAACGGCGATGTCTGGATAGGTCTCGAATCCAGCAATTGTGTCAGCCGCCTGCGACAGGATCAGTTGGCGGTGTTCCCTCTCCCGCCCGGCAGCCTCTCCGTGCGGGCTATGGCTGAAGATGGTGCAGGAAACATTTGGATGGGCACTTCAGCAGGAAAGCTTTACTGCTCCAATGATGGCGGTTTGTCGGACGAAACTCCCCGAATGACGGGCCCGCCTTCGCCGGTCCGTTGTCTGCGTAGCACGCCGGATGGGAGTTTGTGGATTGGCTATGCCGGGGCAGGTGTGGGTTGGTTGCACAATGGAGAGTTCTCCCGCTTTGGTATTGAGGAGGGGCTTCCGGACAACTACATCTGCGGAATCGAACAGGACGACAAGGGAGCTCTTTGGTTCAGTTCCCGCCGGGGGATCTTCCAGGTGCGCCAATCTGACTTTGTGGAGGCGGTGGGGAGACCTGGGGCGCCGTTGATGGCCGTCATGTTTGGGCGGAATGAAGGGTTGGTGAATGTGCATGGGGTTTTCGGGGCATGGCCGAACACAGCGCGGGGTCACGATGGGCGGATCTGGTTCGCGACGGTGTCAGGAGTCGTGGTTGTCTCACCGCTGCAGACAGGCACGAATCGTGGTCCGCCAGCGGTGATGATCGCAAGATTACTGGTGGATGGCCATCCGCAAGAGATTGCTGCGGGTGGGGGTATCAGGGTTGATCCAGGGCATCGAAAACTGGCCGTGGAATGTGTCGCGCTCAATCTCGCGGCACCGGAGACCACCCTGTTTAGATACCGGTTGCACGGATTGGATGATCATTGGAGCGAGCCGACCAAATACAGGGATTTCACGTTCCCACGCCTGCCTGCCGGGGGATATGAATTTGAGGTCACTGCCTGCAATGAGGCCCGCCTTTGGAATCCTGAGGGGGCGAGTTTGCGATTTGAGGTCGAGCCGTTTCTGTGGCAACGCTGGTGGTTTCGGTTCGGAGTGCTGGGCGGGTTGCTGGGACTGGTTGGCGCCATTGTGCGTTACTGGTCGAACCGCCGGTTGCGGAGGGAACTGAAGCTCCTGAAGCAGCGGGAGGAGTTGGAAAAAGAGCGGACGCGGATCGCTCGCGATTTGCACGATGATCTCGGCAGCAGTCTGGCGGAAATCAGCTTCCTTGGCTGGTTCTCGGAATCAGCTGAAGTTGATCCTGCGGAATTACGAATCCGATTCGACAACATCGTCGAACGAACACGCCGGATGACTAGATCGCTGGACGAAATTGTCTGGGCGGTGAATCCGGCCAACGACACCTTGAAGGCCACCGTCAATTATCTGGGGTCGCGCGCCCAGGAGCACCTGCGTGCAGCGCAAGTGCGCTGTCGGCTTGACGTGCAGGAGGAGCTTCCCAATTTTGTGCTTCCATCACAGGTGCGCTACAACCTTCTGCTGGCGGTGACGGAAGCCATGACCAACGTGATGAAGCACGCAGTGGCTTCCGAGGTGTGGCTGCGGATCGCGGTCAAGGGGGAGAATCTGATCATTCGTGTGGAGGATGATGGAAAAGGTCTTGCTCCGGACGAGCTTCGAGAGGGTCGCAATGGTCTCTCGAACATGCAGCGGCGCTGTCAGGAGTTGGGCGGGGAGTTTTTGATTGAAAGCGTTAAAGGCGGGGGGACAATGGTCATGTTCACACTCTCCTTGACCCAACTGCGGATCGGCAGGGTGTCCCATTGACCGGGTTGGGGTGGCTGAGCCTCGTGTTGTGTTTGCGTCAAAAAACCACCTGTTTAGGGGGGTGCCACAAATGCCGCCGGATGACAGAATAGCACAAGCCCATGGATGTGTGAACCCGTGTTTTCATTTGAAACGAAGCGGTCCCTTGGAAGTTGCTGCTTTGATTCATGCCGGTGCACGAACTGGACTGACTCCGATCAAACAGGAATGCTGGTCGAAAACGCGGCTGGAATCTTGATTCCGCCATGTAAAGCACAGAGCAAAAATACAGAACAAAAATAGTGTAATGAAGAAGATAGGCGCAAACCAACAAACATCGGCCATAGGTGCCCCCAATAGTTCAAAAAGCCTCAGGACTCTTACTCTGCGTGACCTCGCTTGTTTGATGGGGCCCTCCAGATTGGCAGTGGCTCTGCTCATGTTCCAGGGGTTAACAGCCCCTGCCCAGACCTACCTTGTTGATTTTGGATCGACCGGTTCAGCCAATACCACCACGCTGGGGTCGAGTCCCAACGATCCGCAGAATTATTGGAACAATTTAACCACGACAATCGGTCAGACCGCGAATGGGGTGCTCACCAATCTGGTTTCCTCGTTAAATCAAACCAGCGCGATCAGCATAAAAATGATCAGCCGCTTCAATGGAGCGAACACCGTTGGAACCACGCTCTCCACCCTTTACCCTGTGAACTCCACCAAGGATTCACTTTATGGAAACACTGAGAGTTTCAACAGCCTCACCAATATTTTCCCAAGCTTCAAGCTGACCGGGTTGGCCACCAACACCACCTATAGCCTCAGCTTTTTTGCGTCGCGCAGTGGGGCCTCGGACAACCGGGAGACCGGCTATAGTGTCAGCGGGGCGAACAGCAATTACACCATTTTGAATGCTTCGACCGCCATCGATAACACGGGGCAGGTGCAGGGCGTTTTACCAAGCGCCGCAGGGGAAATAATCATCAGTCTTGCACCTACTCCGGCCAACAATAGCGCGCAACATTTCACATATCTGGGGGTGCTCCAAGTGGACGCCATCCCGCCGCAGACACCGCTGGCCTTCAACCTCGAGCCCGTCAGCAAAAAGGTCCAGCAAACCAAACCGGTCACATTCTCATGTTCGGTGACCGGCTCGCCGCCGTATACCGTGCAGTGGTATGAAAATGGTAGTCCGATTGCCGGTTGGCACCAGTTCTACTATACGGTTCCCTCCGCCGACCTTTCCATGAACGGATACCGATATTCCGTGACCGTCAGCAATCTGGTTTACGCCATCGCCAGCACCAACGCCGTGCTCACTGTGCTTAGCGATACCAACCCCCCCACGGTCATCAAAGCAGCCAGTTACGACGGGGGATCGATTCTGTTGACTTTCAGCGAACCTCTGGAAGTCAGCACGCCTTTGAATCCGGCAAACTATATCGTGAATGCCGGGGCGGTGCCGGTGTCTGGGGCAACACTCGTTGGGGACAGCCAGTCAGTCGTTCTGGCACTTTCTGCCTCGATCACGGGCTCATTCACAGTCGTTCTCAACAACATTCAGGATATCGCTGGCAACACCATCGCTCCCAATACGAGCATCAATGGAAACGTTGTCGCTATTGAAGACCAGAGTTTCCTGTTGGATTTTGGAGGGGCTAATACGACGGAGGTCGGTCCGAGTCCGGATGACCCCAACAACTTCTGGAACAACGTGAACTCGAGCGTCTCTGCCTCGGATACAGGAGAGTTGCAGAATCTTGTTTCCGTTCACAGTGCCCAGACAACCCTGGGTTTGGTGATGATCCGCAGGTTCAATGGCATCAACGAAAATGGCACTCTGGTTTCCACGGTCTTCCCCCAGGATGCGGCTCGGGACTCCATGTATGGAAACACTGAGGCCTTTAGTGCTGGTGCAGACTTCTTCCCGAGTTTCAAACTCACCGGCCTGAATCCGGGACGGGCATACAACCTGACCTTCTATGCGTCGCGCGCCGACGTAACGGACAATCGGGAGACTGGCTATACCGTAGTGGGGGCGAATGCAGGGTTCACCGCCTTGAACGCCGCCAACAATGTCGACAACACAGCAAAGGTGGAGGCGATCTTTCCGACCCTATCAGGGGAGGTCAGCGTCAGTCTGGCACCGACAACAAACAACAACAACGCGAACCATTTCACCTATTTGGGTCTCCTGCAGTTATCCCCCGGTGTGGTTCCTCCGCAAAGTGCCTTGTCGTTCACCAAACAACCGGTGAGTCAGAGAGTTGCCCAACTTAAGCCGGTCACCTTCACTTGCGAGGTTGCTGGTCCTCCACCCTATTTTGTCCAATGGTATGAGAATGGGCAACCCGTATCTGGTGCCAACGGCTTGAGCTATAAGATTGATGCCGCGCAGTTGCAGATGAATGGAGCGTATTATGCCGTGACCGTCAGTAATCTGGTTTACGGGGTTAGGAGCACAAATGCCGTGCTGACAGTCAACTCTGATACCAACCCGCCGTCCTTGATCAAAGCCGTCGGTTACAGCGGAACCACCGTAGAGTTGACCTTCAGTGAGCCTTTGGATGCCACCACAGCGATCGATCCTGCCAATTACAAGGTGGACAACGGGGTGGTTGCTGTAATAGCAGCCAACTTAAGCACGGATGGATTAAAGGTCACGTTGACTCTGGACACGACTTTTACGACATCGTTCGGTGTGGAGGTCCGCAATGTGCTGGATCTGGCTGGCAACCTGATCGCCAGCAGCAGTCGTGTCACCGGCAGCGTGGTGGCTATCGAGGACCAGGACCTCCTCATCGATTTTGGTGGTGCAAGTCTTACCCTGCACGGTGCCTCGCCAGACGATCCAATCAATTATTGGAACAGCATTTCCACGGACGTTGGTGCTGCAGACACAGGTGTGTCGCCCAATCTCGTAACCTCGCACAACACGACATCCCTCGTGGGCTTGAGCATGATCAGTCGTTTCGGGGGAGCAAACACTGCAGGAACGACAGCGTCTGCCCTCTTCCCGCAAAACGCAACGCGGGATACCCTGTATGGCAACACCGAGGTCTTCAGCGGGGCCAGTAATATCTTCCCTAGCTTCAAGCTGACCGGATTGAACCCGGCCCGCAAATATGACCTCACGTTTTTCGCGTCGCGCATCGGCGTGAGCGACATTCGCGAGACTGGTTACAGTGTGAGTGGCGCGAATAGCAACTACACCCGCTTGAACGCTGCGAACAACATCAATAACACCGCCCAGATAACGGGAATGTCACCCAATTCCGCGGGTGAGATCACCATTAGTCTTGCGCCGACTCCCGCCAACAACAATGCCAACCATTTTACCTATCTGGGCATCCTGCAGGTGTCGCCTTATGTGCCACCGCTGCAATTTCTTCCGTCCGTCATCGAGGGGGGAAAGATCAAACTGCAGTGGACCGGTATCGGCCAGCTTGAACGGGCCCTGTCTGTAAACGGATCGTGGACTCCGATCACTCCCGCACCCACTTCGCCTTATCAGGAGGATGTTGTGGCAGGAGAAATTCGGTTCTACCGTCTGAAAAAGTAGTTGAATCTCAACGGCTGCATTCGGGAACCCGTGTCCACGGAAGCCATTCGTAAACGGCTTCCGTGGACGATTCTGGCACATCCCATTCGATGGGGGGATTACAGTCATGCGATTCGCATGACGATAGTTGCCTCGGACGGTGCTGAAATAGGCCCTCCTGAGTCCTTCGAAAAGTTATGATGATCGCACGCACATTCCGGAGGTTCCTTCAATCCGCCTGCCTGCTAATTGCCCTCGCAGTCCTTACCCCATCGACCACCCGGGCCCAGATCCGTGTCTTGTTTATCGGTAACAGTTTCACCCTTGGCAGTGGCGACGCAACGGAACGCGCCCAGACGATCGGGGGTGTACCGGAAATTTTCAGTCGGCTTGCCCTGGCCGGTGGACGGACCAATCTCACCGTGGTGATGCGCGCGGTGGGTGGGCAAGGTTTCCAGTTTCACGATCAGGACCCCACCTCCCAGGCTACAATCCGGGCCCAACCGTGGACTTACGTCGTGCTGCAAGCCTACAGTACCGAGCCCACGCACCTGGTGGATGGCACCCACAGTCTATCCAGTTTCTACACCTATGGTAAGGACCTCTATTTGTGGTCCATGACCAACAATCCCAATACCCAGGTCCTCCTCTATGAAACATGGTCCCGGTCGTCCTCCCACTCGCTCATCAGCGGTATCTCCACCCCCTCTGGTTTTGCGAGCACAGCGGAGTTTCAGGCAGAACTTCGGACAAATTATCAAAACCTCGCGAATTCGCTAAACCTCGCGAATCCCACCAATCCGCCCGTGATCGTTGCCCCGATTGGGGACGCCTGGGAAAACGCGGGTGGACTGCGTTCCCCTACCACCCAGGGTTTTGCCAGCCTGTTTTCCAGTGACAACTATCACGGCAATGACAACGGCTACTATTTGAATGCGGCCGTTTTTTACTCCAAGATCTTCGGAACCAGTCCCCTGGGGCTTTCGAGCAATTCGCTTGTTACCAGCTTAAATCTGCGGCTCACCGTGCCGCCCGCTTTCCTTGAACAGGTGGCATGGTCCACTGTCCAGGGATCCACTCTGGCCCCCATCGCATTCGTTCACCAACCGGTCAGCCAGACGGTTGCGCAATCGCAGACCGTCACCTTCAGCACGTCCGTTGTGGGCACTCCGCCGTTCGCCATCCAGTGGTTTAGCAACGGCATGCCGATCCCGGCCGCCAACCAACTCACCTATACCTTGTCGGCGGTGACGACAAACATGAGTGGATCCCTTTTCTCCGTCGGCGTGAGCAATCTAGTTCAGGGGACTCTCAGCACCAACGCTGTCCTCACCGTGGTTCCGATGCTGCCACTGGACACAAATATGCAAACCTTCTGGTTCGATTTTGGCAACCTGAACACCACGCAATCAGGGCCCTCACCCAACGATCCTGTGAACTATTGGAACAACATCATTAATAGCATCGGCTGCAACTCTTCCGGTCGGTTGAACAACCTCGTGGATTCCCAAAACAAGCAGACGAGCCTTGGCTTGGTGATGTTAAATCGGTTCAACTCCAACAACGAGAACGGCACTACTTCATTTCCCGGGCTTCCTCAGAACGCCACGCGGGATTCGCTCTACGGCAATACCGAAACCTTCAACGGCATGGCCAATATATTTCCGAGATTCAAGATCGTCGGGCTGAACGCCACATCGACTTACAACTTCACTTTCTACGCCTCACGCACCGGGGCCTCCGACAATCGTGAGACTTGCTATACCGTGCAGGGGAGCCGTACGAACTTTGCCGCCCTGAACGTCGCAAACAACATTTCCAATTCAGTGATCGTCAGCAGCATCAAGCCCACGAGCCTCGGAGAAATTGTCATCAATCTCACCGCCACGGCGAACAATAACAACGCGAACCACTTCACCTACCTCAGTGTTATGCGAATGGATGCGCTCCCGCCATTGCCCGTGTTTGGACCATCGGTCCTAACCAACGGTCAGATCAAGCTCAGTTGGGCCGGTAGCGCGCAGTTGGAACGTGCTCTTTCCATTTCGGGGTCCTGGAGCCCGATCACACCCCGACCATCCTCCCCATACACCGAGGAGATAGTGGCAGGCAGAAGCTGTTTCTACCGGCTGATCGCTGATCCATGAAATGAGTGCGTCTCCCACGTCTCCTGTGTATCCTCTGCCGAGCATGACCAAAATTGGCATTGTCGAAGATAATCCAACCATTCGCTCCGGGTTGGAGGAACTGGTCACGGGATTGAAGGACTGTCGTTGCATTGGAGCGTTTGGTTCTGCCGAGGAAGCCCTGCGAAAACTGCCCGCCCTCAAACCGGAGTTGGTTTTGATGGATATTCACCTCCCTAATCTTTCCGGAATCGAATGCACGGCGCGGTTAAAGGGGTTGCTGCCGGACGTTGGCATATTGATGCTGACCGTCTATGAGGATGAAGCAAAGATTTTCCAGGCGCTGAAGGCCGGGGCGAATGGTTACATCCTCAAGCGCACGGGCAGGAGGGAAATTGTGGAGGCAATCAATGAGTTGCGGCGCGGCGGCGCGCCGATGACCAGCGCCATTGCCCGCAAGGTGGTGGATTCGTTTCGCGAGTCGCCGCCGAAGGAGGAGTCAAATCTAACCCGGCGTCAAACCGAAATACTTGATTGTCTGGCGCGAGGGTTTTCGAATAAGGAGATCGCCGCACAACTGTCGCTTTCCGTGGACACGGTGGGCTCGCACCTGAAGGAGATATACGAGAAGCTCCGCGTTCACACACGCACCGCTGCTGCGCTTAAGTTTTTAGGCAGCAAGGAATAACCGTTGGAAACAATTTATGGATAGGGGCGTCGCACAGATGGAAACTCCTCCTGCCACCAGAGCTTGGTATCGGATCCTCTACGTGCAGGTGCTGGTCGCTGTGGCACTGGGCATTGCCGTTGGTTGGCTCGCCCCCGAATTCGGCAAATCACTGAAGCCGCTCGGGGACGGTTTTATCAAGCTTGTCAAGATGCTGATCTCCCCGATCATCTTCTGCACTGTCGTCCACGGCATTGCCTCGATGGGTGATCTCAAGAAACTGGGTCGCATCGGTTTTAAGACGCTTTTGTACTTTGAGGTCGTCTCCACGCTGGCGTTGATCATTGGTTTGGTCGTGGTAAATTTGCTCAAGCCTGGCGCGGGTTTCAACATTGATCCCGCCACGCTCAATGCCGGGCTCGTCAAGGATTATGCAGTGAAAGCGCACGGCATGAGCACCGTGGACTTTTTGCTGAACATCATCCCGAAAACTTTCTTGGATGCGCTGGTTGGCGGAGACCTGATGCAGGTTTTGTTCATCTCCATCCTCGTCGCGCTCGCGGTTTCCGGGATGGGACCTCGGGGTAAACCCATCCTGAACGGCATAAGCCATGCGGCCGAGATGCTTTTCGGTGTCATGGCGATTGTCGTCAGGGTTGCCCCTATCGGCGCGTTTGGTGCGATGGGTTTCACTGTGGGTAGTTACGGACTGGGCGCGCTGAACAAGCTCCTCGCGCTGATGGCAGCGTTTTATCTCACGGCAGGGCTCTTTGTTGTGTTTGTGTTGGGCGGAATTGCATGGTGGTGCGGATTCTCGATTTTCCGTTTCATCGCCTACATCAAGGAGGAAATAATGCTGGTGCTCGGCACCAGTTCCAGTGAGACAGCTCTGCCCGGGATGATTCGCAAGTTGGAAGGGCTCGGGTGCTCCGGTTCTACAGTGGGTTTGGTCATACCCACGGGCTACAGCTTTAATTTGGATGGCACGAACATTTACATGGCCATGGCGGCGGTATTCCTCGCACAGGCCACCAACACGCCGCTTGATTTAGGGCATCAAATTTCCCTGCTCGTTGTGGCGATGCTGACGTCCAAAGGGGCAAGTGGGGTCACGGGTGCGGGATTCATCACGCTGGCCGCCACTCTCGTGGCCGTGCCGGCTGTGCCAATCGAATCGTTGGCCCTGCTGGTCGGCATCGACCGTTTCATGAGCGAATGCCGTGCCCTCACGAATCTGGTTGGGAATGGTGTTGCCACCGTTGTCATAAGCAGATGGGAAAAGGAAGTCAGCCCGGAGACCCTGCGGTCCAGATTGCAACAACGCACGGATCCGCAGTAATTGATGTTTGGTTGCTGCGAGGTGGCAGACAGTGAATGAGGAAGGATGGGTTCAGCGCCGACCCCATTTCGCTCAGGAGTTGTTCCTTCAGGCGTTTCTTGCTCAGCTGTGTTGCGTCTTGCCGCATCGTTCAATGAGAAGGCGCACCGGCACCTTTTGCAGCATTTGTGAACCAGACAAGCGGGATCATCGCCATGAGGACCGTTCCGAGGATGAGGAAGCAATCGCCAAAGGCCATGACGGAGGCTTCCCGGTGGATGATTTGTGCGACCGATCCGATGGCCTGGGTGGCGGCGGCGGCCTCATTGCCCCCACGGGCGGTGAGAATTCCAGTGATGGACTGGAGTCGGCCAAGGGTGGCTGGATCCAGAAGGGTGACGGTTTCCCCGAGTCGGGCAGAGTGGAGCTTTTCCCGGAGATCCAGGCGGGTGGCAAGGAGGGCGATGCCAATGCTACCGCCCAGATTGCGGAACATGTTGAACAGGGCGGATGCCGAACCGGATTGTGCGAGTGGTAGATGGCTCGTGGCGAGGGCGGTCAGCGGAACGATGACGAGGGGCATTCCGGCGGCGCGGACGAGTTGTGGCATCCGCAATTGATCGTAACCGGTCAGGTTTGAGAGAAATCCGTTCATCAGGCCACTGGCCGCAAAGAGCCCAAGGCCCAGTGTGAGCAGCAACCGCGCATCCACCCGCTTCAAAAGGAGGGCCACCACCGGCATCATTAAGAATTGCGGAGCCCCGCTCCACATGATGGTTTCCCCGATCTGAAGGGCGTTGTAGCCCTGCACACCGGCAAGATAGACGGGGAGCAGGTAGGTGGCTCCATACATCCCAAAGCCAAAGGCAAGGCTCACGAGGCAGCACAGACCAAAATTGCGGTCGGCGAGCAGACGAAGGTTGATGAACGGTTCCCGTTGGCGCAGTTCGATGACCACGCAAGCGCACAGGGATATGAGGGCAAGAAGTCCGGTCACAAGGATTAGGCGGGAGCTGAACCAGTCCTTCCGGTTGCCCTCCTCGAGAAAAATGATGAGAGAACCAAGGCCGATGGCCATTGTGCAGATTCCCCACCAATCTCCATGTTTGAGTCGCTCGTGTCGGGGTGTCGTCGGTTCGAGACCCCAGGCAACCGCGCCGATCAACAGGGCGCCCGGCAGCAGGTTTAGATAGAAAATGGAGGGCCAACCGTAGTTGTCTGTCAGCCATCCACCAATCGTGGGTCCCACCGCCGGGGCGAAGGTGGCCGTCATGCCGAAGATGGCGAATCCGAGTGCCCGTTTGGAGGCGGGTAGCAGTTGCAGCGTGAGGGTGAAGGCCATGGGGATGAGGATCCCGCCCGCAAGTCCCTGAAGGGCCCGCAGGGCGATCATGCTTTCAATATTCCAGGCACAGGCGCAGCCGAGAGAGAAGAGGAGGAACAGGAACGCATTGACGAGGAGGTAGCGGCGGGGGGAAAAGACCTCCGAAAGCCAGCCACTGATGGGGATGACGATGATCTCGGCAACCAGATAGCTGGTGGTGACCCATGAACCTTCATCCATCGTGGCGCCGAGCGATCCAAGGATGTCGTTGAGGGATGCGTTGGTGATCTGGATATCCAGCACCGCCATGAACGCGCCGAGCATCGCCCCGCACAGGGCCACCCAGTGCCTCAGAGGAACCTGTTCCGTTGTGTTCATGGGTGTGCTCACTTGCCGGTGTGGACGCGCACCATGGCCGACATCCCCGGAACGATTCGTGTTTCGCAACCAGCCATGTCAGTGCCATCAAACACAATCTTGACCGGGACCCGCTGAACGATGCGGGTGAAGTTTCCGGTCGCATTCTCGGGTGGGAGCAGGGCGAACATGGCTCCGCTGGCAGGAGAGACAGTGTCCACCCGTCCACGGAAGGTGCGCCCGGGGAAGGCATCGATCCGGATCTGGACATCCTGGCCGGGAAGCAGACCGGAGATTTGGGTTTCCTTGAAGTTTGCAACGATCCATGGGTGGGTATCCACGAGGGCAAGCAGCACCTGACCGGGCTGGACACGATTCCCAATTTCGAGGTTTTTACGGCCGATGCGTCCTGCCACGGGGGCCTGGATCCCGGTGTAGGATGACTGCAGTCGTGCCTCTTCAAGAGAAGCGGTGGCCACCTGCTCCAGCGCGCGGGCTGAGGAGGCGTTGGCAATTGCGGATTGCAGGGCTGCCCGGGCGCCTTCAATGCCAGCCTTGCAGGCATCCCGGGTGGCCCGCGCCTGATCAAATTCCTGTCTGGAGATGGCACCGGTGCCATCCTCGTAGAGGGACTCTGCGCGCTCGAAGTCGAGTTGGGCTTTCCGGGTGTTGGCAGTCTCCCGATCCACCATGGCGGCAGCCTGCGCGATCAGGGCTTCGGCCTGATTGACACCGGCGCGCGCCTGGGCGAGCTGTGCCAGGGACTGCTGCTCGCGGGAGGCGAGGTCCCGTGGGTCCAGGCGCGCGAGCAGCTGGCCCGCTTCCACGGCCTGGTTTTCATCCACAAGCACATCCTGAATGGTTCCCGAAATCCGGGGACTGATCTGGTGGATGTGGGATGACACCGATGCGTTGTCCGTGCTGACCCAGTTCCGGGAATGGTGCCACCAGCTGACGCACAGCGCCAGAAGCAGAACACCCATCAGGCAGAGCACCCTCCTTAGGCGGACATGGGGGACGGCGCGTGCTTCCGTGGCATCCACGGGGGGGAGAGGTTGCGGAGTTGGGGCAGTGGCTGGCTCCGGCACCCGGATTGTGCTGCCTCCCTGTGTCAGTGGTTCTCCGTTTAGTGTCGCTGTTCGTGTCACATTCATGGGATCAGCATGCCTTTGATTTAAGGCTTCCGCCCAATACTTTGTTCCTTGGAAGATCCATGCCAAAAAGGTATGGTTGCGGCATGGAACTCAGGCACCTGCGATATTTTGTGGTGGTGGCGGAGGAGTTGAACCTCACCCACGCCTCGGCGCGACTGCGCGTGGCTCAACCGGCCTTGAGCCGGCAGATCAAGGATCTGGAGGAGGAGTTGCAGACGCGGTTGTTCGACCGGCGGCGGACCGGGGTTCAACTCACCCCGGCGGGCGGGGCTTTTCTGAGGCGGGCGCGTGTTGTGCTGGAGCAGGCAGCCCTGGCTGCGCAGGAGGCACGCGCTGCGGCGGGATTGGTCACGGGAACACTTTCAATCGGATATCCCAGTGGATTGCACCTGAACTATCTGGAACCGGTCCTGCGCCAGTTTCGCGGGGAGCATCCCCGGGTCGAATTGGATTACCTGCATATCCGCCCCGGTGAGCAGCTCAAGGCACTTCGCGATGGCCAGATCGATATCGCCTTCCTGAATTTGCCCGAGAGACCGGAGGGCCTGGAGCATGCCGTGGTCTGGCGGGTGCCATACGAGGTCGTGATGCCGGCACATCATCCACTCGCCAGACGGGCATCGTTCAAGCTTTCGGATCTCCGCGGGGAGGATTTTGTTTTTTCGACCCGGGACGCAAGGCCTGAGTTTTACGACGGGTTCTTCCACCAGTGCGCCAACGCGGGGTTTCATCCCCGGATCGTGAAAGAGGTTGGAGGTTACCCGACAAACATCCTCGGGCTGATTTCTGTCGGGGTCGGGGTGAGTGTCCTTCCGCACTTCAAGGAGACAGAGAGGTTCGCAAGCCTGGTGTGGAGGCCGCTCAACGAGCCTCGCCTGTTCATGGATTGGTCGCTGGTTTCCCGTCGGGAGAAGACTGCTGCAACAGCGCGGTTCCTTGGGATGGCTCTTAAAAAATATCCTGTAGCCCAGGATATGGAGGCAACCGGATTTTAGGGGAAGGAGCGCGTTCCTGATGAAGATACTTGGGTTGCAACATGACATCGTGTGGGAGGATCCCACAGCGAATTTTGTCCGGGTGAAGGAACAACTGTCTGCCGCGAGGCCAGAACCGGGCACACTTGTGGTATTGCCGGAGATGTTCGGCACCGGCTTCACGATGAACGCAGCATTGGCGGAGCAGGAGACAGGGCCGACATCGCAGTTCCTGTCCAACCTCGCCCGGGAACATCAGGTGGGGATTGTGGCCGGGGTGGCGATGGTGGGGGCGGACGGGCTGCCGCGTAATTGTGCTGTCGCGTTCTCATCAGCGGGGGACCTGGTCTCCTCGTATGCCAAAATGCGTCCTTTCAATCCCGGCGGTGAGGGGAAATCCTATGCGGCCGGTCGCCAGGTTGTGGCCTTTCGGTCCGGCGAATGGACGATATCTCCATTCATCTGCTATGACCTGAGGTTCCCGGAGCTGTTTCGAACGGCGGCAGCGCTGCATCGTCCGGATCTGTTTGTGGTGATCGCCAATTTCCCTGCGCGCCGGACAGATCAGTGGCGTTTGATGTTGCAGGCGCGGGCGATTGAGAATCAGGCATGGGTGATTGGCGTGAACCGGGTCGGAAGCGATCCCGTCGCCGTTTACGCCGGGCATTCCCTGATAGCCAATCCATATGGACAGATCGTTGCCGGGGCGGGTGAGACGCAGGAAATACTACGTTGGGAGTTGGACCTGCAGTTGGTGAGGGATTACCGAAGGAACCTGCCCTTTTTGGACGACGTGGGGACCGGGTGGGGCAGGGCGCTTCAGGACTAGTTTACATGCGCGGAATTCTTGCTCAAGATGGGGGCATGAAGATGCGATGCAAGCTATCAGACCGGGCCATGAGACTGTTCACGGCTCTCGTGATTACTCTGCTGGGATCCGTTCCCAGCCAATGCGGGGCGATCGGCCAGAGCCTGATCTCCTGGTATGACCAGCCGGCAAAGAACTGGAACGAGGCACTGCCTATTGGCAACGGACGCATCGGGGCCATGATCTTTGGGGATCCCCTCAATGACCGGCTGCAGTTAAACGAAGATTCCCTGTGGTCGGGTGGACCGCAGGATGCGGATAATCCCGAGGCACTGAAGGCACTGCCGGAGATTCGCAAGCTCCTGTTTGCCGGGAAGTATTCCGAGGCTCAAAATCTGGCAAACCGCACCCTGATCTGCAAAGGGAAGGGGTCCGGGCACGGGTCAGGCGGGCGGATCCCTTATGGCAGCTACGAGACATTGGGGGATCTGCGGATTGAGATGGGGTCGAAAGGGGCGGTGACCGCATACCGGCGCGAGTTGGACATCAACACAGCTACCGTCACCATTTCCTATGAACAGGATGGAATCCTCTTCAAGCGCGAGTTGTTCTCGAGCTTTCCTGATCAGGTCCTTGTCGTCCGACTTTCGGCTTCAAAGCCCGGAGCATTGAGCTTCCGCGCATCCCTATCCCGCCCGGCTGCATTCGCGGTCTCCTCACCGGGCAAGGGGGAGGTCTTGATGAAGGGACAGCTCTGGGATGGCAGTTCAGATAATGGGGTCAAATACGCCGCCCGGCTGCGCGCCATTAATACCAAAGGCAACGCGGTGGCCCAGGATGGCAGCATTCGGATTGAAGGGGCTGACAGCGTGACCCTGCTTCTCTCCGCTGCCACTGATTACACGATGCAACTGCCGGACTGGCGGCACGGGGATCCGGAAGCGAAGAGTGCCACACAGTTGAAAACAGCCTCATTGAAGTCGTTCGAGCAACTGCGCAAGCGGCACGTGCAGGATTATCAAGCACTCTTCCAGCGTGTAACGTTTTCCCTTGAGGGTGCCACGGCCCCCAACATTCCAACGGATGAACGACTCAAGGCCCTCGCGAAGGGGAACCACGATCCGTCCATGATCACCCATTATTTCCAATTTGGCCGTTACCTGATGATCAGCAGCTCCCGCCCGGGGGACATGCCGGCGAACTTGCAGGGGCTGTGGGCTGATACCGTGCAACCACCCTGGAGCGCTGATTACCATGCGAACATCAATTTGCAGATGATCTATTGGCCCTCTGAGACGGCCAACCTGCCTGAGTGTTTTGAGCCGTTGGACCGATACATCCACTTCCTTGCTGGAACAGGAGCCAAAACGGCAAAGACACACTATGGTGCCCGGGGGTGGACGGTTCACACGATAGCCAATGCATGGGGTTTCACATCACCGGGTGAGGTTCCCTCCTGGGGCCTCTCTCCCTCCGCCGGAGCGTGGCTCTCCCAGCATCTTTGGGAACACTTTGCCTTTTCCCATGACACCAACTTTCTGCGCCGCGCCATGCCGGTCCTGCGCGGGTCGGCAGAGTTCAGCCTCGACTGGGTGGTCCCCGATCCCAGGAGCGGGAAGCTGGTTGCGGGACCGGCCACATCTCCTGAGAACGTTTTCATCACTCAGGATGGACAGCATGCATCCCTTTGCATGGGACCCGCCATGGAGCAGGAAATTGTGTGGGATGCCTTTAGCAACTATCTGGAGGCGGCAGGAATTCTCGGGTTGAAGGAACCGTTGATGGCGGATGTTGAGGCTGCCCGGGCAAAGCTGTTGCCTCCCCAAGTCGGGCCGGATGGACGACTCATGGAGTGGTCCGAGCCGTTCAAGGAATCGGAGCCCGGGCACCGCCATGTGTCGCATCTGTTCGCGCTCCATCCCGGTCGGCAGATCACCCGCACCGGAACCCCCGAACTGGCTGCAGCCGCCGGAAAATCGCTCGACTACCGTCTTGCCAACGGCGGCGGACACACGGGCTGGAGCCGGGCATGGATCATCAGCTTCATGGCGCGGCTGGGTCAGGGGGACAAGGCGGGGACGAATGTGCAGGCGCTGCTTGCGAAATCCACACTGCCGAACCTGTTCGACACGCATCCGCCGTTCCAGATCGATGGAAACTTTGGGGCAGTGGCCGGAATTTGTGAAATGCTGGTTCAAAGCCACTCGGGCGAAATTCAACTTCTGCCAGCACTGCCGGCGGCTTGGGGTAATGGTTCGATACGCGGGCTTCGCGCGCGGGGCGGGTGTGTGGTTGATCTGGTTTGGCAGGATGGCAGACTGAAACAGGCCATTCTGCATCCCACCTTCAGCGGCAGGATCAAAGTGCGTTGCCAGGACGTTGTGCGAGAGATTACGACGATCGGAGGCAGGGAAATCCGGTTGGACGCATCCCTCAACCAGTGACCGGTCATGAAACTTGGATTTGGCCTCTACAGGCATCAACTCAACGATGACCACTTCCGATTTGCCCGCCAATGCGGCGCAACTCATCTGGTGGTCCACTGGGTCGATTATTTCAGATCCTCCCGCAGCAACAATCCAAACGACCAGCCGGTTGGTGACGATTCCGGCTGGGGCCTTGCAGGCGATCCTGACCAACTGTGGGACCGGCAGAATTTCGAGGAACTCCGGGACCGGGCTGCCGCGCATGATCTCGAGATCGCGGCGATTGAGAACTTCGATCCTGCACACTGGCACGATGTGCTGCTGGATGGGCCGAAAAAAGGGCAGCAGCTCGAGAACCTAAAGAGCATTATCCGGGCGGTTGGTGCAGCGGGAATACCCGTTATGGGATACAACTTTTCCATTGCTGGGGTTGCGGGCCGTGTAAAGGGGGCATGGGGCAGGGGAGGCGCTGAGGTTGTTGGGGTGAGCGGTCCATGTGACACCCCGATCCCGAATGGCATGGTTTGGAACATGGTTTACGACCGGACTGCCCCATCCGGATATCTTGCTCCGATCAGTCACGAAGAATTGTGGCGTCGCCACGGGGAATTTTTGGATGCCATCATTCCAGTTGCCGAGGAGGCGGGAGTCACACTGGCAGCGCATCCGGACGATCCGCCCATGCCGACAGTGAGGGGGCAGCCCCGGCTTGTCTATCAACCCGGAATGTATCAGCGGTTGATCGACCGCCATTCCAGTCCGCGCAACGCCCTCGAGTTCTGCATCGGAACGCTTGCGGAGATGACCGATGGGGGCGTTTACGAGGCTGTGGATACCTACAGCCGTCAGAAGCGCCTGGCCTACGTTCATTTGCGCAACGTCCGTGGCAAGGTCCCTCATTATCAGGAAACTTTCGTGGATGAGGGGGACATTGACATGCTGCGCGTTCTCCAAATTCTCCAGAAGAATGGCTTCGATGGTGTCGTCATTCCTGATCATGCCCCCCAGATGACCTGCGCGGCTCCGTGGCACGCGGGGATGGCTTATGCGTGCGGGTGGCTCAAGGCGGCCATACAATCGATCGGGTAGGATCGGTCGCGCCGACTGGGTTGCCCGCCTGTGGTTGCTTTGTGCACAGGGGTGATGTTTACAAATTTCTGTCTGGTGCGATTGACAGAAGGAAACAGGATCACTACTCTCATATCGTTATTTGGCGAAATGAAGAAACAGACAATGCATGAGTTCATGAACATTACCAAGGCGCTGGCCGACGCGACCCGCGTCCGCACCCTGCTGTCCTTGCGTGATGGGGAGTTGTGCGTCTGCCAGATCACCGAGTTGTTTGGGCTCGCTCCATCCACCGTCTCAAAGCATCTCTCCATCCTGTTCCAGGCCGGACTTGTCGAGTCACGCAAGGAGGGACGCTGGATCTATTACCAACTGCCCGGGAAAACCGCTCCCCCGGTTATTCGTGAGGCGCTTGACTGGGTTATAAGGGTGAACGCCACCGCCCCCGATGCTATTGAGGACTCGGAGCGGCTGAGCCTGATTCTCAAGGAAAATCCTGCTGATTTATGCAAACGCCAGTGTCAAAAGTGAAACCGACAGTTCTCATCTTGTGCACCGGCAATTCATGCCGCAGCCACCTCGCCGAGGGGATCTTGCGCGCTGTGGCGGGCGATCTTCTCAATGTAGAGAGCGCGGGGTCAAATCCCGCAGGATACGTCCATCCTCTTGCCATCAGGGTCATGGGGGAGATAGGCATTGATATCTCAGCCCACCACTCCAAGCACATGAACGAGTTTTTGGTGCGACCCGTGGAGACAGTCATCACCGTCTGTGGAAACGCGGATCAGGCTTGCCCCATTTTCCCCGGTCAGGCCAGCCGCCACCACTGGGGATTTGATGATCCGGCGCATGCAACCGGCACTGAGGAGGACCGTTTGGTGGTCTTTCGCAGAGTGCGCGATGAGATCAGAAGGGTTTTTGGGGCTTACGCCGATGGACGACGCGACCAGTGCAAGGCAGCGTGACCGGCTACCATTCATCCAGCATGCCACGCTTTGAGATCTTGAACCCGACCCTCCGGAGATCGCCCTCCGGGGTTTTGAACATTGTATGAACATCAACACCCTGCAGATTTTTGATCCCGCGATGTGCTGCTCCACAGGCGCCTGCGGACCACAAGTCGATACGAGGCTTGTCCAGTTTGCCGCCGATCTGGATTGGCTCAGATCGCAGGGGGTGATCGTCAAACGACATAACCTTTCGCAAAGTCCGGCGGCTTTTGTTGAGAACGGGCTTGTGACCACCCTGCTGGTGGAGAAGGGGGAAGCAGCGTTGCCGGTGATCCTGGCCAACGGCAAGGTCGAGTCCACCGGGGTTTACCCAAACCGTTGCAATCTGGCGGCGTGGTTCAAGCTGGATTCAGCGGCGGATCCTGTGCCATCCAAGGGTGCCTGTTGCGGTGGTCGGTCCTGTTAAGGGGTGATGAACATCGACGACAAACATCCACTCGCCCGGCTTTTGGAGTCTCCCACTCGCTTTCTGTTTTTCACTGGCAAGGGGGGTGTTGGGAAGACATCCCTTGCCTGCGCCTCAGCCATAGGTCTGGCCGATTCGGGGCACCGGGTTCTGTTGGTTAGCACGGATCCGGCATCGAACCTCGACGAGGTGCTGGGTGTTGAACTCACCACGATCCCCACTGGCATCAGGGATGTTCCAGGGCTCGATGCGTTGAATGTCGACCCGGCTGTCGCAGCTGCCGCATATCGCGAGAAACTGGTTGGTCCGTATCGAGGGAAGCTGCCAGAAGCGATCCTGCGAAGTATGGAGGAGCAGCTTTCCGGAGCTTGCACCATGGAAATTGCAGCCTTCGACGAGTTCTCAAAATTGCTCGGCGATCCTCTAGAGACCAAAGATTACGACCACGTCATTTTCGACACCGCCCCGACTGGCCACACTTTGCGCCTGCTTTCACTGCCCGGCGCATGGTCTGGCTTTCTTGCCAGCAGCACGACAGGCAGTTCCTGTCTTGGACCGCTTGCGGGGTTGGAACGGCAGCGGGGCATCTACGAACGGGCCCTCGCCTCGCTGAGTGATGGCTCCAAAACGACACTCGTGCTTGTAAGCCGCGCACAGAAGGCCGCACTCCTGGAAGCAGAGCGCACCAGCAACGAGCTTTCTGCCATTGGAGTCCGCAACCAACGGCTTATCCTCAATGGGATTTTCGAAGCTGCCGGATCGGATCCGGTCGCGCTTGCGCTGGAACGTCGGGGAGCTGAGGCTCTGTCAGGCGCCCGGGAATTTCTAGAGAGGATGCCTTTGTGCCAGGTGCCGTTACGTTTCCGGAATCTTGTCGGCATACCTGCCTTGCGTTCGTTGCTTCAGTCTGGTTTGGAAGAATCAGGGGCAGACCTGGTTGCCGAGTGTGTTGGCGATGTGCCTGACACGGGGACGCTCACGAAGCTTGTGGATGAGATTGCCGCTTGCGGTCATGGAGTGGTAATGACGATGGGAAAGGGGGGCGTTGGGAAAACAACCCTTGCTGCGGCGATCGCGACCGAGATCGCCCGGCGGGGATTCAAGGTGCACCTCAGCACCACGGATCCGGCAGCCCATATCTCCGCTGCCGCCGGGTGCGTGACCGGGATGGAGGTCAGCCGCATTGATCCCCAATCCGAGACTCGTGCCTATGTCGAACAGGTGCTTTTGAGCACCGCCGACGATCTCGATGCCAGTGCCCGTGCGTTGCTTGAGGAGGATTTGCGCTCCCCATGCACGGAGGAGATCGCAGTTTTCCGGGCATTTGCTCGCACAGTGGCCGGGGGCAAAGATTCCTTCGTGGTTCTGGATACCGCACCCACGGGGCACACATTGCTGCTGCTGGATGCCACGGAGTCCTACCACCGTGAGATTGCACGCAAGGCAAGCAACATGCCGGATGAGGTTCGTGAGCTCCTACCCCGGTTGCGTGATCCCAGGTTCACACGGGTGATCGTGGTTACGCTGCCGGAGCCGACCCCTGTTCACGAGGCTGCTGCGCTTCAGGCGGATTTGCGCCGGGCCGGAATTGAGCCGTTCGCATGGGTCATCAATCAGAGTCTGGCGGGCAGCGGTTCACTTGATCCTCTGCTGCTGAAGCGCGGGCAGGGCGAGGCGAAGTTCATCCGCGAAGTGGTCGAGGCACACTCAACACGCACGGTCCTCGTGCCATGGGTCACCGAGGAACCCACAGGTGCGGATCGGCTCCAGCAACTCTTTCAGCCCCCCGGCGATGATTTATAGGCAAGGCAGCATTCATATCCTTTCAGTGCGCGCACCCGTTCTGGAGCAAACAAAATGATAACCCCGACTCGTTCATCCTCGAATCCTCCACAGCCGGTGGCGGTTGCTGGAAGCATGTCTTTTCTGGACCGCTATTTGACGCTCTGGATTTTTGCCGCGATGGGGTTGGGTCTGCTGTTGGGGCATTTTGTGATCACTGATCCCTCACGGTTCTTTGCGCCGATGACGGTTGGCACAACGAACATCCCGATTGCGATCGGCCTGATCCTGATGATGTATCCCCCTCTGGCCAGGGTCAAATATTCGCAACTCCCCAGGGTCTTTGCTGACGTCCGCATTCTGACGCTCTCTCTTGTTCAAAACTGGATCGTTGGTCCGGTTTTGATGTTCCTGCTCGCGGTGCTGCTGCTTCGGGACAAACCGGATTACATGGTGGGCCTGATTCTTGTGGGGATTGCCCGCTGTATCGCAATGGTGCTCGTGTGGAACCAACTTGCAAAGGGAAGCAACGAATACGCTGCCGGACTTGTTGCGCTGAACAGCCTGGCACAGATTCTGTTTTACAGCTTTTACGCGTGGCTATTCATCACCGTGCTTCCCCCATTTTTCGGTCTGCAGGGGGTGGTCGTTCCAGTTCACATGGTCGACATTTTCTGGAGCGTGATGATCTATCTCGGAATCCCCTTCGGGGCTGGAGTGTTGAGCCGTGTTGTCCTTGTCCCGCTCCGGGGGGAGGAATGGTATGAGAAGGTTTTCATCCCGCGCGTATCGCCGATCACACTCACCGCCCTCCTGTTTACTATCGTGGTGATGTTCACATTTAAAGGGGATGCCATCGTCCAACTTCCGCTCGATGTCCTGAGGATCGCCATCCCGCTGCTTCTCTATTTCGGAATCATGTTTCTGGTGAGTTTCGTTATGGCAAAGCGGCTGGGGGCGGATTATCCCCGCTCCGCAACATTGGCTTTCACTTCGGCCGGGAACAACTTCGAACTGGCCATTGCTGTGGCGATCGCGGTCTTCGGAATCAAGTCGGGCGTTGCCTTCGCCGCAGTCGTTGGACCTTTGATCGAGGTTCCAGCCCTGATCGGCCTCGTTCATGTCTCCTTCTGGTTTCGTCGGCGATTCTGAGGGGCTATTGACGCTGCCACAGTTGCGGGCCCTGCCAAGCCAATATCCCTTTCTCATCAGGCCGGATCCGGACGACTGGGAATCCGGGAAGGAACTATGCCTACTCCCGGGTTTCCTGCGCAGAACACCGTAGAAAACGTCGTATGTAGAGGACATAGCCGAGCACGGGAAGGCCCGAGAGCAGCGTTAACCATAGCATTCGCTGTCCATTCAGAAAGCCGAACTGCTTGATTTGTTCGATCTGCGCCTCCGGGTAGCCCATGATGCGGTAGATTTCCATCATGTCGATCCGGGCATAGGTTACGGTGGCCGAGATCAGCCCAAGGCCCATCGTGATGAGGATCACCCACCATCCCCGGTGCTCAAGCCTGTAGAGTGATCGCGCCGCATAGGCCCAGATGCCGGCCATCACGATGCACATGGCCGTTCCTGCCACCCCGGAGACCATCACGCCGAAAAAGGGCATCATTCCATGGGTTGCGATGGGCAGGATCAGGAACATCGGCACACCCAGTGCCAGCCAGATGGCCAAGGCTAGGACGGGCAGGGGGCATAAGTCAGTCCAGCGTGTTATTGGATCCCGGGTCTGGCACGTGGACTTCACATTGGGACTACCATAGAAGAAGGCCCAAATGCCGGGGATAACGACGAAGAAGATCCCGACAACCAGTGTCGAGACCACGGTGGCGATAAGCACCGTCCCCTGGGGAATCGCCGGTTGGGCTGATGTTCCCGCCTTTGCGAGGCCGCCGAGCATTTTTGGCAGCACGACTATCATGGTCCCGGAAACAACGACCCCCATGGCGAGCCAGGTCCAGGAGAAAATCAGCAATAGGGCGCGTGCCCACCGCCGCGCCATGATGGAACCTATCCCGAGCCAGATGAGCACAACAGCCAGGATGCCATAAACGCCAATGGCAGGCAGCATCCCCAGGGTGGTGGAGGGAGATCCTGCGGGTCTGGGGACTGCCGCTGCTCCAATCACAAGCAGGAGGACAAGCATCCCTGCCAGACATCCCAGCAGAATCGTTAGGATGCCAAACCCGATGAGCCCCTTGGATCGATCCTTGTAGGGCGGCGGTGGGGTGTTCGAATCTGGAGTCATGAGATCCGGCGATTGTTGTTCCTTAGGCATAAAATTCATCATCCCTAATGTTGCTGTGAAAGTCCACAAACAAGATTGAACTTAACCCCCTGTGATGCTGTGGACACAAGTCATTGACAACCAGTGTAATACGGCAGACACGCCATCAGGTCGGGATGCTGGATCCCAAAAGAGCAAGCTGATCGGGGACCGATTTCGAACGGTGGATGTTCGGGGAGGTGAAAAGCGGCAGCCTCCGGAGCAACCGCAGCAGGTAGGAATTGATCCCGATGGGTGGCTGGTTTGATTTGCCCCCCATCCCGCACAATTAAGAAGGAAGTCGATCTACTTTGGAAAATCATAATCTGGCGAAACACATCCCCGAAGTGTATGCTAAAGAAGTTGCCAGAGAGGTCATTGATGCGCCTCCTGTTTCGGGGATATGAGTTTTGTGAGAAAGAAACATCACAGAGTTGACTTGAGGCTGCCTTTTTGGGATGGTCAGACTGACTTATGCGCGGTCATATTAGGCCGCTTCAGATAATAGACTTTAACAGAAAACCTTGAGCAATTTGAAAGGCCATTGTGAGTAACGATTTAATCATAGGTATCGCAGGGGCAGGGGGGGATGGGGTTGTTTCGGCTGGTGAATCATTGATCACGGCCGCCGCCTTGGAGGGCTATCACGGCATCATGACGAAGAGCTTCGGTTCGCAGATCCGTGGAGGAGAAGCCTCTTGCCGACTTCGGCTGGCAACCCAGCCAGTTCTGAATCCCAACGGACCTCTGGATGTGGCGGTGGCTTTGAACTGGGAGGATTTCCGGAGATTCGGCGGTGAGTTGCCTGTCGAGTCCCGAACGATTGTCATTTATGAGAGCAACACGGGGGTATCGCCGGACAGGCTCCCGCTGGAGGGGGTGAAGCCCTCAGTGGTTTTCAGTGTTCCAATCACACAGATGGCTGAAAAATTTGCAGGCACGGCGAAAGCAAAGAACATCGTTGTGGCTGGACTGCTGGCCGGATGGTTCGGCATTGGGCGCGAGAGCATGCTGACCGGGATCCGAAAGAAGTTCGCGAAGAAGGGGGCCGAAGTGGTTAACGGCAATGTGTGCGCATTCCAAGCCGGGCTGGACTTTGCCGAGGCACACCCGTTGAAGGAGGATCGAAAACTGGGGGCTCCTGAAGCCGGGCGTCAGGCGAAGCTTTTGACGGACGGGAACGACATGTGCGCCGCTGCCGCAATTTTTGCCGGCTGCAACTTCTTTGGTGGCTACCCCATCACGCCCTCCACCGAAATCATGCAGTTTCTGGACCGGGAGATTTGGAAGTATGGTGGAACGGTGTTTCAGGCCGAGGATGAGATCGCCGGATTGGGGGCCGTTGTGGGAGCCTCTTTTGCGGGCAAGAAGGCGATGACCGCCACATCCGGGCCGGGGATGTCCCTCAAGACTGAAATGCTTGGTTTGGCGAGCATCGCCGAACTGCCCCTGGTGTGTGTGAATGTGCAGCGGGGCGGACCCTCCACAGGACTTCCGACCAAGGCGGAGCAATCCGACCTGTTTCAGGCGGCATTCTCGGCTCACGGCGACTGTCTGCGGCCGGTGCTGGCACCGGTGAGTGTGGCGGATACGTTTCCCATCACCGTCGAGGCGTTCAACATAGCGGAGCACTACCAGACCCCGGTGATTCTGCTTTCCGACCAGGAGATTTCACAGCGCAAGGAGACCGTGGATCCTATCGACACTTCCAAGTTCCAGATTGTGGAGAGGCGGAGGCCGGCCGGCGCGGAATTGGCGAACTACGCCCGGTTCAAGTTGACGGATTCCGGGATCAGCCCGATCAGCCACCCCGGGATGGAGGGGGGCAACTATCTGGCGGCTGGAATTGAGCATGATGAAAAAGGCCGCCCGACGGCGAGCGGCGAGATGCACGCGAAGATGAATGACAAGCGCTTCAACAAGTTCAATCCGCTGAAGAACCGACGCGACCTGTTCGTGACAATCGGAGATCAGGACGCTCCCATCGGGTTGGTGAGTTGGGGCAGTGTTGCCGGAGTGGCGATGGAAGCCCTGCGACTGGCAAAGGATCAGGGAATGCATGTGAAGCTGCTCATCCCGAAGCTGCTCTTTCCTGTGGCGGAGCCGGTGTTCGAGGACTTCTTTGCCTCCGTAAAATGTGGGCTCTTCGTGGAGCAGTCCCATCAGGCCCAGCTTTACCGGCTGGTGAGGATGTATGTCGATGTTCCCCGCCAGGTGAAACCGCTTGCAAAGAGTGGTTCGAACCCGATCCAGCCGGGGGATGTGCTTGAGTGCCTGCGCAAGCTGGTTGTGACGATGCAGTGTAATCCGAACCATCAACCCGAGGCGATGGTTGGTTGATCCGTTCAAAGTTAAATCCTTACCATACTATTTATGAATAGCGTTGAAACACTACCAGTTGAGAGATTTCAGGCGGGCGATTTCAAGAGTGACTTGAAGCCCATCTGGTGCCCGGGTTGTGGCGATTTCGGTGTTGTGACGGCCCTCACGCGGGCTCTTGCCGCGATTGGGCGTCCCCCACATGAGATCGCGTTTGTTTCAGGCATCGGATGCTCAAGCCGGATCCCCGGTTATACGACGGCCTACGGATTCAACACCGTGCATGGGCGTTCGCTTCCCATCGCCCAAGGCATCAAACTTGCAAACCCTGAGTTGCTGGTGCTGGTTGCCAGCGGTGATGGAGACGGGTTTTCCATCGGTGGCGGGCATGTGCCCCATGTCATCCGCCGAAACATTGACATCACCTACATTGTGATGGACAACCAGATCTACGGTCTCACAAAGGGGCAGCTATCCCCGACCTCTCCCAGGGGTCGCAAGACCGCGACTTCAAATTTTGGGAGTCTGGAGGATCCGGTTAACCCGTTGCTCTATGTGCTGGGTTATGGGGCGTCCTTTGTGGCTCAAGGCAGCCCGCTGGACATGGCGGGGCTTGCAAAGCTGATTGAAGAGGGAATTCGTTTCCCGGGATTTGCCTTCATCAATGTTCAATCCCCGTGTGTGACGTATGGGGAGGAGGACCAGCAGTTGAAGGGACAGAGGACCCGTTTGCAGAACCTGGGTGCCATGGGGCATGACCCATCAGATCGGGCAAAGGCAATCGAGTTGGCCCGTGAATATGGGACAAAGCTCTACACAGGGGTTCTTTACAGAAATCCGACACCCGGGCCCACCTATGGAGATGGGGTAGCCCAGCGGCACCAGACGCTGCAAAAGCAGGCCGTTCCGAGGCACGATATTCTGAAGCGGTTCATTCCCAGCCCAACTGCCTGATCCCGGGCATTACGAATTCAACACCTCCGCCATGCGTTGCGGCCCACAATGCCGCCGTGGCGGAGGTTCTGTTTTATGGGCGTCATCGCGTTGACATTAGAGCCTGTTTTGGGGATCCTTCCGGGGTGATTCGGACCGTTTCCGCTTTTTGCACCCTCCTGATCCTGTTCATCGCCGGGTTTTTCTGCCTGAGCGTTTCGACCGTTCAGGGAGCGCCTTCCATGGAAAGCAACAGTGTCTATTATGTTGTGATGGAGGGGGATCCGGTTGTCACATTCTATCTCGCACAAAGGGGTGTTCTGTCCCCCGAGGCGTTGCATCGGGGTTTGGTTTCTCGAGCCTCCGAACTGATGGGGCGGCAGGAGAAGTTGGCAGAGGCATTAAACGCTCTTGGGGGATTGGTTACGGGGCGGTTTGTGCGACTTGCCAATGCTGTCAGGGTGACAATTCCCCCATCCAGGCTTGAGGGCGTGGGCAGGCTTCCGGGAGTTTTGCGGGTTCAGCCTGTGAGCCACTACGAACGGTGTACGGGTCAGACCGTTCCATTCGTCGGGGCAACGAATGCCTGGGGGAGAACTCCGGGGTTGGCGGGGCGGGGGATCCGCATCGGCATCATCGATTCCGGCATCGATTACCTGCACGCCAATTTCGGGGGCGGAGGGTCTGCTGGGAACTTTGACGCCAATGATCCTGAATGTATCGAAGAGGGGAGTTTTCCGACCTCGAGGGTTGTTGGCGGATACGATTTTGCCGGTGACGACTACAATGGGGATAACAAACCCGAGCCGGACCCGGACCCGCTGGATTGCGCCAGCCAGGGCCATGGGTCCCATGTTGCAGGGATTGCCGCTGGCGGAGGGGTGTTGCGGGACCATACGGCTTATGGCGGGCCTTACACCAACGGACTGGACTTGAGCCGGTTCAGCATCGGACCGGGAGTCGCCCCGGAAGCTCAGCTGTATGCCATCAGAATCTTCGGCTGCTCTGGATCCTCCTGCCTCGTGCTGGATGGGGTGGAGTATGCATCGGATCCTAATGGCGACATGGATTTCTCGGATCGTCTGGATGTGGTGAATCTTTCCCTTGGAAGTTTGTATGGCTACTCTGGGGCGGATGATGTCGATCAGGTCGCCCTGTCCCATCTCGTGGGTTTGGGGTGTGTGGCTGTCGCTGCCGCTGGAAACAACGGGAATGCTTTCTACGTGACAGCATCTCCTGCGGCGGGGGAATTCATGATCAGTGTGGCTTCGACCATAGGACCATCCTCCAAGCTTGCTGTCGGGGTTCTCTCAACTCCGGTTGCCAATTATCTGGTTGAGGAGGCTGATTTTACGCCACCTCTGATGACCATTCCTCCCATTGTGGCGGAGGTGGCGCAAACCTCCCCACTACAGGCCTGTGGTCCACTTGAGAATGCTGAGGCGCTTGCGGGTAGAATCGCCCTGATCGAGCGGGGTAATTGCAACTACACGGACAAAGTGCTCATGGCCCAGGCATCCGGGGCGGTGGGGGTGATCATCGTGAATAATGTGACCGGTGCGCCTGTCGCCATGACGGGAACGCCAGTGCTGCCCATCGTGATTCCCTGCGTGATGATCTCGCAGAGCGATGGCTTTTTGCTGAAGGCTCGCTTGTTATCCGGGCCGGTTCTCGCCCAGTTGTCAGGAGCGAACCGGATTCCCATGGGCACGCAGGTGGACCAGATCAGCAGCTTTAGTTCGCGAGGGCCTGCGAGCCCTTTCTCCCTGCTCAAACCTGACATTTCAGCCCCGGGACAGGGGGTTTTTTCCACAAAGGCGGGAAGCGGATCTGGTGCCGTTTCACTTTCAGGCACATCAATGGCCGCCCCCCATGTGGCGGGTGCCGCAGCGTTGCTGAGGCAGATGCACCCGGATTGGACACCGGAGATGATCAAGGCGGCACTGATGAACACCGCACAGCCGGTGTGTGACAATGCCCGGCGACCCTACCCGGAATCCCGGGCTGGATGTGGCCGGCTCCAGATCGCTGATGCGATGGCCTCGCCACTCATGGCGATGGCAGCCGGGACGAATGGGGCTGTGGCACTGAATTTCGGGTTCCTGGAATTGACATCTCCCACGGTCGTCACCCAATACGTTTTAGTCCGGAATCTCGGGATGACTTCGCAGGTTTGTCAGGTGACTGTCTCCAACACGGTGACAGAAAAGGGTTTTCTTCTGGAACCTATTTCGCGTGAAGTCTTCCTCGGATCGAACGCGACGGAGCTTGTCGCGGTGCGGATGACAGCCGATCCATCCCTTTTTGATCGGAGCGGCGAACCGACCACTCCGGCAGTGATCTCGGGCCGGGCGAGACACCAGATTTATGAGGCCAGTGGAAGCATCTGGATCAGCCCGGGAACGATGCCGGTGAAGGTTCCGTTTTATGCATGTCTGCGAGCCGGGGCAGGACTCAGGACGGATGTCGGCAGCATCAATGCGCCATCCAATCGGGTGTTGAAGGCTTCCCTCCCGTTGATCGGCAAGTCTGCCCATCCATCACCGGTGATTGCCCTTTTTCAGCTGGGCTATGAGTCGGTCAGCGCAACGGAGAGTGATCCCGGGCTGGCTGTGGGGCATTTGATGGCTGTGGGAGCATCAAGCGATCTGCCTTACCAATCCAACATTCTCAGTGCCCGGGTGTTCTTTGGCCTGGCTTGTGCCACGAACTGGACAAGCCCGGGCGGTGAGGTGGGACTTTTCCACATTGATTTGGATACCAATCTGGATGGCACCGCCGATTTCATCCTTGAGAACAATTCGATGGGTGGATTAACCGGGACGCCAGGACCGGATGATGTTTTTGTCTCTTCCCTGTTGAATTACGACGGAGCCAGGATCAGCAACAGCCCCCTGAACGTGTTCAGCCCGGATGCCCGGGACACGGCTGCCTTCAACAACTCGGTGCTTGTGATGTCATGCCCGGCCCAAACGCTTGGCCTAGCTGCAGGAAACGGCCGGTTTTCGTATCGAGTCCGGTCCGAACCTGCATCCCAACGGACCGGGACGAATGATCAAACATCGTGGATACAGTTCGATGCGGCCCGCCCGGTGGTGAATGGGGCCGGTTCTGGAATTGGGCTCACTCCATTCCAATCCGGCTGCTCCGCCTTGAGCGTCATTGTGGATGGGGCGGCGGCAGGGGCGAACGGTTTGGGTGCCGGGCAGACTTCAGGGCTTCTGGTGCTTCATCCGTTCAACCGCGCCGGGGATCGCTTTCAGGTCGTTCGGATCAATTCCGCAGGCCCTGCGAGCATCACGATTACTGAGCCGGTTTTGATGCCGGATGGAGGTCATAGCTTCAGCTTCTCGTCGGAACAGGGGGTGGTTTACACGATACTGTCTGGTCCGGATCCACAAGGCCCGTTTGTGACGGTTGTGGCTTCCGGGTTGGTGGCAACCCCTCCGCTCAATCGGTTTACAAACACAGCCCCGGTCGAATTGCCGGTTTTTTATCGTGTCCGGGCGGATTAGCCGGGCGGGGAAGTGGTTGAACCCTCCCGGGGCGGAATCGCGGTTCGCAGACCGTTCAAGGATTGTTTCCCGGTGGGAATCCGCTATGATCGACGAAAGATTGGATTTTGACGGGATTGAATTTTATGAAGATTGCTCTGTTTGGCATTACGGAACTCAAGCTTGGGAAGCACAATTTGAAGGATCCCCGGCTCGACCAAGCTCACGCGCTGATCGAGGCCGATAAGAAGGCATCTGCGCAGGTGGATGTGGTGGGACAGGAAGAGATGCTGGAGGCTGACGCCATTCTGGCCCTCGATGAGAACAAAGCGGACCTGATCCTGCAGGACCTTGAATTTGTCGAGACCCGCCTGAGTCGCGACCCCCAGCCTGTTGAACGCGCGGCACTTCAAAAGATCGGGGCACTTCTGGAAAGTGAACAATTCCTGTTTGGATCCTCCCTCACTGCTGAGGATCTCGCGGCTGTCTCCGCTCACGCCTTCATCACAAGCAAGCCGATCTTTGTGGCCACCCGGCAGGAACTGGCCGATCCGGAAAGCATCATGTTGCGAGCCTTCACACATGCCGGATACATTTGTTTCCTCACAGTCGGGGGCAAGGAAAACCGGGCATGGCCGATCCGCAAGGGGATCAGCGCTTGGGAAGCGGCCGGAACGATCCATACCGACCTGCAAAAGGGTTTTATTCGTGCGGAAATCATCGCGTTCGCCGATTTTGTCGAGGCGGGTGGCGAAACTCAGGCAAAGCGGGCCGGCAAGCAGAGGCTGGAAATGAAGCCCTACATCATGCAGGACTATGATGTGGTGAACTTCCGCTTCAACAAGTAACCGACCGGGCAGGGGGATATCCCGAACTTCCCGTCCAGCCTCAGGCAGGGGACTGAACATTTGCCCCTCCGCAGCGAATCCAGAATGATTGCTGCGGAGGGGCTTTGTCGTAAACAGGGTGCGCATGGGGACTCGCGGCAGAGGGTCGCTCTCCGGCGGCGTGATAGTCCGATTTTTGAGTATTGGGGTTTGATTTTTGAGCACTTGCCCTGATTTGCCTCCTGCCTTTTGACGATCGCATCAGGATCCAGGGCTTTGGCTCGACCGAATTTCCCGACATCCGGGGAGAGGACTGGTCTGCTGTCCGCCCCCACGCGCAAATTCTTTTGGCTCAGTTCAATTCAACATCGATCTGGCACTCGTTGTTGAACCGGTCCAGCTCATCCTGAAGCTGGTTGACCTGGGACTCCAGATCTGTGATCACCCGGTCCAATTCCGCCTGCCGCAACTGGGCCTGGTATTCCACCTCGATGCTGCTTGTGAAGCTCGGGCTTTCGACGAACTTCCCGTGCTTTGTGGGAACCTCCCTGAGAAAGGAGATCATCCCCTTGAATTCCGCCAGGCGGAAGATCTGCTCATAGATCGCACCGTTGGCCTTCCCGATGGCCCCCTTGATCCTTGTCAGTTCATCGATTCGCTTCCGCAGCTGGTCCAGCAGGATCCGTGTGTCATAATCGAACGGTTGCAGCACCCGCCTGCTGTTCTGCTCCTTGATCTGTGCCTTGAGGCTGCTGATCTCGGTCGTCAGCCTGTTTTTGACTTTGAGTGCCTGATACAGTTTCATAATGGTTGATCCGTCCTCAGGCGACAGCGCCGCCTTCCAAAGAAGCGCCGCCGCCTGCATGTGTATGACCCTAGCAGAATTCTCTTGCAGGATAAGGGGGGTGTTGAACAACCTGCTTGATCCAAAAGTCATGTTTCAACATCTTCTATCAAAACGAGGCCTCTCACTGGACCGGTTGCATGTTCTGCTTGAGTTGGAGGCGGCGGGGAGTTTGTCCAAGGCCGCTGGCGGGGATGAAGTGCGACAGAGCCAGTATAGCAGGCAGCTCAAGCAGCTGGGCGAGTATTTCGGTGTCCCGGTGGCGGAACGCCAGGGCAGGGAACTGAAAGTCACTGCGGCAGGAAAGCGACTGGCTTTGCTGGCGCGGGAAAGTTTCACAGGCCTCGACGAATTTCAGCGTGCCAATGCCAATCAGCCCATCTCTGTCACAATCGGTGCCGGCGACAGCATTTTGCAATGGCTGGTTCTGCCCAGGCTTGGGGAAATCCAAAGGAAGTTTTCCAATGCCCAAATCACACTCAGCAATCTGCGTGGCGCACAGATCGCGGAGGGGCTCGAGAACATGAAGCTTGAATTCGGGTTGCTGCGTGAAGGACAGGTCCCCCCACGCTACAAGAAGGAGCGTGTGGTCCAGCTCCGCTACAGCATCTTTGTTCCACGCGGGCTGCTTCCGGGCGGTAAAAAGGATCACAGGCAGGTGCTTCAAAAGGTTCCCCTTGTCCGGCACAATCCCACGGGCGAATTGGCGGAGCGCCAGGCACGGTTGGCGCGGGAGGAGGGATTGGAGTTGAACCATCGGTTGACCTGCGAGAGCTTTCCGCAGGCCTGCAGGGCGGTTCAATCGGGACACTATGCCGCCGTGCTGCCGACGATCGCAGCCGGGGACCTCAAGAAGGGGGAATTTGAGGAGGTTGAATGGCCGGGGCTCAAGGCGGAGTCGCGATGGATCATGCTGGCCTGCAATCCAAGGTTGATCCGGTTGCGGCCCGATCTGGAGAAGGTGATGGGAACGCTGGGAGCCGGGCTGAAACAGCCACCCGGCGCCTGAGTGGGCAGCAGAAGGGGACGGATTCCATCGCCACCGCCCCACTTCCGCATCCCGCGATTCAAACAGGGGAAAGAGGGAATAGTGTAAACCTGAGAACCGAAATGGCTCCCGGGGGCTGGTCTCACTCCTGGACCTCCTGCAGATATAGAATTTTGTAGATCGCGGGAATATAGAACGGATTGACCCGCTGGTTCTTCTCAGCGACTTCGTCACTGGCGCGGTCCAATTTGAAATAGCCAGCGCAGCACCAGCCCTGAGCGGCCGGGGACTCCTGGATGAAGACAGGCACGACACTCTTCTGCTGGATAAAGTGGTCAGCATAGGCTTCCCTACACTCACCGAGACCGACCAGTATTTCGCGCGGCGCATCCGGGTTTTACCAGTGAGTTACAGCAAAGGCCAGCACCTGTGTGCCGCAGGGCAGGGCGTAGTACGGTTCGCAGTTCTTATCCGCCCGAGTTCCTCGACAATATACGCGCCCGGGTAGGTTTGTCCTTTTTTGAATTTCATGATTTTTCTACCTCCAGCAAGCGTGCTGTTAACTGGAAGTGCTTCTGTGCGACCTGGGCAAGGAGCTTTTCGGCAGTGGCGCTGGAGGCGGCGAGCTGGGTTTCCAACGTGTCAACCAAGGCCATCAGTTGCTCCACTTTGGCTACGATACGCTGATGCTCGGCAAGGGGGGGATTGTGCACGGTTCAGCCTTCGATCTTCCTGGTTTCCAGCCGAACCCACTCAAGGAGCTTGGCATGGAGAAGTTCCTTGGAGGGCAGGTAGAGCTGGTATTCGCGGGCATGGATGTTGGCGTCCTTCGGGAGGGTGAGTTTCACCACGGCATCGTTCTTTTCGCGGCAGAGCAGCAAGCCGATGGTGGGATTCTCCTGTGGCAGCTTCATGTGGCGGTCGTAGTAATTGACATACATCTGCATCTGACCGAGGTCCTGATGGGTGAGTTTGCCAAGTTTCAAATCGATGACGAGGTAGCAGCGGAGGATGCGGTTGTAAAAGACGAGGTCGAGGAAGTAGTGGTCGCCATCGAAGGTGAACCGCTTCTGGCGCGCCTCGAAGAGAAAGCCTTTTCCAAGCTCCAGAAGGAACTTTTCCAGGTGGCTGATGATGGCGGATTCCAGATCACTCTCGGAGTAGCCGACCTTTTCATCGAGGCCGAGGAATTCGAGGATGTAAGGTTCCTTGAGCAAATCCTCCGGCGTTTCGATGACCTGCCCCTGGGAGGCGAGGCGTTTCACGCCGGCCTTGTCGCGGCTCAGCAGCAGGCGCTGGTACAGCCCGGAGGCTCTTTGACGCTTCAATTCGGAGAGGGACCAGTTTGTGCTGGCGGCCTCAATCTCGTAGAAGCTGCGCTCGTCCGGATCCTTGATGGTGAGGAGGAGGACATAGTGAGACCAGCTCAGGTTGAACGGAAGTTTCGATGAGTCTGGTGCGGAGGTGGGATCGGATGCCGATCCGGCAGAAGGTGTGCGCGGCTTTTTGGTGCGGCCCGATTTCGCAGAGGGTGTCTGCGAAATTCCGTCCACCCTTGCCTTCCACACAAGGTAAAACTTCCGCATGTATTCCAGATTCCGCGCGGAGAAGCCCTGGCCAAATTCCAGCGTCAGCCGTTCGGACAGTGCCTTGAGAACTTCAGCCCCGTAAGCCGCCCGTTTTTCCCCTTGTTGCTCATGTTCGACGATGCGACGGCCGATTTCAAAGTTCGTCACCACCTGGAGGGTGTTGATGACGGAGACGGCGCCACGCCGGGCGAATTGAATGAGGCTGCGGACCTCGGCGATGAGGGGGGCGAGGCCATCATGCCCGGCATTCGTGCCGGCGGCCCGGGTCGGGGTGATGGCTTTTCTGTTCATCGGCTGAGCGCCAGCTGGAGTCGGGCCCTCCCACTGGTAAAATAGGCCTCCTTCCTGACTTGTGTCATCAGGTTCCAACCCGCCCCACCGGGGCCGCAGAGGGCCGGAGTAATGAACTTGGACCGGATGTCTGTTTCAGTGAGTGTTTTCTTGTTCAGGCTGCCGGGCATGCCAGTCTGGGAGGGCCCCCCTTCATCCGACTGATCTGTTGTGATTCTGCCGTCCATGTCGATACGAATGGCCTATGATGGGGTTGGAAGAACTGGATTGCAGCAAAAAATGAGGCATTATTCAGGCTCAAGGGACTCAAATGTCGGTAACATCACGAACTCAGGGTTTTGCCAGGCTCTGGATTTCCGCCTTGGAGAGGGCGTGGTCCCAGAAGGAAAAATCTGCGAAGGTGGCTGCCAGGAATTCGTTGCCCGGGAATCGAGGGTTGCCGCCGAGCGCGCAGGCTTGTGTTGTGGTGGTTGTAAAAATGGGGGCCGCGCAGGAGCCTGCGGGTTGACCATCGAGGAACAGGCCAAGCGTTGTGCCGCTTTTCACCAGAGTGACCTGATGCCAGGTCCCGGCTGTGATGGGTGTTCCCGAAGTCATGAACACCTGGCCCGATTCAATGCGGGCGGAGAGCTTTCCACCTTCGATGGTGATGCGGAGCGGGTCATCCATGCTGGCAGTCCAGGCAGAGAACACCTGGGCCAATCGCCCTTTTGGCATCTCGTTCACACGCACACGCAGGGCAATCGTAAAGTCCTCCTCCGGCCATGCCGGGACAGCATAGACCATCATCTGATCCCGACCGTTCACCTCTGTACCGGTTGCATCCTGCGCTTGATATGTGCCGGAGGTCAGGTGCCCGAATTGGGGCGCAACCGTGCCACGGAGGGAATGTTGAAGGAGTTCCCCGTTCGGGCCTGCCTTGGCGATTGGAGGCAATACCTGCGGTGGCGCTCCCCGGTCCAGAGTGAACCCGGCAGGAATCACGTCGGGGAGTGTTTCAGAGTCGCTCCCCACTGTGATGACGTGCCACCAGAGCGGGCATTTTGTCGAGGTGGCGGTGATGGTGGAATTTTGGACGCCAGCCAGAGTGGGTGATGAGAGATC
Source organism: uncultured Verrucomicrobia subdivision 3 bacterium (assembly GCA_903913865.1). Taxonomy (GTDB): domain Bacteria; phylum Verrucomicrobiota; class Verrucomicrobiia; order Limisphaerales; family UBA8199; genus UBA693. The sequence continues at coordinate 68,456 of CAIWMU010000149.1, forward strand.
AACGGTGGTCGTACCGGTGCCGGGCAGGTTGGTGGAAATGAGAATTTTGGAGAACTGCTCATCCGCTGAAATCTCAAGACGATAGGCAAGGTTGGTGGATGGACGTGGGGTGCGCCATTGGAAGGTGACGGGACCCGGGCCTATGCGTTCCCGATCGCGCGGGATCCGTGTGGATATGGGAGGCGGGGGTGGTTTTGTTGCGGAAAGCCACGACCTGTAGTGAGTGCCAGCGGTGCCGGCGCTTGCAAAATCGACCAGTCGCAGCGCTTTTCCGGAGTCTGTGGGCAGATCCACTTGAAGCCAGGGCCGCGGAATTCCCCAGATTCCAGACTGGTCCTTTTTTGCCGTGGAGGTGGGGGCGGACCAACCGCCCGGGGAGGTCACTTTGACTGAGCCTGTCTTGATGAGGGGGAGGTTCAGAGGTGGAATGGTGTCTGGATCAAATCCACTGGAGGCCTGATCCCAGGCGAGCAGAATGGGACCGCGATACAGGGAAACCTTGCCTGAGGCTTCATTTGCCCCCGCGATGGAACGTAGGGCGAAATCGAAATCGAGGGTGATGGACTCACCTGCCTTCCAACGGCGCCGGATATCGAGATAGGATCCACCTGCCGCCCGGCTGGCAACACCCGGGAATGAGGCACTGATGCCGGTGGTCCGGGACCATGAGGGAATTCGCAGCCGGAGGGTCCACTCCGCCGACGGGGCACTCTTGATCACCACCCGCTGGGAATTACCGCAGGGATAATCCTTATCCAGCTGGATCTGGAGGGCCTTGCCATCCCTGTTCACCGTGAACTGTCCCGGTAGATAGCTGTTGATGACGAGGCCGTTCGTGCAAGACATCACCCCCCATTCACTGAGCAGGCCGGGGATGCGCGGGCCATTCACGGAGCAGCAGTTCAGCTCGGGCGTGCCTGCGCGGGCCTGAAACACGATCGTGTGGGCACTGGCCTCGCGAAAGCCGTCCATGGGGGTGTTGTAGGTCCACCAGGATCCGCTCGCGTTTTGAGCGCCAAGACCGCCATTGAGTGTGGAAAGCTCGAGTTCATCCGCCGCCCTGGAATCTCCCGTGAGCCTGAGATAATCGACGGTGATGGCCATCCATGCAACGGTGCAGCAGGTCTCGATGGCACTTGGGGCATACGGATTTCCGGTGGCCTGCTCGCCTGAGCTGAAAGCCCCCGTGTTCCGCCGATCCCAGCGCTGGATGCTCCTCCAGTGGTGGATGAATGCGTCCCGATACCTGGTGTCGCCCGTGATTCTCCAGAGTTCCACCAACCCCTGGAGGTCATGCAGACTTTCCCACCGGGGGCGCGGGGATTGGAAATACTCCCGTCCGTCCAGGCCGGATCGCAGGTAATCCCCGGCCCGTTCCCAATCCTTCTCGACCTCGCGGGCCATTTGCAGGTAGCGGGGCTCGCCAGTGGCCCGGTGGAGCATCGCCATGCCAGTGAGGATGGACATGTTCATTTCGGCGTCCCCCGCGTCAAACACTCTCCGACCTGAGCCGAGGTAGGTGTGACAGACGAGGTCTCCAGCCTTGCGTGCCGCGGCGAGTGCGGCGGGATCCCCGGTGTGCTGATGCCACAGTAGAAGCCCGTACATGGCGTGGTAATGGCCCCATAGATCCCAATTGCCCAGCAGCCGGCTCTCGAAGGGAAAAGGGCCGAGATAACCATCGTCGGCCTGCGTGGCGATGAAGGATCGGACCACGTTGGAAACCTGGAGAAACAGCCTGGCATGGGAATCGCCGTCCAGCTTTGAGGCGTGAGCCGGATCATGGCCATTGGCTTCAGCATGGGCTGCGGGATCACCTTCCATGCGAAGCGCCAGAACGGCGGAGATGAGATATTTCCCAACAAACTCACCGGCCCAGGGCACCAGTTGCGGTGTGGGCTTGCGATCCCTCGCCCGGAACATGTCGATCATTCCCGGGTTGGACTGCGGAGCACGCAGGAGCCAGTTTTCGACGTTGGATTCGATCCGGCCCCCAACCGGCCCGGTGACCTTGAACCGGGCCTCCGGGATTGATTCGAACTGGAGTTCGCCGACATCCCGCACCGGATTTGCCGGCAGGTTCAGCGCCACCATACAAAGGAGAAATGGGATTGTTCTATTCATGGGATCGGGGTGATTGGCTTACTGTTCGGTGCTGATTCAGTGTGTGGCTGCAGGTACGGGAAGTGGCGTTGTCGTTGCCGATGTGGATCCGATCCGGGGCAGTGCCAGAGTGAAAGAGACCTTCTCCCCCTCCTCCCCAAAATAGCCGCCCCAACCGATGCGGATCTCGCTGACCTGTTTCAAGTCCAGTTCGCCATCGCCATCTTTCGACCAGTTGGCCAGCTCGAGCCGGTTGATGGGAACAAACAGCCGGTGGTGCCCCGGGGCGCCAAGCAATCCGCCGGTGCCCGCGAGAAAGTCGCCTCCCCCCTTTTCCTGAACGACGGCGAGCAGCTGCGTTGTCGCACGCTGACCCTCCGGAACCCACGCATCGAGGACGAGGCATTCCGTCCCGGTCAGATCAATCGGTTCAGGGAATGGGAAACGAAGGAACATCCATGTATCGACCTTCCCCTTGGTCAGGGTGGCAGTGGCACGATAGCTGGGGTGGGTGGCTATTGAGTGGGAAGGATCCGAAACCACTTCTGCCCGGACAAATTCACCCTGAATGACCGATGGGTTGCTGATCGGGACGGATCGCTGGATGAGGTTGGGCAGGTTGATCCCGTGAGGTTTGAATCTCTCCGGGAGAATGGCCCTGGGATAGCGCAGCAGGGCCGCCCCATAAGGCTGTAGGCTCAACCGAAGATGATTCCCAAGGTTCGTCTCCACCACGCTGGCTTGGGATGGGTCCCACCGTTCCCCGGGGCCGGAAGCGCTGAGCGTCACAGTCCCACTCCATGGCTTTTCACTGTCGTTGATCAGAAAATAGACTTCAGATCCACCAATGTGCCGATGGGTCGAGCGTATCGGGGAGCCTTTGGGAAGAACGGCCACATCGCGCTCCAGGACGCCATCCAACGCCAGCGGCAGCAGCCCTTCCGATCCGGCGGGGAGATAAATTCCGGCACCTCCGCTCTTTTGGATCTTCATGCAGGGGTCCACATCGGAACCCACGCTGGAGACCTCCGATATCACAGGCTTTCGATTGGAGCCGGATGATGAGGCGAGGGGCTTTTTGGCTCCAGATTGAAGAGGTGAGCCATCGGGGCAGAAAAGTTTTTTGCCCAGTGCCTGAATGGAAGGGGAGGGCAACTCAGACTCGCTGTTTGTTGGGAGGGTTCCCAGAGTGATCACGACGCCCCCGCTCCTGATGAATCGAGCGAGATTCTCCCATGCGGCCTTGGGCAGGGTATCTGTGGCAGGCAGAATGAGGGTCCGCCAACGCAGGGAGCCGTGAACGAGTGATCCCGACTGCACTTTTGCCTCCGCCAGAGTGCGGCTGTCGATCACGGTGAAGTCCCTCTGCGTGGCGAACAGGCTGGATGCGGCGTTGCGCCAGGTGTTTTCGATTGCGGTTGCGGCCGGAGTGTCATTGGCCCAAACCCGGGCGGGGTGGAACCTGGGCCAGATGCTTTCAGCGGGGTAGAGCAGGGCGATGTCGGCCACCTGATGCCCGCCGGTGAGTTGTGTGCAGCAGCGGCCGATCCATTCATTGAGCCGCCGCAGCGCATCATCCTGAAGATCGGTGAAGCCGTAGTAGCTGGTGATGGTGTTGATTCCGGAGACGATCAGCTTGTTGCAGGTCCCCCGGATTTCGGCCTCAGTGACTGTCCGTCTCGGTCGGGTATCGCCGGACTTTCGATAGACCTGCACATGGTCGGAGGTTTCGCTCATGACGACGGGCTTTGAATCAAGCTCAGCCGCACTGGAGGCCATGCGGGCGATGAACCAGGGGACTTCGGCAGGGAGACTGGTCAGGCAATCGATGCCCGGGGCATCCAGCTTGCGGAGGCAGCGGAAGAAATCGCCATACAAAGGCACATGGGCAACGAGTCCCTCTTCCATGAGCAAATGTCCGCCGGATGGAATGTTCCACTCCCGGCAGCGGTCCTGAATCTGGCCGAAATAATTGGCGGAGACGAGTTCCCCGACGGTCTGCCAGTAGTCGTAGCGGATTTTTGCACCACGGGGTCCGGCGTCTCCGATCAATGCGGGCATGACCATCGTGTCGAGCGCGTAGCCTCGGCGGCGTTTGAATTCCACCGGCAGATTTGGGGCCCACGGCAGCGGTCGCCATGGCATGGGCCTGAGGTAGCAACTCATCAGCGAAGGTTCATCGGTGAACGTGGCCACGAACCGGCTGCCCAGATCCCTGCCCAGGTGCGCCGCGTAGCTCTTGTGTGTGAGGTCGATGAACAGCCGTGTCGGCTCCGGCAGCAGCAGATTAACGTAGGGAATTTTGTCCGAGTAGTTTCCCTCGGCATGGGTGCCCTCGAAGAGACGGTTCTCCGTGAAGACCATGACATGCCAGCGACCGGCAGGGACGTTCCATTCCAGTTGGCCATTCCTGATGAATGAAGTCAGATCAACCCGGGCTTTCAGATCGATCTGCGGTGCAGTGACCTTTCCTCCATCTGCCATCCCGTTCGTGGAGATGGGGAGAGCCACGGCAAGGAGCAGGCTCCCCGGTGGGATCTCCAGCAGGAGCGGTCCCGGTCCACATTCCCTGTCGGCGACAAGCCAGCCCCGCGCCTCCCATTCAGGATGGTCCCGCAGGACCAACCCTCCTGCGTTGCCGGAGGGGTATCCGCGTTCGTCATAGAGCCAGAGGGACATCCCGGCCTGCCGGGCCTCACCCACCGCCCTCTTGAATGCGTCCCACCTGGTTTCGCTCTGCAAATACTGATCAAAGGAGATGTTGCAGACCACCCCGCCGAATCCCTGGTTCAGCAGTGACTTGATCAGCCCGTCCTGGGCTTCCGGCGCATCCGGCCAACCATGAATGATTTTGAGGATCCGCGACGCCGCTGGAGGGTTTGCAAAACGCTCCGGGAGATCCCGGGTCACACTGGAAAATGATTCCGAACTGGAGCCACCGGGGGGCGTTGCCAGAGCCAGCACCAGAAGCCAGAAGCAGGCAAAACGGATTCGGAAGGGGTGACGTGCGTTCATGGACGAATTGAACCGCACTCTTGCTGCGTTGGCAACAGGAACCGTTGCGCCCCAAAAGGGAGATCCCGAGGAAAACGGGTCGCCACTGTGAAAACAAGGCAGAAGGTTGCGTTGATCATTTCGGGATTCTGCTTATGATCAGAACTGTGAAGCGAATATTGAAAATAGGCCTTAAAATCGTGGCATGGCTTTTGGCGGTATTGGTCATCGCCGCTTTTGTCTGCCTTGATACGGTGGATCACCGTCCCTATTTTCGGGAGCCCTATTACAACGCCACGAAGTCCCGCCTGGATGCACAGATCCAGACGAACCGTTTGGCGACGGGAGATCTGGTGGCTGGATTTGGCAGCGCCCGCCTGACGCCGACGTGGAATGCAGCCCAGGATGATCCTGAAAAGGGTCAGTTCCGGTCGATCCCGCTGGCGGGATATGGAAACCGCCACGGAAAGCCCGCCCAGGGAGTTCATGATGATGTTTACATCAAAACGATCGCTTTGAAGGTCGGGGACAGGGTTGCTGTCATGGTCGGCGCTGACGCACTCATCATTCCACCTGAGATCGCGGCGCGGGCGGCCGGTCGGCTTGAGTCGGAGTGCGGCCTGAAGCGGGAGCAACTGTATCTGGGAGCCACCCACACCCACTCAAGTCTTGGCGGATGGGGGGAGGGGCTCGTGGCAGAGGCTTTTGCGGGTGGATTCCAACCCGGTGTCAGAATCTGGTTTTCCGATTGCATTGTGGCGGCCGTCAAAAGTGCGCTGGCAGATATCAAACCGGCGGGATATGGGCATGGCAGGTTCAATTCCCCTGAATTGATCAGAAACCGGCTGGTGGGCAGTTTGGGGAATGTGGATCCGGAGTTTGATTATGCCGTGGTGCGGCAGGAGGGGGGAAGGGTGGCGGTGCTCGGAGTTTTCGGGGCCCACTCGACAGTGCTTCCCAGCGGGCTCATGGAGTTCAGTGGTGACTATCCGGGCTTCTGGCAGCGGACTGTGGAGCAATCCACGGGAGGCATGGCGATGTTCCTGGCCGGAGGGGTTGGGAGCCATTCCCCCGTTTCGGGTGGAAATGGATTTGAAGGGGCTGAAAAGATGGGGAAAGCACTGGGGCAAAGTGTTCTGGACCGGTTGGCCGCAACGCCAATGACAAACAGGGTGACCCTGGGAATGATCGGGCTCGATGTTACGCTGCCTTCCCTGAATGTCCGGCTCAGCGATGGATTGCGCCTCAGACCCTGGCTGGCGGGAAAGCTGATCCACGCCTCAGGGGTGACCTTCATGCAGGTGCTGAGGTTGAATGATTCCGTTTGGATCTCCACACCCTGTGACTTCAGCGGAGAGCTGGCCCTCGGGATCAAGGACTTCGTCGGGTCGAAGGGGGCGAGTGCCGCAGTGACCAGCTTCAACGGTGATTATGTGGGTTACGTGGTGCCGTCCCGCTACTACCACATGGACGGTTACGAACCCCGGTTAATGTCTTTTTTCGGCCCGAAGGTGCCGGACTATTTTGACGAACTCGCCCGCAGCATGGCGTTGAAGCTGATCACCAACTGACCCGCCTTTCAGCGAAGCTCGATCGGGTTTGCGTAAACCCACGGGATCCATTCACCGCTAACCTTCAGCTCCGCTTCCACCCGGTATTTTCCCGGGCCCGGCGGGGTCCAGTCCAGGCTGTAGCCCTCCTGTTGATGGACATTGGAACCATCGCGAAGGATGGTGAAGCGGCAGGGCAGGGGGGACTTTGCCTCAAGGCGTGTCGCCGGTGAAAAGGGAAGGCTCTCCCCCATCACCACACGGTTTGTCCCACTGGTGGCAGACCAGCGAAAGCCGCTGCTGTCCCCGACAATATCAAAACCCACGAATACCCTCCCGGCCCTGATCGCATCCTTGAGCGAGGCCTCTGACAACTCGCCCGCGAGCACGTGCGAGTTCACGAGGCGGGCCATCCGTTCATAGGGATCGAGTTGAAAGTGGAACAGTTTGCGACCCGGTTCAAGAGGGCCGAGGAACAGACGCGCGAGAAATCGTGTGAGGAAGTTGAGCTTGAATTCCTTGAGCGTTCGCGGGCTGGTGTCCTCAATCCGGATTGTGTCGGCTGCGGTGTAAAAAGCCCGGAAACCGACATTCTGATGGCAATCATTTCCGGCGATTCCCGTGATGTGCCTTTTGAGGTTCAACTCATCCCAGCGTTTTAAAAAGTCAACCGGCCGCTGGGTCACCTTGTGCAGAACATGCTCCGGATAGATGGAATGATTCAAGAGAACATCCGGCAGAAGACTCCCCAACCCGCCCTTCACCCGTTTGAAATCAATGTGGATATTGAAGATCTCAAACCCGACGAGCTGGGGGAGGTCCCATTGACGGGGTTCCTCGGGGTGCGCGAAAAACATGAGCCCCCCGTTCTCCGAGATTTGCTGTGCCAGGGTTGGCACATCTGTCCGGTTGCTCAGGACAACACCCGGGGCAACCCCGAAAGGCATGACCCCGTCCCTCATTTCATAGCCCGGGATGAAGAGTTTCCCCTCATGGATTCCACGCCACTGGATATCGAAGTCGGCACGCCCCTCCACGCAGTGGTCGCTAAGGCAGATGAAATCGATCCGGGTCTCCTTCAACACCCGCAGGATCTCCTCAAAAGGGACCTCGCTATCATGCGAAAAGTGGGAGTGACTATGTAGAATTCCGCGGAATTCGGACCAGACGAGATCGTTGGTCACGGGTTGGCGCTGTGCACGAATCGCCTGCCAGTCAGCTTCCTCGCGGGGGAACCTGACAAACCGGTCATAAAGGCCGACACGAAGCCAGAAAAGGATCCCAGCCACAGCAAGCAGGAGCAGGGTGAAGCCAATTCTGAAAGCCCACTTAAGGCAGGAACGAAATTTAGGTCGCATGATTACGGGTGATTCTGAGCAAGGACAGACGTGGCACGCAGGTTGACCCTTAATGGGTGCTTTCGATCACGGATAAAGCCTTTTTGGCCCCCTCATCGCCCCCATGGGCACGGGTCATCAGGTCGAACTTCCAGGACTTCCGTGCAGCCTGAATGGCCATGACCTGCTCCGGTGTGGTGCCCGGTGTGTCCAAGGCTCTCTGCAGCATGATCACCGCTGCGACATGGTCATTGGCCCGAACAGCTTGCACAGCGGTCTTGATGAACCGGGCGGGGCTTGCGCCGGGTGAATTGGGCAGGGTATCAAGCGTTGCGGGCTGGACGGAGGCCAGTCCCTGGAAGGATGCCTCCAGTTCGGAGGTCTGCTTCTTTGCATCGATTTTTTTGCCGCACCCGCAAAGCAGGAGGGAACCCATCGCCACGACTGCCAGAAACGACCGGAACAGTTGGAATGGCATGCTTCTCGGAGTTGAAATCATCGGGGTTGCTCTTCAACGGTTTAGCGACCGTTCAGGGAGTCGGGGAAGCACCAGAGACTGTTCTTCTGCGGATCGGCCACCAGTTGAAAGTATTTTCTCCATTTAACGAGCTCCACGTGACCATCCATGATCCCAAGGATGGCCCCGATGCCGTGGCGCTGGGTGAGCCCCTCGTCGGGTCTGCTTGCGCCGTCATTGAAATAGTCGTATTCGGTTTCGTCAGGCTCCCAGAACAGCATATCCGTGGGCTTGAATTGACTGTTGCGGAAGGTTTTACCCATCGCCCCGGCTGACCAGTCGTAGGCACTGGTGCTCTTGATCACAGCCCCGTTCATGACGTAACTGGTGAATTTGACCCCGCTGTAGGCCCAGGCCAGGGTGTTTGTCCTGTGGGCGGGACACATGTAGATTTTCCACTGACCGAGGAACGGGTAAAGGAGTCCCTGGGATGGCCCGTTGAAGTTTGTTCCATTCGCGCCACCAGGAAGCACCGCACCGGGTTTGTAGAGCCAACCGGCAGGAAGGATCGGGCTGACCATGCCGCTGGAACCACCGCAATTGGGGGGAGTGATCCGGTCGCTGTTGTCGCCCAGATACATCGTGTAAGCCAGCAGAATCTGCTTCTGGTTGTTCATGCACTGGGCCCTCTGCCCCTTCTCCTTGGCTTTGGATAGGGCCGGCAGGAGCATGCCGGCAAGGATCGCAATAATCGCGATAACCACCAGCAGTTCTATGAGAGTGAATGCGTGGGTCATCCCCTTCGCAGATGCTGTGCTGCCGGAAGCGGCCTCATATCCACAATTTTTCAGATTGTTCGCATGCATGTGATCTCACGACCAAGATTAGCCATGATCAACGATTTTTGCCACAGATTTTTCAACGGGCGGCGGGCAGGGAACCCACGTCCGCCTGCCGTTCGGGGCAATTTAATTGGCCGGGTTGTTCAGGCCGAAGGCATAAAAGTTCATCCTGCCAAAATTCCCAACCGGATCCCGTGACAATGAGCGTCCGGTGGACCGGTGTAAGGCCCTCCTGGATACACCACGAGGTCAGTTGTGGCATCTGCGTTAATCGGTGTTCATCTGCGGATGACCCCTCGGGGATCGGTTATCGCAGGGGATCCGCGAATGGGGATCCGTTCGCCGACAGGTTTGCAGCTGTGCAAACTTCGCCTGTGGCTTGCTCGGGAGTTTGCCACGTCGGGAACGGAGCGGAGCGTTTGGCCTGTCCGCCCGCGTAGAGCAGAGGGTCGCGGATTAGCGGTCAGTCCAAAGAGCGCAGTGAAGTGACGGCGGGGGAAAGCTCAGCGAGGGAACACCAGCGGGGGAGCCAAGTCTTGCCGGGCTTCGCGACGCGGGGTAGCAGGGAGCGCGAAAGCCGGCATGTCTTGGCGACAGGGGGGATTCGGCAGCGGGGTACTGATGGCCTGGTGTCACAAGTGCCAAAAGCACCTTCTGACACCGCACGGTGCCTGGTGCCATATCCCCTTTAGGGGTATGGCACTGGCACCAGTCAACGGAAAGGATTCAACCACTTCTGGCACCAACAAGAAGCCCACAGGGGAAGCTCAGTCAACGAGCCTGGCACGGCGGGGTCCGCCTCGCGAGGGAAGGGGCTGGGCCAATGTCTGCGCGAGGGGGGGATTGTGTGCTTACTTCACGGGCGGAGTGCTGGGGGTCGCCTGTCCAAGGTTTGGCGGCGAAGCAGATTTCCGCTTCAACCTGAAATAGCGCCATAAGCCAATGAACGCGCCAATCAGAAAGCATTGCACCACCATGCATAGAAACGGCAAAATAACCGCCGCTTCGCCGCGCGGGGGCAACCCCATGCCATGCCACATGTCGGCCAATGCCATGGCAGGCGCGGACAGGCACTTCCCTAGCGCCGGGAAGGCCGTCTCGACGGCCATGAGCAACACGAGAACCAAGCCTCCGAATAGCAGGCCACCTTTCAGCACGTAACCGCCAAGGTGTGGTCTGCCTTGCATTTTACAGGAAAGGCTGGGCGACGTCCGTACAGCGCGAGGCGAACCCTGGGCCTTTCATTTTGCTTTTTCTTCTGCGGGGCGGGAAGCCCAGTTCCACAGATAGGATCCCACCGAGAAGCTAATCACGCTAAGTATAGTCCAGTATACAAAGACAATTATTAGGAGCAGCCACACGTTTTCTCTGTCCACGATATTGCGTTTTGCCGCCCATTCCATCGCCCAGCCCACCGGATTACCGAGCCAGGTAAGCACGATAGTAAGAAGCCCTTTTGACTTGCTTGCATTGCGTTCCCCGGATGCAAATATACACATCAGAATGGTTAGAACGAACCCGCTCGTCGCACCTGTTAGTGTAATCCGCGCCACACGCTGAATACTTTTCATTGGGCGTTGAAATATTTCTTGCATCGGCATCCGCCATTAACTTTGACGTAATTGCGGAACCCTGTAAGAGCGCTCTTAGTTTTGGTGCCCGTAAGGTTTATCCTCTGCGTGCCGGGCTTGTAAATTGCATAATTCCATTCGTCATTCCCAAATCGATACTGCATGACTCCTGAAGTGGCCCTACCATTTGGACCGTCGGCGTCTAAATACGTGGTATCGGGGTAGTCCCCTGGTGAGCCATAATCTTTCTGAGGGCTCATCCAGTTATGCTTGTCTAGAATCCATACTCGCTTGTTATTAATGCCATAGTCACCGTGTGCTACCAAGTCCTGCAATGGATGCAGACTTATACCTAGCTGTCGGGCCGCTTCCTCCGGATTGGCGTTCACTCTGCTGGCCGTGCATGCGTTGCGCGCGTTCTTGGCGTGTGCGGCCCAATGCTGCAATCGTGAGTCAATCCCCACATACGTATTGCGGTTGAAGTGGTAGCTCTGGTCACCCCAAGGAACTGGACCGGTTCCACCTATCCCGAGCCCGTCAACCCCATTGTCGGCAGTGGCAACAGCTTCGGCAGCAGGGTTGGGATAATCGCATGCAAATTGCGCCCACTCCCTCGTAGCATCGTGGTGAATGTCCGAGTTCCACAACCCCAGAGCGTCTATGAACTGTAGTGGATTATTGCGGAATGCCGCGTATAGGTTCGGACCACCATCTTCCTCCATCGGGTCGTGAGTGAGCAAACGTCCCGTTGAAGCGTTGTAAGGCCGACGCGGATACATCACGATGGCAGTTTCATCGTCTTGGTATCGGGTGCTCCATCTGAACGGGTTCACCTTGGCCATCGGCCCTGTAGCGCGGATGACTTCACCGAAGGGGCCGTATTCGTAGCGGGCCGTTTCGGTGCCGTCGGTGGCGTTGACCAACAACGACACGTTGCCATTGCCGTCGTGGGCGACGAAGTGGGTTGAGGGTTGGTTGTTGAGCGTTGAGAGGTCATGGATCCACAGCAGCCCGCCAACGCCGCCTACCCCTTGGAACGTGCC
>CAIWMU010000150.1 GCA_903913865.1 uncultured Verrucomicrobia subdivision 3 bacterium
CACCATCTCCATCCAATGGAACGGCGGCGGCCAACTCCAGAAAGCCTCAACCCTCAACGGCCCCTGGATCACCATCACCAACGCCACAACCCCCTTCAAAGCCAATACCTCCGGCAACAGCGGCTACTTCAGGGTGGTTCAGTAGACCGGTTGTGTAGTCTCTTTGCCTTGTTGGCTGCTCCGGAATTGCCGGTCAGCCAAGGGGATAATTAGGATAGATAAGTCTCCTAGTTAGAAATTGATGCTAGACAGACGGCTCCCAAATAGTATGTTCACCGTGATTTCCAGTGAACATAGAATTGCGTTTGATATTGGGATGGGCTTTGGCTGTCTTAGGAGGAGTTTGCTTGGTTCAGGGGCAGGAGTCTGCACCGGGAGGGCAGATTTCCACTCAGACCACCAATTCGGTTTCGACCCGGCAACCTTCGGCTGCCTCCATCGATGGCCAGACCGGGGACCTCTTTCAGGGAAAAGCTCCTGAGGAGATTTCCCTGAATGGTTTGTTGGGGCGGGTTCTTGAGCGGAACGAGTCTCTGCAATCAAAGATGCTCGAGTTCGAGGCGCACCGTCGCCGATACAGGGCGGAATTTGGTGCGTTCGAGCCGGACCTCTATGGATCCGTTGGCAAAGAGGTCAACAATCGGAAGAATACTGCCGAGCAGCAGGTATCGCTGCTGACCCCGAACTTTCATGAGACCAACAATGTTTATGAAGGAGGCATTGAAGGGTTGATTCGGACGGGGGCCCGCCTGCGTCTGGGCTACAATCTGCGTGATCTCCAGAACAATCTTCAATCTTTGCGCAGTGCCACCAATGGAGAGTTTCAGAGCTTTTTCGGTCTTTCCGGAGTGCAGCCGCTGCTCAAGAACATTGGGGCAGCGAGTGCCATGGCGGGGATCCGGCTCGCCGCGATATCCAACAAGATCGCCTTTCAGGAATATCGCCGCGGCATGATGAATGTGGTCTCGGCGACGGAGGCGAGTTATTGGAATCTGTTTCTTGCTCAAGAACAGGTCAGGTTTTTTGTGGATTCCGTCAAGACCGCTGAGGCGATTTTGAAGGATACAAAGGCGCGACTGGAGGCGGGGAAGGGGACCGAGATCGAAGTCATGGAGGCTGAGGCGGGATTGAGCTTGAGACGGGCCAAGCTGGAAGAGGCACACCAGAAGCAGTTGGAGACAGCGAATAGAGTTCTTTCCCTTTATGCTGAGGAAGCCCCCAGGGATGGAGCCAGACTTAGGGTGACCGACGTTCCGAAGATCCGGGCGGAGTCTCCAGACTTCAACAGCCTCAGGCAGACCGCCTTCAATCTGAGTCCTGATTACTTGATCGCTGAGGAACGTATTCAGCAGGACCGGGTCAGGCTTGGGTTGGCCAGGAACCAGCGCCTCCCTGAGTTGAATTTGAAGGGTAGTTATGGGATGAATGGACTCGGTCGCACTCCCGGGATTGCATGGGATGACATTCAAAATCAGGACCAGCCCGCGTGGTTTGTGGGTGCTGAATTTCGTGTGCCGTTGGCGGGGGGGATACGAGGGCGAAATGATCTGACCGCAAGCCGCCTTCAACTGCAGGCATCCGAACTCTCACTGCGCGGTCTTGAGACGGAACTCGCCAACTCGATGAATTCAGCTTGGCACAAGATCGGGAGCACCCGCCAGAATATCCGCAGTTACCAAACTTCTGTCCGGTATAATCAGGCCCTGCTGGCCTCCGCGATGACCCGGTTGGAGGCTGGCAAACTTGAGAGCCGCAAGGTTCTTGAGATTGAGGCTGATCTGCTCCAGACACGTGTTTCGGAGGTAGAATCCATGGTTCGCTTTGAGTTTGCCTGGATGGAATTGGAACTGATGGAAGGAAGTCTTCTGATGACCCGTGATCTGGAGTTGACCCAGATGGAGTTGCAGTCGGCGACCTCGAGAATGAGTTCCAGCCGGGTGATAGGAGATTCGGAATACCAGCGGGCCCTTGCCGCCAAGGCTGCCCTGCTCAAGGCGTCGGACGGCTCGGGGAGATTTGCCGAACTGACTCCCGCTGACAACCATGCAAGGGAGGCGCATCAGGAGTCCCGAATGATCACCATCAAGGCTGAGGTGAAAAAGGGATTTGAGAAACCAACTCCGAATGAGAAGAACAAGCGGGTTTTTGAGGATCTTGAGAAAGGGGAAGGGAATAGAAAATGACCAAGCCGTCCACAGAGACAAAACTTACATTCGAAACGTTTTCAGGTTCGTCGGAGTGGAGGATCTTCAGGGCGCATGCTCCCTGCGGACCGGATTCTCTCTACTGTCGTGTGGTCCGGCTTGTCTTGATGGTGAGCCTCACGATTTTGACAACCACCCCCACTGTGGCGGCGGGGCGCTTGATGGGGATCACAGAGCCTGTTTTTGATGTCCTGCTGAGTCTTCCTGTGCCCGGAATCGTGGCGAGCATCCACTTGCGCGAGGGGGACACTGTGAAGACCAATCAGGTGATCCTTGAGCTGGATAGCAGACTTGAGGAGCTGGAAGTGGACCGCAGGAAGCTGGTTCTGGACAATCGAAAATCGGATTGGGAGAGCACACGGACGGTATTCGAAAAGGGGAACTCGGTAAGCCGCGATGAGCTGTTGAAGAAGGAAGCGGACTACAAGGTTGCGGTTGCGGAGTATGAGACTGCGGTGGAGCAACTGCGCAGAAGGCATCTGGTTAGTCCCGGGGTCGGAGTGATTGCTGAATTCAAGCCACACGTGGGAGAATCCTGCTCAGCGTATGAACCGGTTGTGAGAATCGTGGATATCCGCAGGTGTTATTTTGTGAGTAATGTGGAGTCCCAAATTTCCGCATCTTTCAAGGTTGGCCAAAAAATGGGTGTTGAGATTGAGGATGGCGAGGGAAAGATCCGCATCGATGGATCGGTGGTTTTCATCTCCCCGGTTGTGGACAGTTCAAGCGGGTTGCAGAAAATAAAGGTCCTGTTTGAGAATCCGGATGGGAAGATTCGACCGGGCCTGTCCGGCAGGATACTGACGGAGTAGCATTATGTCGCAGCAAGATTTGCACATTGATCATCTCATGCCGGAGATTTCCAAAATGAGACAGGACTCGAGGAGGGGTAATGTCTGAGGAAGCCGCCAAAGGTGACAGTCCGATTGAGTTGGCGCTTGCTGAGCTTTCGCGGTTACAGCAGTTGCCGGGAGGCCCCAAGGAATTCTGGCCCCGCTACCTCGCTGTTGCACTCGAGCTGACCGGGGCAGACAAAGCTGTCCTCCTGGTGCGGAAGCCGGGTCAGGTGTGGCGTCGTCTGATCGAGTGGCCATCTGGATCGGCTCCCTCGAAGATGATCACGGTCTTTTTGTCCCAGCTTGACACCGTTGCTTCGCAGGCATCCGGGTCGGGTGGGTTGCTTCTTCCTCTTGATCCCAAGTCTGCAGCAACCTCCGGCGCCTACCTTCTGGCCACAAAAGTCAACTTGCAGCAGCAGGATGAGTGTGTTCTTGCCATGCTGGTTTGCGAGATGAGCGAAGCGGTAGCCCGGGAAAGGCTCCTGCGCCTGCGACTCATCGCCGCGACACCGGAAACCTATCAGGGGTTTCAGGGGGGGCGTCAGTCAAAGGCGGATGTCGAGAAGTTTGCATCCGTCCTCGATCTGGCAGCAAGTGTCACAGCTGAGAAGAGATTTCTTGCGACGGCAATGGCCTTCTGCAACGGGATGGCAACACGCTTCACTTGCGACAAGGTGAGCCTCGGCTGGTTGGAGGGTGGATTTATTCGGTTGAAGGCGATGAGCCATACCGAAAAATTTGACCGACAAATGGCTGCTGCACAGGGTCTGGAGACGGCGATGGAGGAAACACTGGATCAGGATGATGAAATCCTATGGCCTGCCGTCGATGCTGAGTCACTCGGTGAAAGGCCTCCGACCACATCTTCGACATCCTCTGCAGGCGAATTGCCGGGTCAGACAGATGCAGATGGGGCTGCGACATCCGCCATCAATAGGGATCACGCCAGGTATGCATTGGATCAAAAAATTCCCTTTCTTTGCTCCCTTCCGGTGCGCAGCGGGGATCATCCGGTGGCTGTGGTTCTGTGTGAACGTCAGGGATCTGCGTTCAGCAGTTCCGAGCTCCAACAAATGCGGCTCGGATGCGACCTCGTGGCGGCCCGCTTAACTGATCTCAGACATCAGGACTTGTGGTTTGGCGCAAGGTGCGCGGCGACTCTGCGTGAGAAAACCTCCCGATTGCTTGGTCCGGAGCATACCTGGGCGAAGGTGGCTGCCTTGGGGATTTCGGCCCTGCTCATCCTTTTGTTTTTCCTGCGTGTTCCATACCGTGTGGAGGGGAGTTTCACGCTTAGAAGTGATGAACTCAGCTATCTCACCGCACCATACGAGGGGTTCATTGACGAGGTCCTGGTGCGCCCGGGCGACCATGTCTCATCCAACGCGCCGCTCGTGAGACTCAAGAAGAACGAGCTGGAGCTTGAGGAATCATTTGCGATGGCCGACCTCAACCGCTACCAGCGCGAGGCTGAGAAGGCTCGTGCAATGCGCGCACTTGCGGAGATGAGGATTGCTGAGGCGATGGCCGAGGAGGCCACTGCGCGATTGGGCACCGTTCGTTACCGTTTGGCCCATGCAACCATCCGGAGCCCCTTCGCCGGGGTGGTGGTTGAAGGCGACCTCCGGGAGCATCTGGGTGCCCCGGTCAAGACGGCGGAGGTCATGCTGAAGGTTGCCCGCATCGACACCCTGTATGTGGAGGCCGAGATCAACGAACGGGATATACATGAGATTCTGGGCAGGACCAGCGGGGAGATTGCCTTCGTCAGTCAGCCGAAGCTCAAGTTTCCGGTTCGCATCCAGACCGTGGAGCAGGCTGCCATGCCCAAGACTGAAGCCAACGTTTTTCTTGTGCGCTGCCAGTTGGAGCACGCGATAGAGTCCTGGTGGAGGCCGGGGATGAGCGGCGTGTGCAAGTTGAATGTCGAAAAGCGTTCATTGCTGTGGATTTTGACCCACCGCACCATCGACTTTCTGCGTTTGAAACTTTGGTGGTGACCCATGGCCGAACCATCCAGCACGTTCAGTGAATCATGGTACCGGATTGCCGGGCAGCGGTTGTATCTCAAACCGGGGGTCCGTGTTCAACGGCAGTATTTTCGGGGGGAACGCTGGTTTGTGTTGCAAAACCCATTCAGTAACCAGTACTTCAGACTACGCCCGGCCGCCTATGAATTTGTGGGCAGACTCCGTCCTGAGCGAACCGTGGAGGAGGTTTGGCGTGAGTGCGTGTCCCGGTTTCCGGACGATGCCCCAGGACAGGAGGCAGTGCTCCAACTGCTCGCCCAGCTGAATTTTGCGAACCTCCTTCAATATGAACAGGCAGTTGACACAACACAGCTTTTCGAGCGGTTCAAGAAGCGCAGGCAAAGAGAAGTCACGGGCTGGCTATTGAACCTGATGTTCATCCGTTTCCCGTTGCTGGATCCGGATCGGTTTCTGGCGACTTTGCTTTTCCAGAGGGCACGCCCATCCGGTGAGGGATCCAGTGGCACCCAGCAGCCGGTTGACAGGGGTGCCTCCGTTCTTGGGAAGTTGATCGGTCGGGTGGGGGCCATCCTCTGGCTTGTTGTTGTCGGTTTGGGCATCAAGGTCGTCATGGATCATTGGCCGGAGGTCCGCGATCAAGGGCAGGGGGTGCTTGCGCCAGGCAATCTTGTGCTGCTTTATGCCGGTCTGGTTGTGACCAAGACCATCCATGAATTTGGTCACGCGTTTTTCTGTCGCAAATTCGGCGGCGAAGTGCATGTGATGGGCATCATGTTGATGATCTTCACGCCCGTTCCGTATGTTGACGCCTCATCCAGCTGGGGCTTGCGAAGTCGCTGGCAGCGGGCGATGGTCGGCGCTGCTGGCATGATTGTGGAACTGTTCTTTGCCGCCATCGCGGCGTTCGTGTGGGTTCGAACATCCCCGGGAACGATCCACAGTCTTGCCTATAACATGATGTTTGTGGCATCCGTTTCCACGCTGATTTTCAACCTGAATCCCCTCCTGCGTTTTGATGGCTACTACATCCTTTCGGACCTGCTGGAGATACCGAACCTGTCCCAGCGAGCGAATCAGCAACTGCGCCATCTCTGGGAGCACCATGTTTTCGGGGTTGCGAACTCGACCAGTCCGGCGTTGACCACCCGTGAAGCGGGTTGGCTGGTTGTGTTTGGCATTGCCAGTGGGATCTACCGGGTGTTTGTTTTTGCAGGAGTTCTTCTGGTGGTGGCAGACCGGTTCCTGTTGCTCGGTATCGTAATGGCGGTGGTGTGTCTCATTTCATGGATCACGGTTCCGGTTGGAAAGTTTATTTATTATCTGGCCACAAGTCCCCGTCTCGACCGGGTGAGAATCCGGGCCACCGCCGTGACCTTGGGGCTGCTGGCAGGATTGTTGGGATTGCTCGGCTTGATACCTTTTCCAAATCACTTCAGAGCGCCCGGTGTTTTGCAGGCATCCCAGCGGACGCAGGTGATCAATGAAGTTGCCGGGATGGTGCAGCGCGTTGTGGCGGTGCCCGGGGGGCCTGTCCACAAAGGTGATCCCCTTCTTCAACTGGAGAGTCCGGAACTGGCGTTGGACCTGGAGGCGGCCAGAGCCCGGACGGTTGAGGCAGAATCAAGGGTCAGGCAGGCCCTTAGCCGGACCAATGCCGATGTCATGCCGCTCCGGGCAAAGCTGGAGTCGGCCACACGGCAATTAGACAAACTCAAGGGCGACCGGGATCTGTTGATTGTGAGGGCCCGGCATGATGGGAACTGGGTGGCGCCGCGCATCGACGAACTAATCGGCCGAAGGATCAACCGGGGCACCCCTCTGGGGTTGGTCGTTAATTCAAATGCCTTCGAGTTTGTTGCCACGGTGCCTCAAACGGATGCGGATGCCGCTTTTGCCCGCAAGCCCAGAGATGGGGAAGTCCGACTTCGCGGTCAGGAAGGAGAGGTTTTTTCCGTTTCAAAGTGGGACGTCGTGGCAGGTGGAAAGCTGACTCTGCCCTCAGCCGCCCTTGGTTGGGCGGCTGGCGGGGAGGTTCCGGTGGCGTCGAATGAACCGGAGAAGGCCAAGGAGCAGTTTTTTGAAATACATGCCGCTCTGATCTCAAACGCAGCGGTGGCCCAGGTGCATGGACGCTCAGGGACCATCCGGTTTGCCCTGGAGCCTGAGCCATTGTTGCAGCGATGGCTGCGACGCCTATGGCAGTTGCTTCAAACCCGTTACCAGATCTGAAGCTTGAGCACTTCCCCGAATGAACCGGGTTTGTCGTCCAGGGAGGCCGTTCCGAGCCCGGCGCGGCGGACCTTCAGAGGGGCCGTGCAGCCCACTCCTTCGCAGATTTATCGTCAGATCCGGCAACCGCATCCACCGCCATTGTTGAAGGGGTTGGACGCAAAAGTCCACCACCTGTCCGGTGTAATCCGAAGGCGGTCAGGGTTACTCTCCCAGCTACAGGCGCAGGCTGCCGAGGTGGAATCAATGGCCCCGCAATTCAGCGAGATGCCGGATCACCAACTTCACGAAAAGCTGATGGAGTGCAGGGATGTGTTTCGTAGAGGGGGCGCAGGGGTGGGGGCATCCCTGCTGACGTCATTGGCTGCGATCAGGGAGGCTTCGGATAGGAGGCTTGGGCTTCGGCCCTTTCCGGTCCAAATCATGGGGGCGCTTGCGCTGCATCATGGATGGCTTGCTGAGATGGCCACAGGGGAGGGAAAGACTCTCACTGCGGGATTGGCCGCCGTCCTTGCAGGGTGGTCCCGCCATCCATGTCACATCGTTACGGTCAATGACTATCTGGTGGGGCGGGATGCTGAATGGATGCGGCCCCTGACAGCATTTTGCGGGGTTCGGGTGGGCACGGTGACAGCCAGCATGCCATTGCCAGAGCGGAGGAGGGGGTATGCGTCGGATGTTACCTATGTGACCAGCAAAGAGTTGCTGGCCGATTTCCTCAGGGACAGGCTCCGACTTGGTGCGTTAAGCAACCCTACACGCCGCCTTTTGCGCGAGTTGTTGCGGCCCCGGGATGCGTCTGGAGATGATGGGCTCGCACTTCGAGGTCTGCATTCCGCCATCGTGGACGAGGCAGACAGTGTGCTCATCGATGAGGCTGTCACCCCTCTCATCATCTCGCAGCCACGGAAGAATCCCTACCTGGAGGCGTCGGTCACGACCGCCCGGGGGATCGCCGAAGGGCTCGTGCCCGACACTGATTTTCGGGTTGTCGATCGCTACCGTGAGATCGAACTCACGCGGCATGGGAAAGATCGACTCGCTGGTCTGTGCAAGGATCTTGAGGGGCTGTGGAGGGGGGAAGCCCGGCGGGAGGAACTCATCCGTCAGGCTCTGGTGGCGCGCGAGTTTTTTATCCGGGACAAGCAATACATCATCGTGGACGGCAGGGTGGTGATTGTGGATGAATTCACCGGCAGACAGATGGCCCAGCGGACCTGGAGGCAGGGTCTGCACCAGGCAATTGAAGCCAAGGAGAACATTCCTCTCTCAGATCCATCGGAAACCATTGCGAGGCTGAGTTTTCAGCGGTTCTTCCGGTGTTTTAGTCATATTTCAGGGATGACTGGGACGGCCCGGGAGGCGGCAGCGGAATTTTGGCAGATTTACAAGCTGCCGGTCGTTTCCATCCCGACGAATCGTCCTTGTATCAGAAAGCAGCTGCCTGACGTTGTTTTCAGAACCGCATCAGAGAAGTGGAAGGGAGTGGCCGATGAGGTTGAACGTATGCACTCCACAGGCCGGCCGATTCTTGTCGGAACGCGGAATGTGGATGTGAGCGAAAAACTGGCGGCGCTCCTTGCAGATCGCCACATTCCCTGCAAGGTTTTGAACGCTGTCAGGCATCAGGACGAGGCCGTGGTCGTTGCACAGGCAGGAGAGCCCGGCTGCATCACGATCGCCACGAACATGGCCGGGCGTGGCACCGACATCAAACTTGGCAACGGCGTTGCCGCGATGGGGGGATTGCATGTTCTGGCGACCGAACGGCATGAGTCGGGCCGGGTGGACCGCCAGTTGATCGGTCGCGCGGCACGGCAGGGTGACCCCGGGAGCTGCCAGATTTTCGCAAGCCTTGAGGATGACCTTCTAGTCCGCCATCTTCCCGGTTCGGTCCTTGGGGCCGTCCGAAGAGTTGCTGACTCAGGGAGGATGTCATGGATCAGTTCACCAGCTTTCAGATTCGCACAACGTCGAGCTCAGGCGCTGGCCTTCCATCAGAGGCAGGCCGTGCTTGCTTCGGACACGTGGCTCGATGAGAGCCTTTCCTTTGCTGGCGTGGGTGTGTAGTGTTGCACCCATGAGAACCAAAAGTCGCATCCTCAGTCTGACCCTCGCCTGTGGGATTTTGGGCATTACCTGTGAATGGGCATCCCATGCACAGCCCACCCCCGCACCCACTCCGAAGCGGGTGCTCTTCGTGACGGGTGTGGATTACCCGGGGCATCATTGGCGAGAGACGGCCCCCGCTCTGGTGCGATCCCTCTCTGCTGACCCAAGACTCACCGTCGTGACTATCGAGAGCCCGGCATTTCTTGATTCTGCGGCGATCACAAATTTCGACTGCATTTTCTTGCACTTTCAGAACTGGGAACAGCCGGGACCGGGAGGGGTCGCAAAGACCAACCTGCTTCGGTTTGTTGAGCGGGGCGGGGGACTGGTACTCGCTCATTTTGCCTGTGGCGCGTGGTATGGAGAGTGGCCGGAATTCGAGTCAATCGCAGGGCGGGTTTGGTTCGGATCAAATCCCGGACCCGGCAAACGGCAGCATGATCCATTTGGCAAGTTTCAGGTTGAGTTTGCAAAGGCGGATCATGAAATCGTTCAGGGTTTGAAGCCGTTTGAGACGGAAGATGAACTCTACACCTGTCTGACGGGGAACCACCCCATCGAGGTAGTGGCCCAGTCGAAATCCAGGATTGATGGCGAATACTATCCGATTGCCTTCACTTCACGTTATGGCAAGGGCAGAACCTTCCACTGTGTGCTTGGGCATGACACGCGCGCATTGGCCAAGTCGGAGGTGCAGGAATTGTTCCAGCGTGGGTGTGCATGGACCAGCGGGTTGGAGCCGAAGAAACCCTGACGTTGGCAGCCCTGTTTGATTTGCGGTTTGGATTTGGGAGATTCGCTTCACAAAGCATTTGCGAGCCAGGCTGTTGGCTCCAAAACCCATGCTGTTTTGTAATTGCTGGAAGCCGTGCTTTGGCCTACCAGTATTCATAGCAGGAGATTGTTTAACATAATTATGAATCCGATTCTACTTTTGGTAATATTGGCGGTTCCGGTGATCCTCGCCTTTCTTTGGGCCGTGGGTGCCTACAACGGTCTTGTGACACTTCGCAACCGGTTCAAGAATGCATTCGCACAGATTGATGTTCAGCTGAAGCGCCGCTACGACCTGATCCCTAATCTCGTTGAGACGGCAAAAGGCTACATGAAGCACGAACGTGGCACGCTTGAGGCCGTTATCTCGGCCCGGAACGCCGCGTCGTCCGCCCAGTCCCGCGCCGCCCAGATTCCCGGAGATCCCGGGGCGATGAAGGAGTTGGCAGGAGCTGAGGCTGCCCTCACAGGAACGCTGGGACGCCTGTTCGCTCTTGCAGAGGCCTATCCCGATTTGAAGGCCAACACGACCATGAACGGACTCATGGAAGAGTTGACATCCACCGAGAACAAAGTTTCCTTCGCCCGGCAGTCCTATAACGATGCCGTCATGCAGTATAATACGGGGAGGGAGTTGTTTCCGACCAACCTGGTCGCGGGTGCCTTCAATTTCACTGCAGCAGAGTTGTTTGTCGTGGAACGGCCGGAGGAAAAGCAGGCACCCAAGGTATCCTTTTGATCTCAGGACTCGTTCTACGATCCGTCTGTTGGGGCAGTGGCTGTTCTTAAGGCCCCCCAACGAAGCACATTGCAAAGAGGTTTGATCAGTTCCAGCATTCATGTCCATGGACTTCTTCAAACGTCAGGACGACTCGCGGCGCAACACTAAGTGGCTCGTGTGCTACTTCGGTCTCGGGGTCGCAGCGGTTACCGTCTGCATTTACCTGGTCTGTGTTGTCGCGTTCAGTGGGGTTTCCCGTGATCGCCGCCACCGTTATGCCGAGGCCCAACCGATTCAACTCTGGAGACCGGAGCTATTTCTTTGGGTCAGTGGCCTGACGGTGACTGTCATCGGCATCGCCAGCTTCGCAAAGATTGCGGAGCTTTCCCAGGGGGGCGGGGCGGTTGCCTCCAGCCTTGGTGGACGTCTAGTAAATTCAGGAACGACCGACCCGCATGAGCGTAAGTTACTCAATATTGTTGAGGAAATGGCGATCGCCTCCGGCATACCGGTTCCCCAGGTTTATGTCCTCCCCTCAGAGGATGGGATCAACGCCTTCGCTGCCGGAAACTCCCCCAGTGATGCTGCCGTGGCTGTGACTTCAGGGGCACTGCGTGTCCTGTCGAGGGATGAGTTGCAGGGGGTCATTGCCCACGAATTCAGTCATATTCTGAATGGGGACATGCGGTTGAACCTGCGCCTGATGGGGGTCGTTTTCGGGATCATGTGCATCGCCGTCATTGGCCGTATTCTTCTGGAGGTTCGTTCCGGTGGAAAAGACAAGAATCCTCTGCCATTTGTCGGTCTTGCGCTCCTGATCATCGGCTGGCTTGGAGTCTTTTTTGGACGGTTGATCCAGGCCGGCGTAAGCAGGCAGCGGGAGTTTCTGGCGGATGCCTCCGCAGTGCAGTTCACGCGCAACCCGCTCGGGTTGGCAGGCGCATTGAAGAAGATCGGCGGCTGGAGCAGTGGTTCCCGCGTCAACAGTCCACATGCCGACGAGGCATGCCATCTGTTTTTTGGTGGTGGCAGGGGATCATCCCTCTTCGGGTTCATGGACACTCATCCTCCCCTTGAGGCTCGGATCAAGGCTCTCGACCCGGAGTTTAACGGTGTCTTTGAAAAAGCCTCTGCTTCCCGTGAAGAAACCGGGCAGGTCCATGCAAAGCCTGGCAGCAGCAAGGTTCAGCAGCTCTTTCAGGGTTCGAATCGGTCCACTGCCAATACCCTTGCCGGATCCAAAGTTCCCAACACCCCACCTGTGATCGTGGCCAATGGGCTGTTCTCCAGCGTGGGCAATCCTGAGTTCTCCCATCTCCGGTTTGCAGCCCGGTTGCAGGGGGAGATGTCTCCGTTGCTGCGTTCAGAGGTTCGGGATTCCCTTGGAGCCGCGTCCCTTACTTATGCACTCCTTCTCAGTGAGGATGCAGGGATCAGGTCGATCCAGCTGCAAAGGCTTAAGGAAATCTCTGGCCCTGAGGCGCTTGCTGAGACGGAGCGGCTGCAGGAGGAAGTCTCGGCGCTGGCTGCCAACACCAAATTGCCGCTTGTGGATCTTGCGGTTCCGGCCCTTCGCCTGATGTCAAAGCCGCAGTTTGACGTGTTCGTCCAAACGATGGCAGCGTTGATCGAGGCAGATGAACAAGTCGATCTGTTCGAGTTCATGCTCCAGAAGATGGTTGTCCGCCACGTTCAGCCGCACTTCGATCAACAGTCGCGTGCGGTCATCGAGTTTTACGCCCTGCGTCCACTCGTTCGTGAATGCGGAGTGATTCTTTCGGCGTTGGCATATGCGGGACAGGGTGGACTTGACAACGTATCCAGCGCCTTCCAACGTGGCGCCGAGACGATCAGCCAGGCCTCGCGTGAGTCGTTGTTTCTTGAGGACAGGGAGAACTGTGAATTGACCCACATCGATCAGGCTTTGAACCGCCTCTCGCGAGCGGTTCCGCAGATTCGCAAGCTGGCGTTGCAAGCCTGTATGATGACAGTGGCGGCAGATGGGGTTGTGACGGAACTTGAGGCCGAGTTGCTCCGCGCCATCGCCGATACCATTGATTGTCCGCTCCCGCCTGCCTTCACCGGGTCGTCTGAGGAAGTCTGAGGAGCTTCATCATCGGGCGGGAGGCTGCCGCTGTTCCGGTGTTACAGGTCGTGCGATGGGTGTAATGGTCGTGACCAATCTCCAGATAGCAACCGACGGGCCCCTGCCGGGTGGTGGATTCATTTGATCTTCCGGATGGAAACGAGAAGATTTTTGCTGACTTTTCCAAGCCGATCACAAACCTCTTTGGCATAGTGCTGTTCCCAGTTGATCTTTATTTTGCTGCGATTGCGGGCGCGCTCACTCTGACGTGGGCATGCCTGCCTCTCTGGCGTCGTTGGTGTGTCCGGACGAATCTGGTGGATGACCCTGGACATCGAAAAATTCATTCAAAGCCCATACCGCTTGCAGGTGGTTTGGCCGTGATGACCGGAATCCTCTCATCCCTCCTGATAGGGCTTTGCATCCTTTGGTTGATTGAGCGGTTTGGAGGCGACTCCAGTAACGGTTCCGGGATTAGGCGGGTATTGGGAATTCTCGATAACAGGATGGCACACCCCCTGACCTATGGGCTAGGGAAGCGCGGGTTCGAACTGGTGGGAATCCTCGGCGGGGCTTTGGGAATGCTTCTCGTTGGCTGGATTGACGACAAGTATGAGTTGCGTGCAGGGGGCAAGTTTTTGATGCAGGGGCTGATAGCCTTTATGGTGGCTCTTGCCGGGGTGCGTATCACCCTGTTTGTCCCAAGTCTGGCCTTCAGTTATGTCATCACGGTCCTGTGGATTTTGACTGTGATCAATGCGTTCAATTTCATGGACAACATGAATGGGTTGTGCGGTGGTCTGGGTGCGATCGGGGCCTGGTATTTCGCCATGTTCGCAGCCCGCGAGGGGCACTACCTTGTTGCGTTGATCGCATTTCTAACGTTCGGAGCGCTTCTGGGCTTTTTACCATGGAATTTTCCAGAAGCCCGGGTCTTCCTTGGGGATGCGGGGAGTCATCTTGTGGGATACCTGCTCGCCGTTCTAGCGATTCTACCGCACTTCCACAGCGCAGCAACTCCCCGACCCTGGGCGGTAGTTCTTCCACTGCTTGTGCTGGCGCTGCCGCTGGCGGACATGGCATGGGTTGTGGTGCTCCGGTGGAGGATGGGGAAGCCCTTTTATATCGGGGACACCAACCACCTCTCCCACCGTCTGGCGCGAGCCGGTCTTGGACAGAGGCTGTCGGTGTTGCTCATATGGCTCATGGCAACCTTCTTTGGCGGTCTAGCCTTCTGGCTCTGAGCAACTGAACGGGACGAAAGGCCGTTTTCGATGTGATTACTCCTCAGTCTTGCTGGTCGAATCGATCACTTCGGAGAAGATTGTCAGGACTTCAGAGCGAAGCAGGGCACCCACCAGCTTGTTTTCCTTCAGGTTGTTTACGACGGGTATGTTGCGCTGTTCGCTGGCGAGCACCGCTGGCAGGATTTCGATGAGGCGCTGTCCCGGTGTCACTGGGACTGGCGCCGGACGCATGACATCATGGGCGATGACTCCGGGTATCGATTCACCTTGCCCAAGGTGCTCCTTCAAATCCTGAAGCGCAACCATCCCCACAAGTTGATTGTGTTCATCGACCACGGGGAGGAAATTGTTGGAACTGCCGAGAAATCTCTCCGCGATCTCCTGGAATTGGGTGTTCTCCCGCAGGGGGGGGACAGGGGCGAGCATGACCTCCCCGACTGTGCGGGCGGAGGGAGAGTCGGATCCGGTGGGATCGGTGGGGACTTGCAATCCTTTTTGCCGAAGTGGGTCTGTATAAATGGATCCGGCATGCCATCGGCGGCTCATCAGACTGGAAACCACGCAAGCGAGCATGAGGGGTGGCATGAGGGAATAGTCCATCGATATTTCAAATATCATGATCATTGCCAGCAACGGGGATCGAATGGTGGATGCCAGCATCCCTCCCATTCCAACCATCGCAAAGGTGAGGACCGGAAGGTTCATCCCGAAGCCCAAATGTTGCAGAAGCAGGCCGAAGGAGGCCCCGAGGGCGGCTCCCAGAAACAGAGTTGGCGTGAAGACTCCCCCCACTGCTCCAGATCCCACCGTGATGAGGGTTGCTCCTCCCTTGGCAACAAGCAGACCGGTCAGGTAGTAGGCTCCATTCAACCCCTCCGGGTAGTCATTCTGGAGAATGCGATTTGTGACCACATAACCGTTTCCCCAAACCTCAGGGTATTTCCACGCGATGATTCCAACCAACAGCCCCCCCAACGCCAGCCGCACGGGGATTGGAATCTTGAGACTCAAAAAACCTGATTCCGTCCGGCTGAGCAACTTCAGGAAGAGCGCCCCGGCCATCCCTGAGATCAGGCCAAGAACGAGAAACCAGGGCAACTGTGTGATGCTGGTGAATTCAAACGGAGGCACATGATACCATGTCTGCAAGCCGAAGAAACTTCTGGATACCATCGTCGAGACCACTGATGCAAAAACCAGCGGAGCAAACATGTGCATCGAGAAATTGCCTAGCACGATCCAGGCGGCAAAAACAGCTCCGGAGATCGGGGCATTGTATGCGGCGGATATTCCCGCCGCCGCACCACATCCCACCAGCAATCGGAGCCGGTATGGATGCCAGAGGGCGACTTGGCCGATTTTGGATGCGATGGTTGCCGACAGTTGCGTGATCGCCCCCTCCCGTCCTATGGAGGCGCCTGTGCCAATGCTGATCAGGGAGGAAAGAAACTTCACGATCGCAGTGCGAAACGGCAGTCGGCCATCGCCTGCCACCACGACTTCAAGCAGGTTGCCGGACCTTTGCGGACCTACCAAACGCAATCCCCAGAACAAAGTCAATCCGGCCCCAAGTCCCCCCAACATGGGGATCAGGAGACGTTCCAGAGGGGGCATGATTTCCGCGGCCTCGACTAGATCTCCGGCGCGGCCCAGGAAGACCGTTTTGATGAGTTCAGTTGAGTGGGATGCCAAAAGGTTCACCAAACCGCCGATGACACCAATTCCCCCTGCGAGAAACAGGTGAAACGCATCCTCGCTGAAGTGGAGTCTCTCCCGAAGTCGCAATCCCTGGCGCCAATGTTTATGGGACTGTTGGCGCAGGCGATCCAGCAACTCTCTGTGGAACAACCAATTCACCGTAGTAATGTAGCAGAAACTTGTGAATAGAGAACGATCAAAAGGGAGGATTGATCCCCTTTGCAATCCCCCGTCTTGAGGTTCCGATCGACTTCAAAATCCAGACCTCTGACCCATCTGACCTGGTGCTGAGGGGTGAATGCGTCAGGCGAGTCAGGAGATTGCAGGGACAAAAACGTTTGACGGGCAGTTTCATCCCGTCACAATGGGTGGACACAACAACGATTTTCCGGGAAAGACTCCATGATGAATGCGCACATGAAACGACGTGAGTTCTTCAAGACATCGACTCTGGCAGGAACTGGTTTGGCCTTAGGGGCAGGTGGCCTTGCAACGCGAGCATTTGCGGAGGTGGATGGGAAGCCTGCCATTCTCGGTGGCAAGCCGGTGGTCACCCAGGGATTCCCTTCCTGGCCCGTTTATGACGAGACCGAGGAGAAGGCCTTGCTGTCAACTCTGCACAGTGGGCACTGGTTCAGGGGGAGCGGGGCCAATGTGGGAAGGTTTGAGGATGCTTATTCGAAGCTCACCGGTGCGAAGCACTGTCTCGCAACTTCATGCGGAACGAGCGCCCTGTTTACCGCCCTGGGCGCTCTCGATGTTGGGCCGGGAGACGAGGTCATCATCCCGCCGTATACCTTCGTGGCTACCTACAACGCCGTGGTGCTCAATTACGCCCTGCCGATTTTTGCGGATAGTGATCTGGAGACGTTCCAGATTGATCCCAAAAAGATCGGGGCTGCGGTGACACCACAAACCCGTGCGATTGTCCCGGTGCATCTGGGTGGATCCGTTGCGGATCTGGATTCCATTCTCGCCATAGGGGAAAAGCAAAAGGTTCCGGTGGTCGAGGATGCCTGCCAGGCTCATCTGGCAGAGTGGAAGGGGCGGAAAGTGGGCACATGGGGAAGGGCAGGGTGCTTCAGCTTTCAGGCGAGCAAGAATCTCAATTCCGGCGAGGGTGGGGCCCTCCTGACCAATGATGATGATTTCGCATCGGTCTGCTACAACTTTCACAATCAGGGCAGGGCCCGCCAATCCACAGGCTACAGCTTTGCCTACTCCGGTTCCCGGGGATCGAACCTGCGTCTTTCCGAATTTCAAGCGGGCATCCTGCTGGCGCAGATGACGAGGCTGGAGGCACAGGCCCGGCAGCGCAGCAGCAACGCAGAGTATCTTACCAGTATACTTAAAGACATTGAGGGGATTATGCCAGCGAAAATGTATGCGAACTGCACGCGCAACGCCTATCACCTCTACATGTTCCGGTTTTTGAAAGATCGGTTTGACGGCCTGGAACGTGGAAAGTTCCTGCAGGCCCTTCAAAAGGAGGGTGTGCCCTGCTCAAGTGGCTATGAGCCTTTGAACAAGGACAAATATGTGCAAGCCCTCACCCAATCCCGTCATTATCGCAAACTCTACACAGAGGCGGAGTTGAAGCACTGGACAGAACGAAACAGCTGCCCGCAAAACGATCAACTCTGCTCCCAGGCTGTCTGGTTGACCCAGAACATGCTGCTTGGACCCAGAAGTTCAATGGACCAGATCGCCGATGCGATCAGGCGCATCCGCAAAAATGCGCCGGAAATCGCCAGGGGCTGAAGTTTAACCGAAAGCATATCTAAATGATGCGAATGACCATGAAACAATTTGCCCTTCTGTTCCTCTCCATCGTGTTGCTTTCCGGTGTTGGCGACCTTCGGGCCGAGAGTGGTCCCGGGCGGTTGTTGGGGCGCACCCACAACTCCGGCTTTCCTGAGGGACACGACACCTACAACGCGATGGGGGCCGCAAGTGACGGTTGCATCTATTATGTGCTGAGCTCGGAATCGATCGATGTGGGGGCCAGGATGTTCGCCTTTGATCCACGCAACAGCAGCATCCGGTGTGTGGGTGATTTAACTGCCGCCTGCGGGGAGAAGGACTTGAAAGCCATTCCCCAAGGGAAGAGCCATGTAAATTTCGTGGAGAGTCAGGGGAAGCTCTTTTTTGCCACTCATGTTGGAGTCTATTCCATTGTCGATGGCATGGAGACAATGGGGATTCCTCCCTCAGGATACAGACCTTATCCCGGCGGCCATCTTCTGTCCTATGACCTCAGGAGTGGACAGTTTGAAGATCTGGTGAAGGTTCCCGACCAAGAGGGGGTGCTTACGATGAGCATGGATGTTGTGCATGGGCGGATCTTCGGTCTGACCTGGCCATCCGGGCTTTTCTTTCGATACGATGTTCAGTCTCACAATCTCAAGAATTTTGGCCCCAGTTGCGCTCTTGGCGAGAGGGGCAAGGGGGCTGATTATCGAACCGTTTGCCGCTCCATCTGCGTCGATCCGGCCACGGGTCGAGCCTGGTTCTCTACCTCTGAGGGCCGGATTTACGGATATTCGCCTGCTGCTGATTCGATTAATCCTGTCGAAGGAGAGGATCTTCGGAAGGATTACTTCGGAATTTATGACCCCACATCCCCGGGGCACATGGGTTACAACTGGCGCCAGACCGCCTGGCATTCAGGTCAAAAGAAGGTCTATGGGGTCCATGGGAATTCCGGATATTTGTTTCGATTTGACCCTGATGCGACGACAATCGAGGTTCTGGACCGCCTGACATCGCTTCCCTCACAGCGGAGTGGCATGTTCGACCAGTTCAGCTACGGCTACCTTGGCTTTGGGATGGGGCCTGATGGACGGACCCTGCATTACTTGACAGGTGCACCCATCTACGTAAACGGGCGACGGTTGGCAGGCAAAGCCAGCACCGCCATGGGGGAGGCCAAAGGGCTTGAGGACCTCCATTTGATTACCTATGATGTTAGGAAAGAGGCTTACAATGATCGGGGTGCCATATTTTATGAAAACGGCGATAGGCCTCTCTACGTCAATTCCCTGGCAGTCGGAAAGGATGGCAGCGTCTACTTTTTAGCCCGGATCAAGGAGAATGGGCGCACACGGTGCGATCTGGTGGAGGTCAAAAAACAGTGGAAACTGCGATGAGCAGGTTTACATCGTCCGTTTTTTCCCCTATAAAAGGTCGTGCAACGGCCCTCTGGGATGTCGCTAAGAACCTCATGATCTGTTATTGATTACTCTTTCGGGAGTTGGTTGGGGGGCTTAAGCCCCGTTTCAGCAGGGAATCCGGTTTTTCCCACAGGTTTTTGCCGACTGATGGATAACGAAATAAACACGCTGGGTCTGATAGCGGGCAACCGCTCACTCCCAATCATTCTTGCCAAACAGGCTCGCGCCATGGGGGTGAGGCGGGTTGTTGCGATTGGTTTCGATGGAGAAACCGATCCCGCTTTGGAAAAAGTGGTGGATGAGTTGATTTGGCTCAAGGTGGGGCAACTCTCAAAACTCATTGGCGCCTTCAAGGACCGATCAGTCCGCCACTGTGTCATGGCGGGTCAGATAGCACCGAAAAACCTTTTTGATGTCCGGCCTGATCTCAGGGCCGTCGCCATGCTCTTCCGGCTGAAGGAGAAGAATGCGCACACGGTTTTCGGAGCAATCGCGGACGAACTCCACAAGGATGGGATCGAATTGATCGAAGCCTTGCCATGGCTCAAGCCCCTGATGCCGGCCTCCGGATTTCGGATCGGGCCTTCCCCGACAGCTGACCAGCGTGCCGACATGGAGTTTGGCTTCAAAATAGCCAAAGAGATTTCCAGGTTGGAAATAGGCCAGACGGTTGTTGTCAAAAATGGAACTGTCCTGGCTGTGGAGGGATTCGAGGGGACCGACCGGTGCCTTGCGCGTGGAGGTGAACTCGCGGGCAAGGATGGGGGCGGGGTGGCTGTTAAGGTCGCCAAGGAAAAGCACGATATGCGCTTCGACATCCCCTGCGTCGGTCCAGGCACCCTTCAGGTTTGCGCTGAGGCGCGAATTTCCGTGCTGGCGTTCGAAAGCGGTCGTTCTCTAGTTCTTGAACAAGAAACTTGCGAACAACTCACCCGTCAAAATAAGCTTTGCCTTACGACGGTGGGATGATTCCCGCCGATCCTCAACAAGAAAACAAATAAATAGCCATGCTCGCGTCTCACGAACTGTTTGGATTCATGTCCCCTGAACTGGCCCAGGAAATTTTAAATTTCGCATACGACACCGATAAGACCCTTTATCGGGCGGCCTTGTCCGGCGTGGCGGAGGCACGCAAAGTCCGGTCCATCTTTCTCGAACGGCAACCGCGTGCCCAGAGGCATGCTTCCATGATATCAACTCTGTCCCGGCCCGGGCTTGATCTTGTGACGGGGAACCTCATACGGTTCTGGTTGCTCAAAAAGTATAACGGAATGCTCGCCGACTTTCTCGATGCCCTCCAAATTCCCCACAAGGAGGGGGTTGTCGATGATCTGCCCGCCACGGTGGATGACGGGCGATTGAAGGTGGCCATCGACGCCTTGACCGCAAAATATCCGCAGGAGGCGGTGGCGGTCTACCTGAATGCCTTCACCGACATGAATGAGGTGAACTGGCCCAGCCTGAACACCTTCCTTCAGGAGGACAAGCGCCTTCAAATCGGTGGCTGATGCGGCTTCGGAGTTCTTCTTTGGAGAAGAACTCCGCGACTGCGGGCCCCTGCTTACGAAGGTTCGACCAGATAGAGGTGCGCCTCTCCCCAGGCTGCCTCTGACTGGAATTTTAGAACTCCGTTCACGATCTCACTCGGGATGAGGGTTCCTGCAGTTCCTATTTTACCGCCTGCAAAGCAGAGTCTCCCTGTCCTTCCCCCCCACGGAATGGAGACAGTTGCGGCTCCATGGAGCCAAAGTTCCAGCACTGCCCCTCCTGGAACCCGGCGCTCAGGCAGAACCGGAGCCCAACTCATCAATGGCATTGGGTTGCTTGCAAACTCCCATGTCTTGCCATCAATCAGGATGCTCTTGCAGTTGCGCCCGGCGAAGGCCTCCAATCCAGAACCCTTCCCCACCCGGAATGTCAGGAGCAAATTCCCCTGATAGGTCAACCGGTGTCCGGCGATGTCAAAATCACGAACATCAATCCTGTCGGGGGGTAGTGGATGACTTTTCAGGATTTCCTCGTCCTGCTTCTCGTCACGCTTGAATCCCCCTGGCCAGCGTTCCTCGTGTGATCGATAATGGGTGGCGAGACTCACCGCCCCGTTTGGGAATCGGCATGCCACAAACCCGGTGGTTCGGCTGATGACGGTGGGATTGTCAACGGGGCCGCCTGCCTGGGTGTTCGGATACGCCCCCAGCGCCCTCAATACCTCAAACCACGTTCGTGACTCATACCCCAGCGAGGCGGCTTGATCATCCCTCGGCCGAAAGCCTAAAAAAGTGGCTGAGCCACGCTCACCCAGCCTCCGCCTGATGCCAAGAACATTTTCCTGCATCCGGGCGACGACTTCCAGTTTTCCCACGGGTTCGACAGGATAAACATGATCCACAAGCAGGCTTGTAAGGATCGTCTGGGCTGGCACTTCCCGCAAGGATCCCTCGAAAGTGACCACGCGCCCGGGCAGGGGATGGCCCGCATGGTGAAACTTCAAATCCCCCACCCCAAACAAGGCCTTCCACTCTTCCAGAATCCCCTTGCCGGAGAAATTCATGCGTGGGGGCGGTCCGCTCCAGACCAGGTTGCCGCCCGCTTCGACGAACTGCCGAAGAAACGGCATGAATCCATCGAGTGGAAGCGGTTCAAACAGGACCACCAGAGTGGTGAAAGTTCGTCCCGCCATCTTCAACGAACCTTCCGTGGTAATGGCAGCCATCTCCAGCAATTTTCCCGGTGTGACGTAATTTGCATACCCATACTGCGTCATCCAGGAGCCAAATCGTTCCTCCGTGGCAACGAGAGAGGCGGGATAAAGAAACAGCACCTCAATGTCACGATGCTGTGAGTCCTGAACATTCTGTGCCCAAGGGTTGGGGGAGGCACCAAAAGCATCACAAACCGCCTGATGGCGAGCACCTGCAGCTCCAGGCAGCCCCCAGGCGGCCGCGTAGGCATAGGGAACCCTGTTGAGGATCCCGGTGGAACATGCCAGCGCCACCCCATAGTAGTTGCGGTCGGACCATCCACCCTCGGCATGGTCGTTTCCACCTCCGGTCAGGAAATCGTTCCAGGCGAAGTAGTCACTGCATGCTGCCGCAGCCTGATGGACGGTATTCGACCACAGAAAGTCATCCGTATACTCATATTGTCTCGGCGCCTGAGGCAACTCGCCCGAATATTTGTCAATTGTCGGGCTTTGTGCCCATGTTGCGTGCGCACGTGCCTCAAGTTCGTGACCAAAAGTCTTTTCAGCAAAGGACTTGGCCTGCACGAACAGACTGACAACCGATTGTTCCAGAAGGTCGAAATATCTCCGGCGGAGCAGGGCTGTTCTGGCTATGGCATCCGGATCGGCTCCCATGACATGCTGGGTGCCAAGCCGGGCATCAAGGTTTGGTGAAAAGCCATGCTGGCCATAGCTGAAGTAGACCAGATATTTTTCAAAATCGGCAAACTCGGACCCATATTTTTCAGCGAATCGTGCTTGAAAGTTTGAGGTCAGGTAGCGGAACGTAAAATTCCCGGCGTCATGGTGGCTAAAATAGCCCCAGTCCTGCTGGATGTGGAGTTCGTCCGAATAGAGACCGTTAAGCGGGACCCCTGCTTTCTTATACTTGCCGATCAACTCCTGGAGAAATGCCGGGGCTTTGGGACTGAAATAGTCCATTTCCGGGGTCTTATAACTGACGACGACGAGGATCCGATCCAGTTCACCCACCGAGGTTTCACCAATTCCAAGGGCGGTCAATCGACGCGCCCGGGTTGATCCTCTGGGACTCTCGCCGAGTTCAAGGCGCACTTCCCCCTTCAGCTCGACAATGTTTTTCGGGTCCACCACGAAGTATTCGCCTCCCCCGATCCGCTCTTCCCGAAAGGCGAATACTCTTACCCCGGTCCGCTGTAACTCGATGGTTCCCTTGTTGTTTGTCCAAAAGCGCTGCTCCCAGAGGCTGACTTCGAATTTTCCGGTCGCCGGATCACGGAATCCCTCCCGGTATTGAACCCACCGGCCAGATTCCCCAGTGGCCCCAGAATATCCCCGCCCCAACTCAAGCGGGCTGAGCAGGCTCAACTCCAGCCCCAGGTCGTAATCTTTGAGGGTTGTGCTGATGCGTGCGATGCGTTGGATATAATCATCGGTGTCGGGCAGAAACTTCCGGGGTTTTCCCTTCTGCCCGGGGCGATACTGCGAGAAGAACTCATCGAATGCCAGAATCACGGTGCGCCCCCCACCGGCTCGAGTGTCTTCGCAGATTTTGCGGAGGCAGGTCAAATTTGGTGAGCCGAGGCTTAAATCGACCTGTTTGTCCGGATCCTGCAGTTCATCCAGCTGCTCGTCGGTCACAAGAATGATCTGCCCTTTTGGGAGTTGGAACTGCCAGGGGCCAGGATATCGCAAGATTTGGTCCGGGGCGGTGGGGGAGGATTGGCTCCAAGTCAGATAGGGGGTTGAGGCAACGGCCAGCCCCAGAGCACCCGACCGGGCGAGAAACTGTCTGCGAGAGCATTCGTTCATAGGCAAACCCACAGGCGGGCTTGCTTGAGGAATTCATTTCTTCCGCAGCCCGGATTCATCTCTTTTAACCGCTGCGATGGATGGCAGCAATGTCAGACTCTGGGTGGTAGTGGAAAATATTCTTATCCCTCCCGTGAAGTTGGTGTATTCTATCAAAAGATGGGTAGCTCAGATTCACATCCAACGAGTTCCAGAATGCAGCCGGTCAAAGCCGCGTGCCCTTTCCAGTCATACCGGCTGTGGTTCGACTCTACTCGCTATCATTTCTGCCTTTTCTGGTGGGCCTCTGTCCTGGCCGGTTGGACCTTCCTGCGGTGCTATCTGTTTTATCGCTTTCATCCCCAGGGGGCCTCATGGTCTGAGATGCTGGGTGGGTTCGCTGCCGGATTTCATCGCGACGCTGTTCTGGCGATTGTTTACACGGTTCCCTGGCTGTTCCTCTTCTGGGGGGTCGGTGAAAAGTTCTGGGATCGGTTAAGAGTCAGGGTCGCTATATGGGTTTGTGCCAGCCTCGCCTGTTTCTATCTGGTTTTCATGTTGTTCGTGGAATACTTCTTCTTTGAGGAGTTCAAGTCACGATTCAACACGGTTGCCTTAGATTACCTGCTTTACCCCCACGAGGTGTTCGTCAACATCTGGGATTCATATCCTGTGCCGCTGGTGCTGGTGGCCTGCGGGGCCATAACCGGAGGGTGGATGTCGATGGCCCGCCGGGTCCTGATCCGACCTGATCCTGTCCCCATGGTCGCGCGAGCAAGGCTGGCCAAATTGGTCACTGGTGTTGGACTGGCGGCCATTCTGGGTTTGACGCTGTCATTCAAGTCCCCTGAGATCAGCAAGGACCGCACCCTGCGCGAAATTGCCAATAATGGCAGTCTTTCGTTCATCGCCGCATTCTGGACCCGGCATCTGGATTACACGGCGTTCTATGCCACCATCGAGAAGGATGAGGCTTACCGTCGGACCCGGAAGATTCTCGCAGAACTGGGAACCCGGTTTCTTGAGGAGGGAAACTCGATCCGGCGGGCCATTGCTGGTGATAGTTCAAGGCCGAGGCTGAATGTAGTCATCATACTGGAGGAAAGCCTGGGCTCCGAGTTCTGGGGCTGCCTTGGGCAGACCAACTCTCTCACCCCCTGCATGGACAAACTCGCAACCCAGGAGGGAATGTTGTTCGCGAACCTGTATGCCAGCGGCAACAGAACCGTGCGGGGCATGGAAGGGGTGCTATCCTCGTTCCCTCCGCTTCCCGGTGATTCCATCGTCAAGCGCGACCGATCGGACAACGTGGAGACCGTTGCACGCGTTCTGAAGCGGGATGGTTATGAAACGATGTTCATCTATGGTGGCAGGGGGCTCTTCGATGGCATGAGGTCGTTTGCGGTGCGCAACGGTTACGACAGGTTCATCGAGCAAAAGGATTTTCAAAGCCCTGTTTTCACTACGATTTGGGGTGTGAGTGATGAGGATTTGTTTGCCAAAGGGGTTCAGGAGATGCGGGAACTGCATGCGGCGGGAAAGCCGTTTTTGGCGACGCTGCTCACCGTTTCCAACCACAAACCATTCACCTATCCCCCGGGTCGCATACCGGAGCCTCCGGATGGGCGCGACAATGTTGTGAAGTACACCGACTATGCGTTGGGAAAGTTTTTTAAGGATGCCAAAAAGGAACCCTTCTGGACCAATACCATTTTCGCTGTGGTCGCAGATCATGGTGCCCGTGTGTATGGGAAGCAGAGCATTCCGATACGGTCCTACGAGATTCCGCTGGTCGTTCTGGGGCCGGCTGTCGTCAAAGCGGCTGAGCGTCATACCATGTTGGGTGGCTCTCTGGATGTTTCCCCAACGTTGCTGGGTCTGATCGGGCGTCCCTACGAATCGTTGTTTTTTGGGAGAGACCTCCTGAAGGCCGGGGCAGTGGAGGGACGTGCGCCTTTGAATCACAATCGTGATGTGGGTCTCTTTTATCATGAACGTCTGGTCGTTTTGGGCCTCATGCAGGGAGTTGAGATTTACGATGGGGATCCCCATAGCGGGAACATGAAACTCATCGGCCGCAGTCCTGATTCCCGGGAAACAGAGATCCAACGGGATACCACTGCCTTGTATCAAGTCGCCGACGAGCTCTATGTGAGCAGACGCTACGCTTTGGATGCAGGCATTGAGCACACCCGCACGAACCGCTGAGGTTCCCGCCTTCCTTCCGTCGCCCCCTCCTTGACGGCCGAGTGCTTCAACCCGTCCGGTTGCCGACTTTCAGGAGATCATGCTCCCTCGATCATATATCATCTTGATTTATGAATCGTGAGGTTGACATTGTTCTGTGTTATGTGTATCTTTGATATGTCCGCCATGCGGAACAGATCATGATAGCAAACAAACCGGCACAGGTCGGTCGGATGAAAGGAGTGATCCCATGAAGACACCATCGGAGTTTGAGCATTATCTCTCGTTTATCAATTGCAGCGTGAAGCCGGCGCCTGAGGTTCTCCCGTTTAAGAAGCATCCCGCCTCCCGTCTTGCCATCACGATATCCCGTCAGAGTGGCAGTGGAGGCGCTGAAATTGCGAAGCTACTGGCCAGCGAATTGGAACAGGTGGCCCCGGGTGACGGCTGCCCATGGACAGTCTTTGACCGGAACCTCGTGGAGCGGGTGCTGGAGGAACACCACCTGCCACAGAGTTTGGCTCGTTTCATGCCTGAGGACCGCATCTCAGAGATCTCCGGCATCATGGACGAACTGTTTGGACTGCATCCGTCATCGTGGGATTTGGTGCGTCAGACGAGCGACACGATCCTGCATTTGGCCCATTGGGGTAACGTCATCCTGATCGGGCGTGGTGCTGTGGTTGTGACTGCCAAATTGGAAAATGTCTTTCATGTCCGGTTGATCGGATCAGCCCACAAGCGGGTGGAGCGTTTGATGAGCGCCCAGCATCTCAACCAAGAGGCTGCCCAGCAGCACATCGTGAAGGAGGATCAGGGTCGGGAGCGTTATCTGAAAACCTATTTTGACAAGAGCATCGATGATCCATCCCTGTACGATCTGGTGATCAATACAGATCGGATGACCATGGGCGCTGCCGCAAAAGTGGTTGCTCAGGCTGCCTTGATTACTCTGAAACCAGCTTGACGCAGTGTTCGGCGTTATTTGCTGACGCCTGTCTTGAGTCCGGGGATGGTGGATCCATCCCGGGAGACGATCCTTGCGCAGGCGGCCCATCCACCTCCTCCCTGAGTGACTTTGAGCAGCAATTCGTTTGGCCCTTTTCTGAGATGGATGGTGGCGACATCCTGATCTGCAACCAGTCCCCGATCCACGTTCGCGCGATGGACCACCTCCCCGTTTAGCCACACTTTCAGCCCGTCATCGCTTCCCAGAAGGAGCATCCCATCCAGATCCGCCGGAGAGGATACTGTGGTCTTCATGTAGGCCACACAATTAAGCTCGCCGGGGAAGAGTGATGAGAGATCGGCGGTCCCGGTGCAGGATAGTGGTTTCCAGGACACTGCTGCTCCCTCCTTTTCAGGAGCGAAGGCAACATCGAACAAAGTCAGGGCACTGCTGGCCCCAGATTCTGTAAAAGGACCGGCCGCGAGCCAACTCGTGACAAACGGTCCCGGAGGCTTTCCACGGAGAGTCCAGGCCCGCTTTATGAGTTCCGGACTTTGCGAATGGGCCAGCACCTCATTGGCGACGCTTGCCACAATTTGTGGATGATCTTTCGCGAGTTTTTCAGCAATCCCGAGGGCACCCAGTGCCGCCTCGTTGACCAGAGTCGGATCCACCATGGATTGCTTCATGATCTCGAGAGTCTTGAGGGTTGGAATCTGCCCAATCTGGCCGAGGGCCTGCCGTTTCTCTTCCGGGCGCTTTGCCAGGGCCATCGCCCTTTGCAATTTTGCAAGGCGGGCTTCCGGGTCTGTCTCCTGCGAGAGTCCGTCAATGGCACCTCGCAAAGCAAGAACCTGAAGCGTGGAGTCGGATGCGGTGTCTGCGAGCTCCAGAAGCGCCGTGGCAGCGGAGGCGTTCGGCCACTGCGTCAACACCCGAACGGCCTCCTTCACGATCTGGGGATTCTTCTCTCGCGCTGCAACCAGCGTGGCTTGCAGCGCTTCAGGGCTTCCAAGTTCGGCCATCAGAGGCAGCAACCGAACCCGATCCTGGGGTGATGATTTGCCCACGCGATCCAGAATAAGGCGGGCCGCTTTTTCATGGCTCTGGCCGTTTCTGCAGACCATCCCAAGTGCCTGCAGGATGGGCTCAATGTCGCCGCCCGGTGCCG
Organism: uncultured Verrucomicrobia subdivision 3 bacterium; assembly: GCA_903913865.1. Taxonomy (GTDB): domain Bacteria; phylum Verrucomicrobiota; class Verrucomicrobiia; order Limisphaerales; family UBA8199; genus UBA693. Next base: position 27,874 of record CAIWMU010000150.1, read on the forward strand.
TCTTGAGTGCCAGATTCAGGAGGAACGGCACCGTGGAAGGTAATGCCAGTTTGCCCAACGATTCGAGGGCCGCGAGCCGTGCCGGTTCAGGACCGCCCGAGGCATTCTTCATCAGCAGGGTCTCAGCCATGGCATCCCCCCTGTCTCCGATCGCAACCAAGAGTTCAACTTTTTCCGCCGGGCCAGCCTGCTTTGCCTCGGCAAGGATCGCCTTTTCAATTTTATCTCCAGCCATCATGGCAAGGGCTTCGCGCGCCAATGGACGCTCAGACGCATCCCCGGATGCTGCGGCAGTGGCAAGGGATGGAATAATTGGTGGGAAGGAGGACTTTGCAGCCGCAAGCCAGGCGGCTTGGCGAACAGATGCGCTCGAACTCCGGCTGGCCAGCAGCAGAATGGGAAGGAACTCATCACCAAAGCGGACACCCACATCAATGACAGCTGTCTGCGCTTCTGCCGGGAGCCTGTCCCAATCCTTCGAGCAGGCCCGCCAAGTGGCCACATGATTCAACTCACGAACAATTTTGAGTGCGGCCAGCAGAAGAGGTTCATCCTTTCCTCCCAATGCTGCTTTGACTCGCTCCGGATTGGCTCCGGAATCGGCCCTGCATAGACCACTCCATGCCGCCACCCGGATCGGATCCGAAGCAGGATCCTTCAAGAGTTGGTCAAACAAACCCGCTGCTGCTTGGGGGTCGTTGGCGGCCAGAAAATTGTCCGCACACATCAGGAGCGATCTTTGAACTGCTTCCTGAAGACTTGGATTTGTATGAGCCCGGGCGAGTTTCAGCGCTTCCACCGCCGCAGGTCCGCCAATTCGTCCCAGCGCAGTAACTTCGGCGTTCGCTGCTGCCGGATCACTCTCATCCACAAGCAGTCGCGCAAGTTCCGGGACGGCTGCCACATCCTTGCGCCACCCAAGAGAGTCTGCGATTCCAGTCCGGATGTTGCCGGATGAAACAGTCAAAGCTCTGCGAAGAGCCTCGCCAGCTTCAGGGAACGGCATTCCCTCCAACGCATAGCGGGCGGCTTGAGTTGTCTGAGCGTCCGACAGCAGTCGCGAGAGAGCTTCGATAGAGTTCTCGGTCCCGATCACCCTCAGACGCTGACATGCGTTGCACTTCTCTGCAAAACCGGCGTTGCTGCGGAGTATTCCCAGCAGCGATTGTTCCTCGGCCTGCACGGGCGCGGAACTCTGGGCAAACGCAAAAATTGAACCACTTGCCAGGATGGCCGCGAGTGCCAAACTCTTTATGAATCTTTTCATCATTTTTCTAGGTTGATGGGGTTCTTAGCCGTCACAGGATCCAGGGGGGCCTTGGAGTGTAGGATCGAAGACGATTTGCCGCCTCATCTCCCGGGAACTCCAGTTTCGCGGGATCCCACTTAACCGACCGCTGCAGGGCCATGGAGATGCCACCGATGAAGATCGCATTCATTGTATAGACAGCCGTTTCTGGATGGCAGATCGTTTGGCGTCGGGTTCTGATGCATTCGAGGAAATTTCCGGAGTGGCTGTTCGCGTGGTAAACATGCGCATCCCCGGATCGCAACGGATCGTTCAAGATGGTGCCGGGGTGGGATACAATCCCGTTTCGATCGACAGCGATGCGACCCTTTGTACCCACGAAGCAGGCCCCGCCCTCGTTCCCGACATTTTCCCCAGGGTATGCTGTGGAGTGAACCACGACACCATTGGCATAATGGTAGTGAATCACGGCGGTTTCAGGACTGCTGCCCTGATTTTCATACTCCACCTGGATCGGTGCTGTCACATCCGGATTCACCGTCCATTGGATGATATCATAGTGGTGTGGGGCCCAGTTCACATCCCCAATGAAACAGCCTGAAAGTGCATGACCGGTCTCGCCACCGTAGGGGCGCCAGGGCAGGGGACCGAGCCACAAATCCCAATCCAGGCCATCCGGTAATGGTTGTGTGTTGGTCGAAGTCCAAGGCCTCGGATAAAAGGCACCCGGTTGGCGGTAGGCAAAAACCTCCTTTAACGTTCCAATCCGGCCGCTGCGCACCATTTCGCAGGCAAGACGGAACTTGCCCCCATATTCTGACCGCTGCTGCATGCCAGCCTGATAAACTCGACTGTGGCGCCGGGCAGTTTCGATGACCTCACGTCCCTCCCGCACGGTAATGGCGACCGGTTTCTCACAATAGACATCCTTCCCGGCACGCATCGCCCGGATCGCCATGGGGGCAGCCCAGTGGTAGGGAAGCGCTATGAGGACGGCATCTATGTCCGGGCGTGCGAGCACCTCGCGGAAGTCGTTATAGGCATTTACGCCAACAAAGCCGGGTTTTCCCAATTTATCCGCATAAAGCTCATTGGCCCTTTTTTGTGCGAAATCCCGCCGCTCCTTCCGGACATCACAAACCGCAAGCACTTGAACGTCCTTGCGGGCAACATATCCTCCCGGAACATAGGTCCACGCGTGGCCAAGGAGGTGCCCCCCGCCCTGACCGCCCACACCGATGAAACCCATGTTGATTCGCTCGCTGGGAGGAACCAGTCCGCCACGGCCAAGGGCTGATGCGGGAATGATTGTGGGTGCAACTGCGGCCGCGAGCAGGGCGGATGATTTGCTCAAAAAGCCTCGACGGGACATCGATTGGGGCATGCTCATACTCATGTGCGTAAGCATAGAGGGATCCCAACCGTTCAAAAGCTGAAATTCACCTTAAACAGGGAAATCGGGGCGACTGTTTATCCAGGCATCATACGGTCACCCCTTCGCTCGTGTGCATCGGTGCCCCCGTCCACGTTCGGCATTTAATGAGGCCAACTCTTTGGGTGTGACGGCTCGGATTGACCGCTCCACCATTCATGCGGGCGGGCCAAGTAGGCCAGCCAAAGGGCGACGTGATGGCTAACGCCCGCGCGTGAGACTTTGGACGGCGCTCATGATCTCCTTGTCGGCGCGGACAGCCTCCCAATTATAGATGCAAAGGTAGCGGCAGTTGGGTTGTGCCAGTGTGTTGGCCATGGCATCGCGCCATGGATCGAGTTTTCGGGGACCCTGATATAACCACTCCACCGCAGCCCAATAAGGGGCATCGCTCCGTTTCAGGGCGGCTTGAACTCCGGCGTCTTTTGAGGGGTCAGCAGCGTGCTGGTAAAAGCTCCACCCCGGACAACTGAAGGCGTTTGTGCCGGAGTGGTAAAGCATTTCCCCGCTCTTCCATCCTGCGATGTGTGTAAACAAACGATCCCGGGGGACGCCGAGTTCTCCAGCCAGACGGCAGAGGTCAAACAGGTGCCTGCGCACGACTTCAGCCAGATCGGCCTCCTGAATCTTCCCATCGGTCCGGATGCCCGCAGTCTTAACGGCAGCATACCCAATCTGTGCCACCCCGCGTGCCGGGAGTTCCGAGGCAGCCAATCCACCGGTTGGATCGCTGCTTGCAGGATGGTCGAGCATTTCGTTCCCGTGAGGGTAGTGCCATGCATTCACCCCGATTGAGGATTCCCACCCCAACTTGATACCAACGAGCAGGTGCTTCCTGTTTGCGGGCAGTTTTTTCCACCAATTGAGCACAAGCGGAATTAGCACCCGCATTTCCTCGTGGACGGCACCCCGGTATGCCCGGCTCATCAGGTTCGGCGGGGGGAGAACCCGGATCTGGCTGCCCCAGTTTCGCCAGGCGATTTTGATTGCATCAGCCTGGGACCAACTCGTCCATTCGACATTCGTCCGGTTATGATCCGAGTAACCGGGACGGTTGGTATCCCACCAGTTCCACAAATCAGGGCGCCCGCCCCACCAGTTTTCGCCGTCGAGCTGGACGACGATGGGGACATTCATCTCGCTGGAGCGATCAAGAAACAGCTTCAGGTCGGCCTCAATTTCAGGGCGTGCCTTCGCCAGATAACTGAAAATCAACCCGACCCCTGCTGCCACGGGGGAATCCTGTCCGTCCTGTCGCTGCTGATGGATGTAATCAAAAGCATCGGTGCCATTTCCCGAGCTGATGTTAAAAATAATGAACTGCTTCGGCTCGGCTACGGAATTGTGGGAGAAGAAGCAGAGAATAAGCAGGATCAGGAGGGTGGCCGGGAGTTTTTCAAGGTTGTCGAGCATGGGATGTCGGACCACTCCATTCGACATCATCCGCCTCCAGAATATGAAACAACCGGTCCTCATGCCGAACGGTGGGACCCCAGTGGAAAAGATCTCGAACCTTTTGCGGAATGTAACATCAGAGCGTCACTCCTCGGAGCTTTTTGCCGGGAGGCTGGCGGGGCGGGCGGCCTGCCAGCCCGCCTTTCGTCTTGCGGAGAGTTCCTTCACCAGAACAGCACTTTCAGGACGCCCGGCAATGTTTTCGTTTTCCTGCGGGTCGGTGACATGGTCGTAAAGCTCAACGGCATCGACCTCGGAGGGATTCTTGCGGGAGACCCATTCGGTGAACCTGTAACGGTCTGTGCGCATGGAATAACCCATGAGGCTTGATCCTCCTGATGTTCCCTTGGTTCGGGGATATTGACTGAAGGCAGCCGATTTCCAAGGTTGCTTCGGGTTCTCGAGCAGTGGCTTGAAACTGATGCCTTCCAGGTGCGCAGGAAGCGGCAATCCGGCGAGCTCCGACAGGGTGGGATAGATGTCCACATATTCGACCAGGGCATCTGAGCGGGCCCCGGCGTTTTTCATTCCCGGAACGGAGAGAATCAAGGGGGCATTGACGTCGTTCTCGACGTTGCTGTGTTTGCACCAGGCGTCGTGCTCCCCAAGTTTCCAGCCATGATCCCCCCACAGAATGATGATGGTGTTCTTTCGCAGCCCCAGGCGGTCCAATTCATCAAGCACCTTGCCAACTTGAGCATCCATGTAGCTGATCGCAGCATAGTATCCATGTTTCAATTGCCGGGCGAGATCGTCCGGAATTGAGCCTGGCGGGATTCCGTGATAAGAGCGCATCTCACCTCCAGGCAGCACCGCATAGTCAGGGGCATTTCTTGGCCGGAACTTGTTGGTCGCCAGAACGATTTTGGCCGGGTCATAGAGGTCCCAATACTTCTTAGGGGAGACAAAGGGGAGATGTGGTTTCACGAAGCCGACGGCGAGAAAGAAGGGGGCGGACTTGTGGCTGAGTTCCCCCAGTGTTTCAACAGCCAACGATGCCACCTTGCCGTCGGTGTAGGTGTCATCCGAAACGTCCGCAGACTCAAATGCCGGGCCGCGGGAATTGGGTCCGGTCCTCGCAACACCCTTTTTCCCGGGGCGGTCGCCATCAGGTTCCCCCGCAAACTGCCGCTGGTTCAAAATAAGGTTCTCCCTGAGGGCATAGGCGACGGCCCTCGGGTTTTGCCAGGGAACCGACCAGGTGGCCGGATCGTCATAGCCACCGTGATAAATCTTGCCCATCCCCTGCACGAAGTAACCGTTCTGCTTGAAGTGCTGGCCCAGGGTGACGACATCCGGAAGTGCTTTCCGAAAGTGGGTCACCAGATCCCAGACCTTGGTCGTATCAGGTCTGGTCCCGGTCATGAGGCTGCTGCGTGTAGGTGAACAAACCGCCTGCTGGCAGTAGGCGCGGTTGAAAACCATCCCCCCACGGGCAATCCGGTCAATGTTGGGACTCTTGATGTAATCCCTGCCGTAACAACCCAACTCAGGGCGAAGGTCATCCACGGCGATGAACAGAATGTTGGGCTTTGAAGCCTGCGTTTCACCTGCCGAAATACCAGGGCAGCAGCAGGAGAGCAGCAATACCGCTGCAACGCTCGCCATGCGGACGGTCCGGTTCATTGTAAAGGGGCTGACCGGTCGATCAAGTTAGGGCTGGCTTGCCTTGGCTTTGGCCTGCTGAAGCAGTTGCTCAGCACGTGTCTTGATTGTGGGACTTCCTGCCTCACGAACCACCTGTTCCAGGGAGGGCAGAACGAGTTCCAGTTCCGGCTTCTTGGCCTGAAGTGCCTTCTCTGCAATCCGCAGAACTCCGTTTTGGGCCTCCTCTGCCACACTTGCATCTCCCAGATGGGGGCGAATCAGCTCCAGCGCAAGCGGGGAGCCTATTCCGCCCAGCACGGAGAGCAGAAGCTTCTTTTCCTCTGGTTGTTGTGCGAGGGTCTGTGCCTGCTTGCACAAATCCAAACGCTGCTCCGGTTTGAGATCCGACTCCGTGACAAGCCTCATGTAACTCCTGAGGCAGAGCATCTTCTCCGTGGCATCGGACGTGGATTGAGCCAATTTCAAAAGGTCCGGCGCTGCGTCGAGGCTGTTCCAGGCGCCAAGTGAACGGATCGCAGCAGAGTGGATTTCCTGGGTGCTGCTGCCGATCGCATCGCGCACGGTACGCAGCGCGTTGGTCCCGCCTATCGCAGTCAGAATGTTCAGCATGGACTTTTGCTGGGGCAGTCCGCCCAGAGTCCACGCTCCTGAGATGAGCGATGCCGCCGATTCACGATCCCTTGCCCTAAGGCTAAGAGTCGTCATGGTCTGTTCGGAAGCCTCCAGGTCTGCAGCCACGCTTGATTGGAGGAAGATCTTCATCGGTTCTGATGCGTTTTCAGATGGCGCGAGGTCAGCCAGCTTTTTGATGGCCAACACCCGCAGGGTCGGCTCCGATCCCCGCGCAAGCCGCACGACCTGATCGTAGGCACCCAGCATTCTTCGGCGTGCGGCCAGTTCGAGGCCCATCGTGGCGGTCTCGACATTTTGGTTGGTCAGCATGCGGTTAATCATGGATTCGACATCCGGGGATGGCGTTGCGACGAACGCCTCACGAGCCAGGTTAGCGACGTCCTTATCGGAGTCGTTGATGAAGGCGGACAGAAACGGCAGTGTGGAGGGGGTCCCGATCTGGCCCAGAGATTTGATTGCGGCTATTCGCGCATCGTGATTGGGGCGTTGTGCCGCGATTGCAGCGAGTGGGCCGACGGCAATGGCATCACGCCGAATCCCAATCGTCTGGATCAGCAGAATCTGCCGATCTCCTGAAGCGCTCTTCATCGCCGCGATCAGAGCCTGCGACACCTCCGCATTAGTCAGCTCATGGGAAGTCCGGCACGCAGCCGCGAACTCAAGATAATTTGGGCCGGAGAGGGCTTCAGACAGGATTTGGACTGAAGACTTGGGCTCACTGCGGGCGCGCCCTCTAAGAACCGCGACCTTGAAGTGCGGAGGACCATCCTGATTTTTGAGCCATTCGTAAATGGCCGCAGCCTTGGCATCTTTCTTATCAGCGAGAAATCGGTCCGCGCAGCGCAGCAAGCCTTCCCTGAAGGCGGGTAGATTTGTCGACGCTGTCCTGGAGTATACCGCTTCGAGTGCGGTTACCGCCGATCCACCGCCAATTTTTCCGAGTGCCCGGGCCGCCGCTTGTGCAACGTCAGGATTCGGGCCTGCCAGAAAAGGCTTCAGGCTCCCCACCGCACTTTCATCGTGGCGGACTCCGATGCTCGTGATCACTCCCATCAGGTTCCTGCCCTGAGCGGTCTTAAGGGCCTGTCGCAGGGCACGGTCCGGGCCTTTTCCCGGGATGGATTCCAACGCGTATCTGGCACTATGCGACAACTTGTCGTCGTTTAGCAATTGGACCAGGGCCGGGATCGCTTCCGCTGTCCCCACACGGCTCAACTCGCGGCACGCATCGACCTTTTCCTTCAGTTCTGCCCCCGATTTGAGGACGGCAATCCATTTTGCCTCGTTGCCTGCGGTGCTCGCGCTCCCCTGGGCCTTGCCTGGCAGAACAGACAGACAAAGAAGGAGAACCACAAGAAATGCGGATCCGAATCGGCAGATGTTGGAGGATGAAGATGACCTCATGGTTGTCAAAATTCCTGTTGGAATGACTTGGGTTTTCATAGGTTGGTGGCGTCAAGGTTGGGTCTAGATGGTCCAGGGAGCACGCATGGCGCGGGAGCGCAGCCGGTTTGCGTCGGCATCATTTACAAACTCCTCCTTGGCGGGGTCGTATTTCATATCCCGTTTCAACCACATACAGATGTTTGCGGCATGCACGGTGGACATGGATCGGTGCATCATCTCGGGGTGGGCAACGGTTTGGCGCCGGGTCTTGATGCAGTTGAAATAGTCGCGGACGTGGCTCATGGGCCTTTGTGTCCGGGCCATGTAATCGTTCACCAGCTTTGAGAAATCGAGCAGAAGCTCAGGGGAGGACACATCCGGCTTTGAATATCCGTCTGCAACCGAGACCCAACCTTCTGTTCCCTCGTATCTGACTCCGCAGGAGCCGTGCCAGCCCTCCCTCTGGAGGACCATCTTGATGCCGTTGGCGAATCGGGTTTCCATGCCGTCTCCCGATTCGTTTTTCACGTAGGCATAATCCGTCGCCGCCGTGTCGGTTGCGCCGATTGCGACCTGACATTGGGCGAATGTGTGGGCGCCCCATTCGCCGATGCAGCTGGTGTGAAAATCGTAATGACCGCGCCAGCCGCCTCGGGTATAGGCGGAATTATAGGGCCGCCAGGGGCAGGGGCCCAGCCATTGATCCCAATCGACCTCATCCAGTGAGGGTTCCGGTTCGGCGGGCAGCCAGTCGTGCCTCATCTCAGCCGCATCCCAAGGAGCGATATGAGCCCGGACGGTATGAACCTGTCCCAGCCGTCCCGTGCGCAGTAGTTCGTTGGCGAACGTGAAATTATCCTCGCTCAGCCGCTGCGTGCCTGTCTGATAAACACGGCCATACCGCTTCGCCGTTTCAACCACAGCACGTCCCTCCGCAATCGTCATGGCAGACGGCTTTTCGGAGTAGACGTCCTTTCCGGCTCTCATCGCCATGATCGAGGCGAGCGCGTGCCAGCGGTCCCCGGTGGCGATCAGCAGGGCATCGATGTCGGTGCGGATGGCCAGAAATTCCCGAATGTCCCGATACATGGCGCAATCCGTATTGCCGTAGCGGTTGTCCACCATGCGCTTGATGGCTTCCCTCTGGCTCTTTTTGGCATCACAGATCGCCACGAACTGCATGTCTTTTTCAGGCAGCATCCAGTTCAGCACACCTGTTCCACGGGATCCTACGCCCAGTCCGCCGAACACAATCCGCTCGCTGGGGGGCACGGTGCCATTCAGCCCGAGTGCTGATCCTGGTATGATTGTGGGAAACGCAACCACCCCTGCGGCCAGACCACTCCGGCGCAGAAAAGCCCGTCGTGTCAGCTTGGAGTTCGTGGTAGTGGCCTCGTTGGTAAGGCTGGATGAAGATGGGAGCCGTTTTGACATGGGCCAAGCCTAACCGCATCCCCTCGGGGAAAGCAAACTGCTTTTTCCTAGCGCTGGGTTCCGCTTTTTGTATCGTCGGAGCAGGGGATCTTTGAGTTCACCCTTCCCTCAAAACCGTGGAAAGGTGAAAGTGTCCCCATTCGGGAAGCAAACTTATCTATGGAACCAAAAGCTGACATCGCAGTCATTGGACTGGCGGTAATGGGCCAGAACCTGATTTTGAACATGAACGACCATGGCTACACCGTGGTTGCCTACAACCGGACCGTCTCAAAAGTTGATGATTTCCTATCCAAGGAGGCCAAGGGAACCAATGTAATTGGAGCCCGGTCCATCGAGGAAATGGTTTCGATGCTTAAGCGTCCCCGGAGGGTGATGCTCATGGTGAAAGCGGGCCAGGCTGTGGATGAGTTCATCGACCAGGTTCTTCCACATCTTGAACAGGGGGATATCATTATTGATGGCGGCAACTCGCTGTTCGATGACACGATGCGCCGGACAAAGTATGTCGAAAGCAAGGGCCTCCTCTACATCGGCACGGGCGTTTCCGGCGGGGAGGAGGGGGCTCGGCGCGGCCCCAGCATCATGCCTGGAGGATCTCCTGCGGCATGGCCTCATGTGAAGGATATTTTCCAAGCCATCTCCGCCAAAGTGGATGGGGGCGCGGCCTGCTGCGATTGGGTCGGGGAGAACGGTGCCGGCCATTATGTCAAAATGGTCCACAACGGCATTGAATACGGAGACATGCAACTCATCTGCGAAGCCTACAACCTGATGAGAACCGGGTTGGGCATGACCGCGGGGGAGATTCATGAGGTTTTTGCCAGCTGGCAGGAGGGGGAACTCAACTCCTACCTGGTGGAAATCACTCGCGATATTCTCGCCTTCAAGGACGCCGATGGGCAGCCTTTGGTGGACAAAATTCTCGATACTGCGGGCCAGAAGGGCACCGGCAAATGGACCGTCATGTCCTCGCAGGAACTGGGCATCCCCATCACATTGATCGCTGAAGCGGTTTATGCGCGCATGATTTCAGCTTTCAAGGACCAGCGGGTTGTTGCGAGTGGAAAGTTGCGGGGTCCAAATCCCGTTATCAAGGGTGACCGCGCGAAAATTGTTGAGGACATCCGTCGCGCCCTCTATGCCTCCAAGATTGTTTCCTACGCACAGGGTTACATGCTGATGCGCGCTGCGGCCGCTCAATACAAGTGGAACCTCAACTACGGTGGCATAGCTCTCATGTGGAGGGGGGGGTGCATCATTCGCAGCGTCTTTCTCGGCAGGATCAAGGAGGCCTTCGACAAGAACTCCAAGCTGCAGAATCTGATGCTGGATCCGTTCTTCCGGAAGGCTCTCAACGCTTCCCATCGGTCCTGGCGCAATGTTGTGGCAACAGCCGTGAAGAAAGGAATTCCCGTTCCAGCACTGGGAACGGCCCTTGCCTTCTATGACGGTTACCGGACGGAGCGTCTGCCAGCCAATCTGCTCCAGGCCCAGCGGGACTATTTCGGGGCGCACACCTATGAACGGGTTGACCAGCCCCGGGGGCAGTTCTTTCACACCAATTGGACAGGGCGTGGTGGAGATACCGCCTCAAGCACCTACACGGTCTGACCGCAGCAAGGTGTAGGTCCGCTGATTTTTCCAGTGGCGGCTTACTTTTGGAACAGACCCGCCGCCAACGACGCGGCGGCGGGTGTTTCAAATTGCTGGCTTGATTCGCCTGCGGTTCGCAACATAATCATTGGCATCAACCGCGTCGAGAGTCGTTTCCCGGGTGGCTGATGAATGGTAGCTTGGTCGTTTGCGTCAAAAACTTATGCACAACGGTTTTCGTTCCTGCTTGCTGGTGTTTATCGCCCTTTTGGGGTTGGTATTTCCCCGGTTCGTCAATTCAGCCCCGCCTGAAGCCCGGACAGTTCTGGTTTACACCAAAAACCAGGTTGCAAAAGGTTTGTTTGTCCATGACAACATAGCCGCAAGCTCTGCAGCCCTTCAAAAACTCGGCAAGGATAATGGTTTCTCGGTCGAGGTGAGTGAGGATCCTGCGATCTTCACATCGGCCAAACTGAAGAAGTATCGCGCCATAGTTTTCAACAACACGAACAACGAAATCTTTGAAACTGAGGAGCAGAAGGCTGCGTTTCAGGCCTTCATTCGTAGTGGCGGAGGAGTGGTCGGACTCCATTCTGCCACAGGTTCCATGCGCAAATGGCCATACTTTTGGCAGGTCATGGGTGGCAAATTCGCGAGGCACGCCAAGTTCCAAAAGTTCACCCTGATCGTCAAGGATGCGAAGCACCCGTCCACCACCCATCTCCCCGCCACTTTTGAGTGGAGCGATGAGTTTTACTATGTGGACAACATCCCCGATGGTCGGCATGTCCTGCTTGTTGGAGATCTGAAACACGTTGATGATCCCGGCAAGGACAAGTTTCCGGGCACGGCCTTTGGTGATGAATACCCGCTCGCGTGGACTCAGACGTTCGACGGGGGACGCCAGTTTTACACATCCCTGGGTCACAAGATAGAGCACTATTCAGATCCCCGGCTCACCAGCCACATCCTCGGAGGTTTGCTCTGGGTGATGGGTGATTCCAAATAGTGAAATCCGTCGATTGCGCCAGACAACCCCCACCGCAAACATCTCCTTATAAAATATGAAAAGAATTCTGCGTCCGTCCCGAAGGCAGTTTTTGAAGGTCGCCCTGGCAGGTGCCTCCGGCTCGTTGGTGTTTCCTGCGATTGTGCCCTCCTCTGTATTCGGCCAAAATGCGCCCAGCAACCGCATCAATATCGGTCAAATCGGGTGCGGACGCATCGGTCACACAATGGACATGCCCGGGATTCTCAAGCATGACATCGCCCGGATCGTCGCCGTATGCGATCTGGATTCAAGGAGGGCTGGCCTGGCCAAAAAGCTTGTCGAAGACCACTACGCCAAGGCGAAGGGAAGTTCGACCGCAGTCAGTTGCAAGGTCTATGGGGATTACCGGGAATTGCTGAAAGATCCCGGTATCGACGCCATTGCCATCAGCACTCCGGACCATTGGCATGCGGAGCCCGTTGTGGCCGGGGCACTGGCCGGAAAGGATATCTATGTGCAAAAGCCACTCACGATGACTCTGGAGGAGGGTCGCCTCGTCAGCGATATCGTGGGGAAGCAGAAGCGTGCATTTCAAATTGGCAGCCAGCAGCGGTCCGGTTCCCAGTTCCGGCTTGCCTGCGAACTGGTTCGCAACGGCCGGATTGGAAAGCTCCACACCGTCAAAATTGGTCTTCCTGTGGATCCCGCCGGCGTGATCGAACCGGAGATGCCGGTTCCCTCCAATCTCAACTACGACACGTGGCTCGGCTGCACTCCGAAAGTCTACTACACAGAAAATCGGGTGCATCCCCAGAAGAGCATCACGGACCGCCCCGGTTTTTTGCGCATTGAAGCCCACTGTCTTGGAATGATCACGGGTTGGGGTTCCCATCATGTCGATATCGCACATTGGGGAATGGGTACCGAATTCACCGGGCCGATCGAGGCGGAGGGCAGGGCGGAATTTCCAAAGGATGGTCTGTGGAATGTGCACGGCCCCTACCACATTGAGATGAAGTATGCCAACGGGGTCACGATGGTCATTGATAACACCTTTGTGAATGGAGTCCGGTTCGAGGGTTCCGAGGGATGGATTTTTGTAAGCCGGGGCGGCGAGAAGGCGACTGCGAGTGATCCAGCCAGTGCGTTCGGCAAGGCGCTTGAAGCCAGCAATCCAGTGATTTTGAACACCAAACTTGGGCCGAACGATCTCCATCTTCCGGTCAGTCCCGACCACCATCTTAACTGGCTCCAGAGCATCAAATCCAGGAAGCCGGCTGTGACCACCCCGGAGGAAGCCCACCGGTCCACAAGCGCGTGCATCATCGGTTGGATCTCCATGAAACTGGGCCGCAAGCTGAGATGGGACCCCGCAGCTGAAAAGTTCATCGGCGATCCTGAGGCGAACGCCCTCTGTTCCCGGATTGAGCGCGCTCCTTACGGGGTCAAGAACCTGCTGAAAAAAAGCTAACCTCAGAGGGGAAACCGTCTCCATCATGCAGTCGATTCCTGAATGAGCCCATACGGAGTTCAAGTTTGCGCTCCTGTTTGGTTGCGGCATGCCCTGATCCACTCTCGATACCTCATACTATGAACCTGAAGAACTTCGGAAGAACACTGACCATGGCGACCCTGCTTGCCACCTTTGGTGCATCTGCAGCCGATTATTCGGTGCGGTTGCTGACACTCGATCCAGGCCACTTCCACGCCGGGCTTGTGCAAAAGCTCATGTATCCCCAGGTGGATCCTGTCGTTCATGTTTATGCTCCAGCCGGAGCTGAACTTGAGGATCACCTGAAACGTGTTGAGAGCTTCAATACCCGCCCGGAAAACCCGACCCACTGGCTGACGAAGACCCGTGTGGGATCCGATTTCCTGAACCAGATGGTTCAGGAAAAGGCCGGGAACGTCGTGGTGATTTCGGGAAACAACCTGCGTAAGACAGAATACATTGATCGATCCATCGCGGCCGGATTCAACGTCCTGGCCGACAAGCCCATGGTGATCACACCGGACGGGTTTGGTCCGCTGTGCCGGGATTTTACCCTCGCCCGCGAGCGGAAGGTGCTTCTGTATGACATCATGACGGAGCGGTTTGAGATCACCACGATTCTGCAGCGTGAGTTGGCACAGCAGTCTGAGGTGTTCGGCCACTTTATCACCGGCACACCGGCCAATCCGGCGGTCTACACGGAGAGCATTCACCATTACAGCAAAGAAGTGGCTGGAAAGCCGCTGGTCAGGCCCGCCTGGTTTTTTGACATGAAACAGCAGGGTGAAGCCATCCCTGATGTGGGCACCCATCTCGTGGATCTCGTGCAATGGGGTTGTTTCCCTGAGCAGACCCTGGATTATCGCAAGGATGTGAAAGTTCTTTCAGCGAACCGCTGGGCTACTCCCATCAATCCAGCCCAGTTTAAGAAGGTTACAGGTCTCGATTCCTACCCGGAGACGTTGAAATCAGCGGTTGATTCACAGGGGATTCTTCAGGTCTATTCCTGTGGAGACGTCACCTGGCGGCTGAAGGGGATCCATGCGCAGGTGAAGGTGATTTGGAACTTTGAGGCTCCTGCCGGCGCGAAGGATATGCACACATCAACCATGCGCGGGACGAAGGCCAACCTCCTGATCCGACAGGGAGCCGAGCAAAAGTATGCTCCCACGCTCTATGTCGAGCCGGCGGGCAATGGTGCAGCTCCGGATTTTGAAAAATATCTGACCAGTGCGGTCAAGGCGCTCGCCGTGAAATATCCCGGGATCGGTGTTCAGGCTTCAGGAAAGCTCTGGCAGATCACAATTCCGGAAAAGTACGTTCTTGGCCATGAGGCTCATTTCTCGCAGGTGACAGAAAATTATCTGAAGTTTCTGGCCCTCGGAAAACTTCCCGAATGGGAGGTGCCGAACATGATAACGAAGTATTACGTTACCACCGAGGCTTATCGCTTGAGCCACCTGAAAAAATAGGGCTCTGCCGGGGAACTTCCCCTACCAACCCAATCCGTTTCGCTCTTGCTCAGCAGCCTCCAGAAAGGTCTGGAGGGCTGTCAGTCTCGGTAGCGCTTGTTTTCTCGAAGTGTCCAGACGGAGCATTTGCGGCAGGTTTTCCAGATTGTCACGCAGCACACGGAGGGCATCCGAAAAGAGAGTGAATCGGGTATCCCTCCCAACCTTGCTCACGGTGCGGAGGATGGCGACAGCACCCAGTTGTTCCAGAACATCCGCATCACGCAGCAGGGTTGCCTCGTAGGTTTTCGGATCGTCCTTGGGCATGTGGGTCCGGATTGCATCAAGAACAGGAGATATCTTGGATTCAGGAAATCCAAACCGCATCAGGAGTGCCGGAGCCTGAGCTGCCACATAAGCCACATGATCCCATTTCGCCAACTCTTCCCGATTTTCGGGGCGGTGCCCGACGAACACCCCGAGGTCGTGCAACCAGGCGGAGGCATACAGGACATCGTCATCAAAAGCAGTTCCGGCGGCCAATTCAACAGCCAGGGCGTAAAGGCGATCCTGATGACTGAACTTGTCCGGGGGATTGGCTTGTGCGCGAATGTAATCCCTTAGAAGTTTACGGTATGGGGCTGGATTGGAGTTCATTTGCGGGAAGGCAGCTTCATTCTGACAGGGAGTCTGCCTTGGCATGAGCCAAAACACAACTTGAACTGTTTCCATTCGCGAGTATGGTTGCGCCCAGAAAAACATTATGAATTTGGAAGATCATCTCGGGGATATCATTCGCAAAGCCAGGATGATGTCCAATGTGAGCGCGACTGAAGCAGCACGCGCTGTGGGCCTGTCTGCGGAGAACTTTTCCCGTCTAGAGGAGACAGGGACGGCAACCGCAGGAGCAGACTTTGAAAAGCTCGGGGTGCTGTTGGGGCTTCGTGCTGGCAGGTTGGCCGGAATTGCCCGTGGCTGGCTGCCCACCCCAAAGGATCTTTCCTCATGGTGTGAGCTTCGATGCATCACGACCGTTGAGGATGGCATGGGTGTGAACGCATACCTCGTTTGGGACGAGGTATGCCGGGAAGCCGCACTGTTTGACACGGGATTTGATCCGGCACCGATCCTCGAAATCGTTGAGGCGGAGCAGTTGCAACTTAAACACATATTCATCACCCACAGCCATGAAGATCATATCGCCGCCTTGCCTGCGCTCAGGGAGAAGTTTCCAAAAGCGCGGCTCCATATGAGTTCCCGCACGGCCGCTGTGGATCAGCGCAACCGGTCGAATGATTTCATTCATCTCGGGAACCTGCGTATCACAAACCGTGAGACTCCAGGGCACGCGGAAGATGGGATGACCTACATCATCGGTAACTGGCCTGAGGACGCTCCCCATGTGGCGATTGTGGGAGACGCCATTTTTGCGGGGTCGATGGGGCGGGGGAACATTTCCTGGGAAATAGCCCGACAAAAGGTCCGTGAACAGATCTTTTCGCTGCCAGCGGAAACGTTGATCTGTCCGGGGCACGGGCCGCTGACCACCGTCGGGGAAGAGATTGCGAACAATCCC
The DNA here is from genome assembly GCA_903913865.1 of uncultured Verrucomicrobia subdivision 3 bacterium. Classification (GTDB taxonomy): domain Bacteria; phylum Verrucomicrobiota; class Verrucomicrobiia; order Limisphaerales; family UBA8199; genus UBA693. The sequence continues at coordinate 44,177 of CAIWMU010000150.1, forward strand.
TTCTTCTAAGAGGGATCCGCCATTTTATCCTTTGTAATGTTTCAGCCTTCTTGAGGTGTTTCATGGCTTCTCACGATGGCTCATTTGCTTTTGCTCTCTGCCGAAATCATTGGTGACGAAGTGATCACGCTGGGGTTTGCGCTGGACGCTGGGGGGGGCAGTGCTAATATAAGTTTCTATGTCAACAGACGCCCCGAGTGGGCCGAAGAAAGTCAATTTGCGCCGTCCCGATATCATGACGGCGGTGCAGGCTCAGGTTTTATCCCACTATCGCAGTAATCTGGTGGAGCGAATCCGTGAGAACGGTCACATTCTGGCAGCCGGGGAGTTGACAGTAAAATTGGCGAAGGAGTTTGGCTTTTGTTATGGGGTTGAACGTGCCATCGATCTGGCGTATGCAGCGTGCAAAGCCTATCCAGACCGTCGCATTTTTCTTCTTGGGGAGATCATCCATAACCCTGAGGTGAACGATCAACTCCGTCGCATGGGTATTGTCACCATCGCAGGCAAGCCGAAGGAGGAGGAGATAAACCAGTTGCAACCTGACGATCTTGTGATCATCCCTGCCTTCGGCACAGAGGTTTCCACGAGACGGAAACTGGAGGAGCGGGGATGTGAGTTTGTGGACACCACGTGCGGGGACGTGATGAGTGTCTGGAAACGGGTGAGGCAGTATTCAAAGGACTCCGTTACGAGCATCATCCACGGGAAGGCGTGGCACGAGGAGACGATGGCCACAAGTTCCCAGGCACGGTCGAGTGGCAGGGGGCACTACCTTGTTGTTTTCACACTGGGAGAGACCGACTACGTGTGCAATTACATTTTGAACGGTGGTTCGAAGGATGAATTCCTGAAGAAGTTCAAGGGGGCCTATTCAGATGGGTTCGACCCGGACGCGGATCTGACGGCCATCGGGGTTGCGAACCAGACAACGATGCTGCGGGGGGAGACAGAGGAAGTTCAGCGCAGGTTGCGTGCTGCCATGGCGGGTAAATATGGGGAGGACCAGATTAACCAGCACTTCCGTTTTTTTGACACCATCTGTGGTGCCACACAGGACAGGCAGGATGCCCTGGGTAAATTGCTTCAGACACAGCTGGACCTGCTGCTGGTCGTTGGGGGCTACAATTCTTCGAACACGTCCCACCTGGCAGAGATGGGGGAGGCCAAGCTGCCGACCTATTTCATCAAGAATGCCGCGAAGATGGAATCGGACCTGCTCATTCGACATTACAACCAGCACATCCATCAGGAGGTGGAGACCCGCAACTGGCTTCCGGGGGGCCGGATCACGGTGGGCATTACTGCGGGTGCTTCCTGTCCCAACAATCTCATTGAGGAAACCATCCGGCGACTGTTCGAGCTTCGGGGCATCTCAGTTCAGAATCTGGTTGCGGCATAGGTTTTTCGACAACTCTGAATCCCGCCATGCTTTGCACCTGCCACGATCTGGAGCAGATCGAACTCAAGACCCTGGCTCCCTACGCCCAGTTCAGCGCCCATACCCGCGGACGTGATTATGCGGAGAAGGTGCCTGATTGGCGGACGGAATACCAGCGTGATCGGGATCGTGTCATTCACTCCCGTGCCTTTCGCAGACTTGAATACAAGACACAGGTCTTTCTGAACGGCTCAGGAGATCACCTCAGGACCCGGCTGACACACACCATCGAGGTGGCCGCTGTTTCGCGGAATATCACGCGGGCCTTGAACTTGAACGAGGATCTCGCTGAAACCATCGCCCTGGCCCACGATTTGGGGCATTCCCCCTTCGGTCACAAGGGGGAGACTGTTCTGAACGCCCTGATGAAGGACCATGGCGGTTTTGAGCACAACCTTCAGAGCTTGCGGGTGGTGGAGCAGTTGGAACAGAAATACCCACGCTTCAGGGGACTGAATCTGTCCTGGGAGGTTCGGGAGGGGTTGTCAAAACATTCCTGCTCGCAGCCCCCCGGTGGGGGCAAGGAGGAGTTCTTTTGTCCTTCACTTGAGGCGCAAATTGCGAACCTCGCCGACGAGGTGACCTACTACAGCCATGACTTGGATGACGGGTTGGATTCAGGTCTGCTTTCTGAAGAGCAACTGAATCGCGAGGTTCGCTTGTGGAGGCAGGCAACCCAGGCTGTGGAGGATGAATATGGGAAGCTGCCGGACGAGTGTCGCCGCTATTTCATCATCCGCTGCATCATCGACATGCAGGTGACTGATGTGGTTACCACGACCGATGCAGCCCTGCAGAAGTCCCGGGTGCGGAGCGCTGATGATGTGCGTCGCAGGGCACGTCCGCTTGTGCAATATAGTGCGGAACGCCGGGCTTTGAATCTGGAGTTGCGCCGGTTTCTCTACAAGAATCTTTACTTCAATCCCGTTGTGAACGAGCCCCATATCCGTGCGCGCCGGGTTCTGGAGGAACTGTTTCAGTATTACACGAAAAACCATCGGGCGATTGGTATGCTGTCACGCAAACGGGCGCGGCGTGATGGCTGGCCGAGGGCGATCTGTGATTATCTGGCGGGCATGACCGATCGTTTTGCCTTGCAGGAACATGCCCGGCTCTGCTGTCCACTTCCGCATTAGGGAAGGGGCGGGACGGGTTGGATCAGCCTCCCTTGGGGATGATTCTCACATGGCTGTTCGTGATCTGGACCGCACCAATACGGTCCAAAAATGGCCGCGCAGCAGCATTGGTATTTAGGGCCGATCCCAGATTGACCTGGCTGATCTCATCCACATATATCTTCGGGAGAGATGCCCCGTGGACGGTAATATTCGTTGCTGCCAGTTTTAGTGATCCATCACGCAAACTGACATGAAATTTGGCCACTGCGTTGAGGTAACGATCCCGGAAGACAGGCAGTCCTATCTCGGCCATCGGTATGCTTAACTGGCCGGAGGCCCGGTCCCCGTCAAGCATGACATGCAGTTTACCTCTCAAAATCTTCAAATGATCATCCTGATCGATCAGGGCGTTGAGATCCTGCGCGGACAACTCAAGGGGGGGAGGGATGTCTCCCCGGTTCAAGGATCCCATGAACGAATTGAGACGGCGCTGCAGGCTTTGGTATTCCGTTGTTGTGATTTCGGACCTTGGGAGTGGAACCGGTGCTGCATCCGTGAACTGGGTGCGCAGTTTCTTGGCCATGCTGATTCCGAAGGCGAGACCCAGCAGGAGAAGGAGGAGAAAAACTCCCGCAACCAGCCCTCCATAGAAGAGGCACCCGCGACGACCTGAGGTGTTCTGCAAATTCATGATTTCAAGCCCCGCCATCCCGCCAAGTGCCGGGGTTCAAAGTGATTCACTTGCAGCGTGCTCAGGGGAATAGCCCCCGGGTGCGCTTGGCCTCTTGAACCCGCCTTACGCCGAGGCTCAGAGCGGCCATGCGCATGCTGATCTTCTGCTTGCGGCTTAGTGACACCGTTTGTGTGAACGCAGTTTCAAGGATTCTAAAGAGCTTGTCCACCACTTCAGTCTCACCCCAGAAAAAGCTCTGCAAGTCCTGAACCCACTCGAAATAGGAAACCACCACACCTCCCGCGTTGCACAGAACATCGGGAATCAGGAAAATTTCAGGCCTTTGAGCCAGAATGGCATCCGCCTCCGGGGTGGTGGGCCCGTTGGCTCCCTCCGCCAGAATGCGGCACTTAAGTTTGCCGGCATTCTCCTTTGTGATCTGCCGCTCGAGCGCTGCCGGCACCAGAATGTCGCAGGGCAGTTCCAACAACTCCTCGTTGGTTATCGAATCCGCCCCCGGGAAACCGACGACAGACCGGTTTACAGCCACATATTTTTCCAACTCCCACAAGTTGAGTCCATCCGCATTGTGGATACCGCCAAACGCATCGGTCACAGCGATAATCTTCACTCCATAGCGCGCCAGGGATAACGCCGTGATAGATCCCACATTTCCAAACCCCTGAATGGCAGCGGTTGCTTTGCCGATGTCCAAACCGATGGTGTCTGTCGCCCGGTTGACCAGATATCCAACTCCACGACCGGTCGCTTCGCGTCGTCCGAGGGATCCACCCAACCCAACGGGTTTGCCTGTGACGATGCCCGGCACGCTGTTGCCCACGTGGACGGAGTAGGTGTCCATGATCCAAGCCATTACTTGAGGATTTGTGCCGAGGTCGGGAGCCATGACATCCACCTGGGGGCCAATGAATGGAATCATCTCCTGGGTGTAACGTCGGGTGAGGCGCTCCAGTTCGGTGATGCTCAGCTTGCCAGGGTCGCAGGCTATCCCTCCCTTGGCCCCTCCATAGGGAAGTCCGCACAACGCACACTTCCAACTCATCCACATCGCCAGGGCGGCCACTTCTCCCAGGCAAACGTCCGGATGAAATCTCAACCCTCCCTTGGTCGGTCCAAGAGTCAGGTGGTGCTGCACGCGGTAGCCGGAAAAGACCTGAGTGGACCCATCGTCCCGGTGGATGGGGAGGGAGACAATAAGAGAGCGTTTGGGATACTTCAACCGGTCCCGATCATCGTGCGGAATATCTAGAATGTCGGCGACCTGATCAAATTGCTGGCACGCCATCTGGAAAGTTGGATGGTTGTAAATTTCCATAGGTGAAATATACGAACATTGGATCCGGGACAAAGAAAATTCCGTCACCAGCACAGGGCAACCCCCTCCAGGGAAGACGCTTCCGTGATTACAAAGAGCAGATGGCTTTGTAGATGTGGATCGATCTGGCTCGTGGTTTGATTAAGGGAGTGGGACATTTTATTCCGATCGTTGATTCGCCTTGTGGGATTGAAGCCCAAGTGGTTTGGAGATGTGGTTTTGGTGACGGAATGGACCGGAATGGACGTGGGTCGGTTTATTAAGCTTGATTGATCTTCGGTTGTGATGTAATAGTTTGTCGAAAGCTGAGCGAGGAACGTATGGACTTTATGATTTATGCGGTCTGTTTCGGTGTTGGGTTGGTGTTTACCATCCTGAGCGCTGCGCTTGGCCATCTTTTCGGGGGACACGATGCTCATTCGGATGTCGGCACTGGCGGTCAGGCTGATGCCGGATTCGAGCACACGGGAATGCCTGGAATTGCCCCTTTCAGTCCCACGACCATAGCTTCCTTCCTCACCGCAGCAGGTGGTTTTGGCATGATTTTCTCCCGGATGCCGTCCACCCGCTCGGTTTATGTCAGCGCACCACTCTCAATACTGGGGGGTCTGATTGTGAGTGCCGGGGTTTTCCTCCTTTTCAGCAGCATCTTTCGAAAAACGCAGAGTTCCAGCGAATCGCATGTCGGCGCCCTGATCGGGCATATTGCAAGCATTATCACGCCGATACCTGTGGATGGAGTCGGGGAGATTGTTTATGTGCATTCCGGCACACGTTATACAGCACCCGCCAGAACGGAGGGCCTCGCAAGTTTTTTTCTGTAAAATGCAATAGCATCTTAAACTGAGGGCTGGGTGGTGGTGTTCATGTTGAGGTAGATTTTTCCGGATTCCCATTCTTCGCTGCGCTCGGCCAGGAGGGCGGAGACCAGGCGGAGCAGG
>CAIWMU010000151.1 GCA_903913865.1 uncultured Verrucomicrobia subdivision 3 bacterium
ACCAAATCCAAACCTGACTCACATCCTTCAGCTCGGTCGCACAACCGGCAGCAGAAACTGCCGGTCGTTTGCTTTTCAACCCTCACCCCAACCGGATTTTCATACCGCCGGTTTTCATCCACATTCGCCCCGCCGCTGACAAGGTAGTGGGAGGCGAACTTTTTGGCACCCTGCCGGTCAGCCTCCCCTTTTGGGGTGGTGTCAGTGGCGGGGATTGGGGCGGGGTTGGAGGGGTCGGGTTTGCCAGCGTCAGCCATAGAGTTTTAGAGACCTGTCAGACAGGTGGTGTTGATCGCAGGTTCGGCAAACCCGGGGCCAGACTGCCCCTGGGTGTGGGAATTTTTCCCGGACGATGAGTTGGCTGACTTTGTTGTGAGGTTGGGAATCGGCAGGCAAACCCCTCCCGGAGAGGAAGGGTTTGCCGTTGGCGTGATCGTTGTGCCGGATCATAATCAACTCTGCCCAACCCGGGGTGCCAGGGTGGATGCGTATGCCTGAAGGCATTCAAGCACGATCTGGCGGGGGCTCAAGCCGAGGCACTCGGCGGTGTGTAGGATCATCTGGTTTCGGGGGTCGATTTCAACCGCGTGGCGCTTGCCGCGCTTTGTATCCGATTTTCTTTTGTGGGTCTCTGAATTCATATGGGTGTGTCGTACTTTGCTGAACTACACCTCTATTAACCGGGTCCGATCGGAATCCTTACAAACAAAGTTCACATTTTTTCGATTTTTCAGGGAAAAGGTTTTGACCACGGATGGGACGGGATGGGACGGGATGGGGGCGAAACGGGCTGGAACTGTTTCCCCAAGGCCAACGCTACTGTGGCGGGGGATCCGTTTTGCGGTTTCTGAGGTTGGAGTGGTCTGGTAAGGTGTGGGGAATGAATCGCAGGATTGGCATTTCGATCGGGGATGTGACCGGCATAGGGCCGGAAGTGACGCTGAAGGCCATGGCGCTTGAAGGGGCGTCATGTGCCGGTAACTACCTGTTGGTGGGCGACTTCGGACATCTGGCCGCGCTGAATCAGCAGTTGGGCCTTGGGCTTCCCCTGGAGATGTGGGACGGGGTTGTCGAGCCGGGTATTGGGTTACCTGTGTTCAACCCGGGAGAGGCGTTGCCTGCAAGTCTGGCACCCGGGGCGGCCCCGGCGGCGGTGGCGGCACATGATTGGGTGGTTGAGGCGGCGCGCCGCTGCCTGAAGGGGGAACTTGCCGCGATGGTGACGGCCCCGGTGAACAAGGAGGCCATCGTGCGGGCGGGGATCCGCTTTGTGGGGCAGACGGAGTTACTCTCGGAATTGGCGGGGACCGATCAGACGGCGATGATGTTGCTGGGTGAGGATGACCGTGGCCGGTGGCTGCGGGTGGTGCTGGCCACAACCCATGTGTCCATCAAGCTCCTCCCGGAGCGGTTGACGCAGGAGAAGATCGTCCTGGCGATCCGCATGGCCGGGCTGGCCTGCCGCCAGCTGGGTCTGGCGCGGGGCCGAATTGCGGTGTGCGGGCTGAATCCGCATGCCGGAGAGGGCGGGGAGATGGGAACGGAGGAAATCACAACCATCGGCCCTGCGGTCGAGAGGGCTCGCGCGGAGGGTTGCCCCGCTGAGGGCCCGCTGAGTGCGGATGCCCTTTTCTATTACGTGCTTCGGGGGGATTACGATGCGGTGGTGGCCATGTATCACGATCAGGGCCTTGTGCCGCTGAAAATGATCGGGTTTGAGACCGGCGTGAACTGGACGCTGGGTCTGCCGTTCATCCGCACCTCGCCGGATCATGGCACGGCCTACAACATCGCGGGCCAGAACAAGGCATCGCCATCCAGCATGCAATCCGCCATCCGGCTGGCAAGGCAACTGGCGGGGAACAAATTTTGACCACGGATGGGGCCGGATGGGGAAGGATGGAAACAGCCCGGGCTGTCGGAATGGGAATACCAGTCAACCCTGACGCCGGAAAGGGTGAGAAACGAGCATTCGATCCCCGGTTTGGGACCGGCGCATTTCAGGGGATCCGGTCCGGGGGGAGTCGGCCGAGCAGGGTGAGGAGTCCGTCGAGGATGGTGATGGGGTGGGGCGGGCAGCCAGGGATGTAGAGATCGACGGGCAGGATGGAGGTTGCGCCGTTGAGGACTTCCGGCAGATCCACAAACGGCCCCCCGGCGATGGCGCAAGCACCGGTGGCGATGACGAGCTTGGGGGCGGGGACGGCGTCGTAGGTCTTGCGGAGGGCCAGTTGCATATTTTTCGTCACGGGTCCGGTGATGAAAAGGCCATCGGCATGGCGGGGGGAGGCAACAAACTGGATTCCGAACCGGCCGAGGTCCCACCCGATGGTGCCGAGGACGTTGGTATCCGCCTCGCAGGCGTTGCAACCCCCGGCACTGACCTGGCGCAGGCGCAGGGATCTTCCAAACAACCGCCGCAGGGAATCATCCAATGCCTTTGCGAGACGCACTTCCTCCTGCCCGGAGGGACCGAGGAGGAGGTCCCCCCGATTCCGGGTGGACATGGAATGTTTGCCGGTGTGGGTGATGGCACCCGGCGGGCAGGTCTTGACGCAGTCCGAGCAGAAAATGCAGCGGCCGAGATCCAGGGAGATGTCGGGAGTGCGGGTGATGGCGGCGGTGGGGCAGATCCGGATGCAGGCATCGCAACCGGGCTCGCATTTGGAGCGATCCACCCTGAGGGAACCGCCGTGGCGATCGGGGAGCGGAGGGGGGCTGCCATCCGGGTAGGCCATCGTCTGGCATCCCTGGCGCAACCGTTGCATTATGGCATCAAGGGCGAACATGGGTCAGCTATAGATCAAAGCCGCAATAGGAAAGGTTGAAGCTTTTGTTGCAAACGGGAAAATCGGAGATGGCCTGCCCGCGCAGGGCGAGGGCCAGACCGCTCCAGTTGTGGAAGGAGGGGTCGATGATCTTGTGGCGGCGAAAACGGGCTTGATCATCGGTCAGGATCACGTGGCAGGTTTCGCCGCGCCAACCCTCCACCAACGAGACCGCGAGGCAATCGGGTTGGAGATCCGGCATGGGTGCTTTGATGGATCCGGTGCCCGGTTCCAGCGGGGGAGGCGCCGCCAGCTGTTCCAGCAGGAATGCGCCGGAGCGTTGGATTTCCAGCCAGCGCACCCGGGCACGGGCGAAGACATCCCCCTCGGGCCAGACGGCGACGGGCAGTTGGGCAAAACGATGCCATCCGGCGGGGTGGTCGAAGCGGACATCACGAACGAGACCGGAGGCGCGGGCAGCGGGGCCGACGAGACCCATTTCCAGGGCCTGCTGACGGGAGACCGTGCCGGTGCCCTCAAACCGGGAGCGGACCGAGGAGGCTTCCCAGAGCCAGTTTGCCGCCGTTTCAACCCCGGCCAGGGCGGGACGCAATCCCGCCACGAGACGAGCCACACGGGCGTCATCCAGATCGTAGGCGCAACCGCCGGGGGTGAGGAGGCGACGGCCAAACCTGTTCCCGCAGAGGAGGGCGGTGAGGTTGAGAAAATCACCCCGCAACTTGCCGCACGCCGAGGAGGTGGGAAGGAATGCGACATCATTCGCCAGGGCGCCGAGATCGCCCGTGTGGTTGGCCAATCGTTCCAGCTCAAGGGCGATGGCCCGGAGCCATTGCGCCCGCAGGGGAGGCTCGATCCCGGCCAGAGATTCCAGTGCCATCAGGTATGCAGTGCCATGGGCGATTGTGGAATCCCCGGCGATGGTTTCCATCTGGCAGAGAGTGGCGGGATGAGGGCCGCCGGGAGTGGCGGCTTCGATCCCCCGGTGCTGGTAGCCGAGGGCGATTTCCAGATGCAGAACCTCCTCCCCGGCGCATTGAAAGCGGAAGTGGCCCGGTTCGATGATTCCGGCGTGGACCGGGCCAACGGCCACCTCGTGGACTTCCCCTCCCTCAACCTGGAAGAAGGGGAGCATCTCCGGTCCGGCGGGGCCGGTGCGGCGGACCGGCTTCAGCCAGGGATGGCCTTCCGGCCTCAATCCGTGCTGTTCAAACAGTTCCCGCTCGAACAGGTGGGCCTGCGGATGGCGCAGGGTGAGGGATGGATAGCCGGTGCGGGCGGGCAGGCTGCGGGCGATGCCGAGGGTGTTTCCGAAATCATCCGCCACGATGCAGACCACACGGGTGGCCGACTCTCCCGGTTCCGCCACGCCAAACCAGGCGCAGAGTCTGGTCCCCTCAGCGAGGGCCTCGCTTGTGGCATCCGCCAGTTGCTGCAGCGGCAATTCCGGCACTTCCGACCATGGGGTGGCCGTGGCGTTGCCGGTCAGCAAAAATGGCGCGTCGGGGTTCATGAGCCGAATAGAAAAGTGACCGCATCCGCCCAGACCTGCCGGAGAGCCGGCGGGGTGGCGAGACCGAGCAGGAGGGAGCAGCCGAGAAAGATCACGGGTGGAAGGATCACGCCCGGCTGTTCAGGCCACTTGGATCCCTTCGGGGATTGGCGATCCATGGGGGCTGCCGGCCTGCCGCCCGCACCTCCAGGGGGAAGCGCAGTGGAAGCCTTGTGTCGTTCGGACAGGCGGGGGCGTCCATCGGTGATGGCGAACACCAGCCGGGACATCCCCAGAAAGGCGAGAAGCAGAAATGTCAGAAACAGGGCGGTGGCGAGAGCATGCCCCCCTTCGAATGCGCTGCGGATGATGGCCAGCTCACTGAAGAACGGTCCGAAAGGCGGGCAGGCGGTGACGGCGAACATGCCAATGATCAGCAACCGGGAGGAGACCGGGGCCAGCAGCAGCAGGCCTGAAACCTCCGGTGCGGTGCGGGCGGTCACCGTGCGGCGGAGATTTCCGGCGCTGAGGAAGAGGGCACCCTTTGCCAGGTTGTTATTCCAGACATGGAAAAGGGCGGCAGCCACTCCGGCAGGGCCAAGGGCGGCGCCAAAGCTTAGAATGCCCATGTGCTCCACGCTTGAGTAGGCGAGCATGCGTTTGAAATCAGGGGTCCCCAGGAGGAACATTCCCGCCACAAACATGGAGAACAGCCCGAGCGCCATCCATGTGACGGTTGTTGCGTGGGCGAACCCGGCGGCATCCACGATCTGTCGGACCCGGAGCAGGGCGACAAAGGCGACCGTTGTGAGACCCCCCGCGAGAATGGCACCGATGAGCCCCGGAGCCTCCCCATAGGCATCCGGTTTCCAGGTGTGCATGGGGGCGAGTCCCATCTTGGTGCCGTAGCCGGTGAGGAGGACCACCCAGGCGGCGAGCACCCAGGGTTTGACGAGTCCATGCGCGTTTTCCACCAGTGCGGCGAAGGTCAGGTCCCCGCCGCTGGCGGTCCCGGCTGCGGAGTAGCCGAGGAAGAAGGAGCCGAGCAGGGAAAGGGCAACGCCGGTGCCGCCGACCAGCAGATATTTCCAGGTGGCCTCGAAGGCCCGGGCGGTGCCGTTGAAATGGAGCAGGGGCACGGTGACGAGGGTGGCACCCTCCATCGCAACCCAGAGCAGGCCGAGGTGCTGGGACTGGAGCGAGAGGGTGATCAATCCCAGCAGCGCGAGAAGGGAGGCCACAAAGATGCGGTTCGGCCTTTCCTGGCGCAGGCGCAAATAGGCGACCCCATAGAAGGAACAGATCAGAAACGGGAGTGAGATGGCGGGAACAACCGCGCGGGTCAGCGGATCAAACCCCAGCCAGGATTGCGGAGAGGGAGCGGGCGGCTGGAACAGAAGCCACAGGGTCAGTGCCGAATGGAGAATCCCGGCAAGCGGGAGCAGACGCGGGCGGGTGCGGTCGGAGGGCCAGATGAGCGCCAGCAGGGCGAGCAGCAGCGGAATGAGATGGAGCAGGAGGTTTCTCATTCGTGCAGGGATGTGAGTTTGCCCGTGTCCAGGGAATCGAACTCGCGCTGGATTCGGTCCACAATAATTCCGATGACAAAAATGGCGACCGTCAGATCCAGCAGGATCCCGGCCTCAACGATCAGGGGGGTTCCCCGGATGAGAAGCAGGCCGAAGAGGTAGATGCCGTTTTCGAGGATGAGATATCCGCACACCTGTGAGATGGCCTTGGTGCGACCCACGAGGAGCACAAGACCGCTCACCAGAGTTGCGAGGGCGCCGGGGACGAGGAGCAGTCCGCGATGCTCCGGGAGCAGGGGCAGGTGACCAGCGAGAATCACTGCACCCACAGTGGCGGACGCCCCGATGAGGAGGGATGGAATGAAACCGAGCAGCGGATGCTCCTCCCGTGCGATATTCGCGGCGCGGAGGGCGCGGAGCAAGAGGGCCGGGATGACGAAACCCTTGATCGCGATGGTTCCGATCGAGACCAGCGCGACTAGCCAGTGGAACTCCGGTTTGAGCAGCAGGGGGATCACGCCGAGCACGATTCCCTGGATGGCGGCGGCGCGGATGATGGATGGCAGGCGGCTGCTCCCGAGTGCGAGCAGGTTCGCCCCCAGCGCCAGGCCGACAAGGAGGTTGATGGCATCCGTCATGAAACCCCCTTCCACGCCGTGAGCAGGGCGAACAGGCAGAACAGGAATGCGGTGGTGAGGAGCAGCGGCACACGCCGGAAGGCGAAGCGGGCCAGGAGCGATTCAGCGAATCCGACCAGCAGGGTGATCACAAGCATCGCCGCCAGCAGACAGCCGGTGGCGGGCAGCAGCGAAAGGTGGTTCAAGGGCAGGACCGCCTGCGCCAGCAGCAGGGCGAAGACCAGCAGTTTGAGCGCGGCACCGTGCAGGATCACGGCCAGCGGCGGCCCGCTATGGTCGAGGACCATCACCTCATGGATCATGGTAAGTTCCAGATGTGTGTTGGGATCGTCGAATGGGACCCTGCAGTTTTCTGCGAGGAGGACGGTGAACAGCCCTGCCGCAAGCAGCCCCGCCGAGGGGTTGGGCACGGGGGCGAGCATGCCGGTCAGGGAGAGGCTGCCCGTCTGCACTGCAAGGGCGAGGATGGCCGTGATAAGGGCGGACTCGGACAACACCGCAAAGCTGACCTCCCGGGCCGCCCCCATCCCCTCGAAGGCAGACCCGGTTTCCAGCGCGGCCGAGGCGGTACAAAAGCGGGCCAACGCCAGCAGGTAGAGGAAAAGAAGCGCATCCCCCTTGAAACTCCAGAGGGCATCCCCCGGCCCCAGCGGGAGCAGCATCGCCGAGCCAAGGATGGCCACCCAGGCGATGGCGGGTCCGACCAGATGCCCGGGTGAGGCGGCGGTGCTCAGGACGATGCCCTTGTTCCAGAGCCTGCCCAGATCATAATAAAGCTGGAGGAGCGGAGGCCCGCGACGCCCGGCCACCCAGGCCTTGACCCGGTTGACGATTCCCGGCAGCAGTGGAGCCAGCAGAAGCAGGATGGCGATCTGCAGCACCCCCCGCAGGAGGGGCAGGAGGAAATGGTTTGTAAACCCCGGGTTCATGGAGCACCTCCCCAGAATGCAAGGAGCGCCAGGGCAATCAGGCCGAACACGAGGTAAAGGATGTAAAACTGGAGCCTGCCGTGCTGGAGGCGGCGCATGGCTGAGGAGAGGGCCATCACCATTCCGGCGGACGGTTCCACGACCTTCTCAAGGACCGTCTCCGGGGTATGCTCGCGAAACGCCGCCCGGGAAGGAAAAGGATGGGTGATTTTGTCCGCATGGCGGGAGGGTTGGAGGATCCACGCAAACCATTCCGTAATGATTCCGGCGAACGATCCGGCCGTGTATTGCATCCGGGCCGTGGGCGCGGCGAACCCGCAATCCCAGGTTCCGGCGCGGGCGATTCCGTTGCGGCGGACCCGCCTGAGCAGGAGCGTGGCAGCCAAAGCGGCAGCCAGTGCGAACCCAACATTCCAGATGCCGAGGGAGAGAAGAGGGGCCGGGGCCACATCCATCGCCCAACCCGGTTCCCAGGCGGCGATGGCGGATTGGAGGGCGGGCCAGAAAAGGGCCGGGGCTAGGCCGATGAGGATGCATGCCCCGCCGAGCAGCAGCATGGGGGAGCGCATGAACCAGCCGCATTCCACCGCCTTTTCAGCGCGGAGAGTCCGGGGGGTGCCGAGAAAAACCACGCCCACGACTTTGACAAAGCAGGCCAGTGCCATCGCGCCGGTGACAGCCAGAAGGATCGCTGCGGGGACGGCGGCAGCGGAGCCGGGTCCAAGGCCATCGACCGCTCCGAACAGACCGAGGTAAACAAGCCATTCACTCACAAAGCCGTTCAGGGGTGGAAGCCCCGAGATGGCCACGGCCCCCAGCGCAAAGCTGGCGGCAGTCCAGGGCATGGCACGCCAGAGCCCTCCCAATTCCGACATGCGGCGGGTGCCGGTTGCATGAAGCACGGAACCGGCGCCGAGAAAGAGCAGGGCCTTGAAGAGCCCGTGATTCCAGACATGGAGCAGGGCACCCGCCATGGCGAGCCGTCCCCAGCCGGGCTGCCCCGCGCGGGAGGCCATCATGGCGAAACCCAGACCGATCAAAATGATGCCGATGTTCTCCACGCTGTGATAGGCGAGGAGGCGCTTGAGGTCGTGCTGCCCGAGGGCGAATGCCACCCCCAGCACGGCACTCGCCACCCCGAGGGTTGCAACGACCCATCCGGCATCCGCCGGTGTGGGGATCCATCCGCTGAACCGCATGAGGCCGTAAATCCCCATCTTGATAGCCACCCCGGACAGCAGGGCAGAGACATGGGTCGGGGCGTTGGCATGGGCCGAGGGGAGCCAGATATGAAGCGGGAACAGACCTGCCTTCAATCCAAAGCCGATGAGGGCAAGCCAGAACAGCGGGGCCAGTTCAAGGTGGTCACGGAGCGGGCCGAGATCCCACGAGCCGGTTCGGGCGGCAATCGCGGCGAAGAAGGCAAACAGGCAGAGCGCACTGGCATGGGAGGCCGCGAGATAGAGCCAGCCCGCGCGGCGCACCGCGGGAAGGTGGCGCTCCCGGGTGATGAGAAAGTAGGCGCAGAGGGTGAACAGCTCCCATCCGATGAGGAAATGCAGACCATTGGAACAGAGAAGGACCAGGCCCATGAACAGCAGCAGGAGATTCCACCACACCCGGCCCGGATATGCGCTGCCCGGGTGTTTCTTTGGACTCCAATATTCACTGGAATAAACCGTGCCGGCCAGCCCGATGACTGAAAGGAGAACCAGAAAAAAGGCGCTGAGGCCATCCGCCCTGAGATGGGGAAGTTCCCCGCCGATCGGGAAAGCGCCGTGCCACTCCCACGGTCCGCCCGCCAGCACCGAGATGGCCGCCCCGAGTGTCAGCAGGGTGGCTGCCACCGTGCAGCCAAGCCAGAGCCTCGTCCAGCGGGGTGCGCAGCAGGTCCCTGCGACCATGGCGGCCAGCGCGAGGGATAGCAGGCAGCCGGGGCTCATTTTTCAGCAGGGGTTTGAGGATGTTGGCCTGCCGCAGCCGGTTCGGCCGCAGCCAGTGCGGCCATGAGAAGCGGGTCGGACGCACCCTCCCGGAGAAGTTCACGCAGTCCATGCCGGGTGAGTGCGGCGCTCAACCGGGAGAGGAGTTCAAGGTGGGCGCGTGGGGAGGGGGCGATGAAAAACAGGAGGCGATCCACCGGTTCACCATCCTCCGGAGGAACTTGGAGTGGCAGGGGTTCTAAGAGGAAAAGAACAGCGAGCAGACCGGCCCCGCGCCCGAGAGTGATGTGGGTGCGCAGGTGTGGCAGGGCAAGACCGCCGCCGACAGGGGCCCACGTGATGCCGTCCGGGGCGTGCATCCGTTGCGCCAGCATTTCTCTCACGGGAGGGGTTGCGCCCGGCAGGGCCTTCACAAGCTCTGCCAGCAACGAAAGAACGCTGCTGGCGGCGATGTTCCTGTGAATTCCACCCGCCTTGAGCAGGTTCAGCAGTTCCCGTCCCGCCACCGGGGTGGTGCCGGTGGGGGCCAGAAATCCGGCCCGGGCCCCCAGCCCCCGCTGGGCAGCCCACTCAGCCACCTGGCCCCGCTCAAACAGGACCCGGCCGCAATCCCGCACGCAGGGAAGACCCTCGTTCCGTATCCAGTTCTCCACCATCCGCTCCTCAACCCCGAGCGATTCGGCAAGCTGGATGATGTTCAGATACATGGGAGAGGGCTTTACGGAGTGGAAGCGTCGGGCTTTCCGGCTCCGGGATGATTGTTCACGGTTGGCCCCCGTGCGATGAAGGTGGTTTCGGGCCGTTCAAGGCCAGGCTGGCCCGCTCCACGGCGGCACTCAGATCCCGCCTTGCCTCCTCGATCTTTCGCTTCTCCTCCTGGAGCGGATCGACAGTAGTGGGAGCCGGTGGCAGACCGAGGATCTCCCGGGCCCGGGCGAGGGAGATGTCGATGTCGGCACAGACATTCTCATTTCCGAGGCGGTCCAGGAATCCGGCCTTGTCCATCATGAACAGGGGTTGTGTGTGCGGACCGCTGATGATCAGGTGTTTCCCCCGGCTTTGGAGGCGTTCATGCAGATCCTCAAGCGCGTTCAGGCCGGTGGCATCCATGGCCAGAACTTTTCGCATGCGGAGAATCAGCACATCCGACTCTCGCTTTTCCCGCATGAGGGAACTTTCGAGCTTGTCGGCCGCGCCGAAGAAGAAGGATCCGAAGATCCGGTAGATCATGACCCCGGGGGGGATGTCCTTGCCGATCAGGGAATGCTGGGAACCTTCGGTGTCGTTTTTTGAATCCACGGCGGTGATCTGGGTTGTCTCCGAGACCCGCTTGATGAAGAGCACGGCGGCGAGCACCATGCCGATTTCCACCGCGACCGTCAGATCGATCGCCACGGTGAGGCCGAACGCCGTGAGGAAGACCGCAGCATCACTGCGCGGCCAGCGTGAAAGGCGGCTAAAGTTGTGCCATTCACCCATGTTCAAGGCCACATTGACCAGGACGGCGCTCAACGCGGCCAGGGGGATGAATTTTGCCAGCGGTGCGGCCACCAGGATGATGGTCAGGAGGGTGAGGGCGTGGACGATTCCGGCCACCGGGGAGCGGGCGCCGCACTTGATGTTGGTGGCGGTGCGGGCGATGGCGCTCGTGGCGGCGATTCCACCAAAGAGCGGGGCGATGATATTCGCCAATCCCTGCGCCATCAACTCCTGATTGGAATCGTGCCGGTCATCCGTCATTCCGTCGGCCACGACGGCGCACAGGAGCGATTCAATGGCCGCGAGCAGGGCGATCGTGGTGGCAGGCCCGAACAGGTGCCGGATGCCCTCCCAGGACATTTCCGGGATGGCAGGGTGGGGCAATCCCTGGGGAATTCCGCCGAATTTCGAACCGATCGTCTCCACCGGCAGATTGAACAGTGCCACAGCGACCGTTCCGAGCACCAGGGCGACAATCGAACCCGGCACCCGGCGCTGCCAGCTTTTGGGCCAGAGCAGAATGATGGCCAGGGCGGTCCCCGCGACCACCACCGTGAGCCAGTCGAATGTGGGGGCGGCGCGGGTCAGGGAGGCCATCTTTTCGAAGAATTCGGAAGGGACCTTTTCAATGTGCAGCCCGAAGAAGTCCTTGATCTGGGTGGTGAAGATGAGGACGGCGATGCCGGAGGTGAAACCCATGGTGACCGGGTAGGGGATGTATTTGATCATCGTCCCGAGCCGGGCGAGACCCATGACCAGCAGGATCACCCCCGCCATCATGGTGCAGATCAGCAGGTTTTGGGGGCCATATTGGGCGCCAATGCCATATAGGATGACGATGAAGGCGCCGGTGGGCCCACCGATACAGACGCGGGTGCCACCGAGGGCGGAGATGAGGAAACCGGCAATGACGGCGGTGAAGATACCAGCCTGTGGCGGCACGCCGGAAGCGATCGCAAAGGCCATCGCCAGGGGGAGTGCCACGATCCCCACCGTCAACCCCGCAACCAGATCCGCGCCAAACTCTTTCCTGCCATATCCCTGCAACGCGTCAACCAGCCGCGGCCTGAAGGATAATCTCCAAGTCCCATTCATAAAAAGTTTGGGAAGCGCACCCATTACGGCGAAGTGCCGGTTTTGGGTATGCTTCCCAATAAAGCTATATGCCCTTTCGGGCGGCTAATGCAATAGCAAAATAAAGGGAATCCAGCGGATGCCGGGGAGGGGGGCGCATGTTCATCCCGGATGGGATGGCAGCGATTAGCCCGGGGTTGAGCGTGAGCGACACCCCGGGTTGAGGGCGGAAAGGGAGAAGGCCCCCGGAGGGGGCCCAGAGTTGGGGTGTGGTGGATGGGTCGTGAAGATGTGCCGGTCTGGCATCCCCTCCGGGATGCGGTGGTAATGTGGGGCTATACCCGGTTGTGTCGTCGCGTTGCTCCTCAACCACCGGCTAATTGCTGGGAACCCTCCGGGTTCCGGGGAGGGGTTTTCCCGGCACCCCGGATGGGGTGCCAGAGTGCTGGGCAGGGGTCGCCCGGCACCGAATGATGATTTGACGCTGTTCCCCGGGGTGCTCTGGATTACTTCCGGGTGCTGTGTTCCTGCATCCAATAGACGTCCTGGTTATTGGGTGTTGTCACGTTCAGCGTGAGTTCGGTCTTGAGCGGGGGGGTGGTTCGGCTGTCGCGCCATTTGTGGATTTCAGAATGGCCATCGGCAAAGGCGAACCCGGCTGCGCCACCGTGGTAGCTGGCGGGGAAATCGACAATTTTGGTGGTGGCCTGGTTCGGGTATCCGTCCATCTCGACTACGAAGTAGCCATCATTGATGCTGTCCTGACGCTCATCCAGCAGGACATAGGTCATGGAGGGGCCGGGAGTTACGATTTGAGCAAGCTTCCTGTAAACCAACCAGTCGCCTCCGGCACCCCAGTAGCCCTTGTATTTGCTTTCGGGGCTGTCGCCGTTCCCGCCGACCCAGTTGCTCATGGTCATGCTGCGGACGCGCGGGACGCGCTGATTGGCCGAGTTTACTCCATACGAGGTGTCGGCCGGGCAGTGGAAGATGCCGGCGGCCTTGCCGCAGTAGGGCCAGAGGATGCTGGCACGGACGGTGCGGTTGAGATCCCAGTTGCCCCAGGCGCTGGGGTTGGCGGAATCGAGCATGCCGGGGACCCAGACGTAGGGGGATGCGGCGGCGACGGTGCCGTAGGCAAAGGGGATAATATCGCGGTTGTCCTCGGCGTAAAGACGCCAAGCGTACATGAGCTGGCGGCTGTTGTTCATGCAGCCGACACCCTGCGCGCGGCTCTTGGCCTTGCCCAGGGCGGGAAGGAGCATCGCCGCGAGAATGGCGATGATGGCGATCACGACGAGGAGTTCGATCAACGTGAACCCCCGGGAGGGGGGACAGGAAGCCGGGTGTGTTGTGGTCACTGGCCGCTTAAGCGAGGAGGTCATAATGGTTCCCACCTTAGGGCGAGAAAAGTTAGGTGACAACTTGAAAATGGAGAATGTTGCAGAAACCCTCGCACACATGGGTGAAGGGTGCAGGCAGGTGTGGTCTGACGCGGGTGACGATGCGGAATGGCGCGGGCACGGTCGTGGGGGATGGCTTGGGGATTTGATGGACCTGTTTTGCCCTTTCAGGGCGCACTGAACATTTTTTTGGTTGTTCCACTTCCCGGGCCTCCAGCCCGGGCTGCAACATGCCGGGCTTACAGCCCGCCCGGAGTGGCGTTTGCACGGGGACGGCGAGAGCCTCCGCCGGGCCTCAACGCAGTAGGCCTCGAGCCCGCTTGGAGTGGGAGCCTGTGACAAAGTTGAATATTCGACCCCACTGAAATTCTATCGGCGGCTTACAGCCCGCCCGGAGGGGCAGCCTGCAATAGCTGGTATGCGTTTGTCCCCCTTCGGGCAGCCCTGCAAGGGCAAAATGTGACAGCCCGGGCTGCAAGCCCGGGTGGATGGCCCCCCCAATACCCATCCCAAAGCCCTGAATGGGCTTCACATTGTGAGCATGGCTGGCAAATGCCCGGTAGAGGGCTTCGCGGGGTGATTTATGTCGGACCATGGTCGGACGTTCGGTTGCGGACAGGCTTGCGGCTCCTGTAGAGTGGGGGAGTGATCAAGCAAACAACAATTGATGGGACGGGTGGCGTTCATCCGAAGTGTGGCGGGGAATGCGGTTGTTCGGCGGCAGGGCCACAACCGGGGCTGGGGCGGCGGGACTTTCTCCGGATGCTGGGAACCAGCGCCACGGCGGTGGTGGGGTTGAGTTCAATGGACCTTGCGATGGCCGGGCCGTTCACGCGCGAGGATTTCAAAAAACTCGTGCCTGCGGACAAGAAGCTTTCCGATGAGTGGGTGAAATCGCTGACCGCGCGGGGGGGCCGGACAACCTATCGCGGGGGGGATCTGGCGAGCATTGGCATGCCTGTCGGGGGGATCTGCGCGGGGCAGCTTTACCTGGGCGGGGACGGGAAGTTATGGCACTGGGACATCTTCAACCGGTCCGGGGGGACGGGGGCTGAGCATTATGCAAAGCCGATGAAAGCGGTCGCGCCACTGGAGCAGGGCTTTGCGGTGCGGGTTACAACCGGTGGAAAAACGCAGGAGCGGGCTTTGGACGGGGCGCACTGGAAGGATGTCAGCTTCACAGGGGAGTATCCGGTGGGCTATGTCAGCTATGTGGATCCGGAATGCCCCGTCAGTGTGAGTCTGGAGGCCTTTTCACCGTTCGCACCGTTGAACGCGGAGGACTCCTCACTGCCGGTCACTGTGATGGAGTTCACTGTGCGGAATTCGGGCAAGTCCAGGGTGGAGGGGGAGATCGGGGGATGGCTTGAGAATGCGGTGTGCCTGCACAGCGGGAAGAAGCGGGACGGGATGCGGCGGAACCGGGTGGTGCGGGGGGCGGGCGTGCTCTTTCTGGAGAGCTGCGCCGAGGATGTGCCCAAGGGCAACGAGCCGAGCGGTCGGGCGGATGTGGCTTTTGATGATTTTGAGCGGGAAGGTTATGGGGACTGGGTGGCGACCGGCACAGCGTTTGGGAGCGGACCTGTGGAGATCGGGAAGATCCCGGCATACCAGGGGGACGTGGGCGGCAAGGGCAAGCGGGTGGTGAACAGTCATGCCTCCGCACCGGGCGGGGATGTGGGGGACAAGGATGCCGCGCTGGGAAAGCTCGCCAGCCGCGAGTTCAAGATCGAGCGGATCTTCATCACCTTCCTGATCGGGGGAGGCAATCACGCGGGCAGGACCTGCATGAATTTGCTGGTGGAGGGGAAGGTGGTGCTTTCGGCGACCGGCGCGAACAACAACCGGCTGCAGCCGATGAGTTGGGATGTGCGTCCGTGGGCGGGGAAGACGGGACGGCTGGTCATTGTGGATGAGGAGGCGGGCGGGTGGGGGAATATCGGGGTGGATGACATCCTGTTCAGCGACCGCTCAAGGGAGCCGGTGGGTCCGCTGGGGGAGGAGGCAGATTTTGGGACGATGGGACTTGGGCTGCTGGATCCGCAGCCGGGGGACCGGGCGATCACCGACCTGCCTGTGGAGGGGATTGCGGCTGGGATATTCTCCCCGAAGAGTGACAGCGAGGCGGCTGCGAAGCCGTTCGGCCAAAAGCTCACCGGCTCGCTGACGCGGAAGTTCAAACTGCAGCCCGGGGCCTCGGTGCGGGTGACCTTTGTTGTGGCCTGGTACATGCCGAACCTCAGGATAAACCGGCTTCCACCAGGCCGGTATTACGGGGCGAAATTCAACTCCGCCTTTGCCGTGGCGGGATTCGTTGCGAAGAATTTTGGCCGCCTGGCGGCGCAGACCCGTCTGTGGCATGACACCTGGTATGACTCAACCCTGCCCTACTGGTTCCTGGACCGGACCTTTCTGAACCTGTCCATCCTGGCCACCTCCACCTGCCACCGGTTTGGGGATGGCCGGTTCTACAGCTACGAGGGGGTGGGGTGTTGCGAGGGGACCTGCGGGCATGTCTGGCACTATGCCCATGCGATGGCCCGGGTGTTTCCCGAGCTGGAGCGGGGGTTGCGGCAGAATGTGGATTTCGGGCCGAGCCTGCAAGCGGACGGGGCGATCCACTTCCGGGGCGAGTTCAACGACATTCCCGCCATTGATGCCCAGGCCGGGACCATCCTGCGCGCCCTGCGGGAGCACCAGATGAGCGCGGACGATGTGTTTCTCAAAGCCACCTGGCCAAAAATCAGGCGCGCGACGGAGTGGCTGATCGCGAAGGATGGCGATGGGGATGGATTGATCGAAGGCAACCAGCACAACACTTTGGATACCGATTGGTTCGGGCCGGTGGCGTGGTTGAGCGGGCTTTACCTTGCGGCACTGCTGGCGGCGGAGGCCATGGGCCTTGAGGCGGGGGACAGGGAATTCGCGGCCCGGTGCCGGGGCCTGTTCAATGCGGGGCAGAAGAACCTGGTTTCGAAGCTGTTCGATGACGGGTATTTCATCAACCGGGTGGATGCAAAACATCTGGATGCGATCAACTCCGGAACCGGTTGTGAGATAGACCAGGTGATGGGCCAGAGCTGGGCATTCCAGGTCGGGCTGCCGCGAGTGCTGCCGGTGAGCGAAACACGGTCGGCCCTGCGATCCCTTTGGGAGTATAATTTCACGCCGGATGTCGGACCCTACCGGGAGACTTACAAGGCCGGGCGGTGGTATGCCATGGCCGGGGAGGCGGGGTTGCTGATGTGCTCCTTCCCACGGAACGATTGGGATTACGCCCAGGCGAAAGGCAAGGGGCCGGAATGGGCGGCGGGGTACTTCAATGAGTGCATGAACGGTTTCGAATACCAGGCTGCCGGCCACATGGTGTGGGAGGGGATGGTGACGGAGGGTCTGGCGGTGACGCGGGCGGTGCATGACCGCTACCATGCCTCGCGCCGGAACCCGTGGAACGAGATCGAGTGCGGCGACCATTATGTGCGGAGCATGGCCAGCCACGGGGTGTTCATTGCGGCGTGCGGCTTTGAGTATCACGGTCCGGCCGGGCGCATCGGATTTGCCCCACGGCTGACCCCGGCTGATTTCAAGGCGCCCTTCATTGCGGCGGAGGGTTGGGGAACCTTCACTCAGCAGCGGACTTCAAGATCCCAGACCCATCAACTGCGGTTGAAACAGGGGAAACTGCGGATTGGCACATTTGTGGCGGAGGTTGCCGCCGATGCACGGGTGAAATCGGCCATCGTGAAGCACGGGAAAGCCACCGTTCCGGCCCGGGTGCTGCAGAGCGCGGCCCGGGTGGAGGTGGTTCTGGACGGGCAGCGGATCCTGAACCAGACGGAGGTTCTGGAAGTGGTTTTGCAGCTGGCCGGGTGAGGCAGTGCGGCTGCCCTTCCCCGCCGGTCAAACGGCGGGGGTGGGGAGGTCGCTGGAATCGGCGAGTTCCTGGCTGAGGCACAGCACGTGGCCATCCGGATCGGTGACCTCGAATTCCGCGAGGCCGTAGAACATCCGTTCCAGGCGGCGGGTCACGATGCCGCATGCACTGAGCTTTGCATGCAGCTCGCGGAACTGTGATCCCTCGAACCGCAGGTAAACATCCCAGTCGTAGGGGCGCGGGGCCCGTTCCGCAGCCGGGGCACACCGCCGGAGCATGATCTCGGCAGGACCGTGACGGAGAATCGCGAAAACGTGCGGGGCGGTGGCGGGAAACGGGTCGCCCGAGAACCCGAGCATGGTCCGATACCATTCCATGGACCGGGCGACATCGGCGACCCTCAATGCGGGGACTGCCTGGAGAATCTTCATTTGCGGGTGGGGTTTGCTGATGTTGAAACAAAAAGGAGGCGAACGGTTTCCCGCCCGCCTCCCTGAGAGACAGAGTCCTTTACCGGCTTAGTAGCGGTAATGGTCCGGCTTGTAAGGGCCGTCCAACGGGACGCCGAGGTAGGCCGCCTGCTTCTTGCTGAGCTTGGTCAGCTTGACGCCGATCTTCCCAAGGTGGAGCCGTGCGACTTCCTCGTCGAGGCGCTTGGAGAGGCGGTAAACGCCGGGCTTGTAGGTCTGGCGGTTGGACCAGAGATCCAACTGGGCCAGGACCTGGTTGGTGAAGGAATTGGACATCACGAAGCTGGGATGACCTTCGGCGCAGCCGAGGTTGACCAGCCGGCCTTCGGCGAGCAGGTAGATGCTGCGGCCGCCGGGGACGTCGTAGCGGTCCACCTGGGGTTTGATATTCACGCGGGAAACGCCCGGGGCGGTGTTCAGCCGGTCCACCTGGATTTCGTTGTCGAAGTGACCAATGTTACAAACGATCGCCTGATCCTTCATCTTGAGCATGTGCTCCAGGGTGAGGACGTCGCAATTGCCGGTGGTGGTGACGTACATGTCAGCCTTGCCGAGGGTGTCCTCGACGGTGGTGACCTGGAAACCTTCCATCGCCGCCTGCAGGGCGTTGATGGGGTCGATCTCGGTCACGATCACGCGGGCACCAAAGCCGCGCAAGCTGTGTGCGCTGCCCTTGCCGACATCGCCATAGCCGCAGACGACGGCGGTCTTGCCTGCGATCATCACGCCGAGGGCGCGCTTCAGACCATCGGCCAGGGATTCGCGGCAGCCGTAGAGGTTGTCGAACTTCGACTTGGTGACGGAGTCGTTCACGTTGATGCTGGGAACGAGCAGTTTGCCCGCTTCAAGCATCTGGTAGAGGCGGTGGACACCGGTGGTGGTCTCTTCGCTGACACCCTTCCAGTCCTTGATGACTTCGGTAAACCAGCCCGGACGTTCCTTGGCGCAACGCTTGAGGAGGTTCTTGATGACCTGTTCCTCATGGCTGGCGCTCGGGGTGTTGACCCAGTCACTGCCGTGCTCCAGCTCATAGCCCTTGTGGAGGAGGAGGGTGGCGTCGCCGCCATCATCCACGATCAGTTCGGGGCCCTTGTTGCCGGGGTGGGTCAGGGCGAGGAGTGTGTAGTCCCAATATTCTTCGAGGGATTCACCCTTGAAGGCGAACACCGGAACGCCCGCCTGGGCGATGGCGGAGGCCGCCTGGTCCTGGGTGCTGAAGATGTTGCAGCTCGCCCAGCGCACGGATGCGCCGAGATCAACAAGGGTTTCGATCAGGACGGCCGTCTCGATCGTCATGTGCAACGAGCCGGTGACGCGGACACCCTTCAACGGCTTCTGTGTGCCGTATTTTTTCCGGACGGACATCAGGCCGGGCATTTCCTGCTCGGCGACGGAGATTTCCTTGCGGCCCCACTCCGCGAGGGTGATGTCCTTGACGATATATTCGGGGGTGGACTTGGCTGCGGTCTTAACCGCCTTTGATTTGGCTTTCGGTGGCATAAATTATGTAGATTTTAGCAATTGTTGTTCAGGATTCCGCTCAGGAGGCGATGGCCTTCTTGAGGGCGGCGACCTTGTCGGTCTTCTCCCAGGTGATATCCGCGTCATCCTTGCCGAAGTGCCCGTAGTTCGTGGTCTTCTTGTAGATGGGGCGGCGGAGGTTGAGTTGGGTGATGATGTCAGCGGGCTGGAAGCTGAACACCCGGTTGATCGCCTTCACGATGCGGTCCTCGTCCACCGTGGCGGTCCCGAAGGTGTCCACATGGACGCTGACGGGGTCGGGATAGCCGATGGCGTAGGCGAACTGGACTTCGCAACGGTCTGCGAATCCGGCGGCCACGATGTTCTTGGCGATCCAGCGGCCCATATAAGCGGCACTGCGGTCCACCTTTGTCGGATCCTTGCCAGAGAACGCGCCACCGCCATGGCGGCCCATGCCACCGTAGGTGTCCACGATGATCTTGCGGCCAGTCAGGCCGGTGTCACCCTGGGGTCCGCCGACCACGAAGCGGCCGGTCGGGTTGATGAGATATTCGGTGGTGGGGGTCAGGAGGCCCTTGGGCAGGACCTGCTTGACGATCTTCTCAATGCAAAACTTCTCGATTTCCGAGTGGGAAACGTCGGCGGAGTGCTGGGTGGAGATGACCACGTTCGTGATCGCCACAGGCT
Organism: uncultured Verrucomicrobia subdivision 3 bacterium; assembly: GCA_903913865.1. Taxonomy (GTDB): domain Bacteria; phylum Verrucomicrobiota; class Verrucomicrobiia; order Limisphaerales; family UBA8199; genus UBA693. The sequence continues at coordinate 19,787 of CAIWMU010000151.1, forward strand.
TTCCATCCTCGTAGCGGACGGAGACCTGGGACTTGGCATCCGGGCGGAGCCACTTCACCTTGCCGGCCTTGCGGACCTCCGTCAACTTGCGGCCGAGGCGGTGGGCGAACATGATCGGGGCCGGCATGAGTTCCGGCGTTTCGTTGCAGGCGTAGCCGAACATCAGGCCCTGATCGCCCGCGCCCTGCTTGGAGGTCTTTTTGCCTTCAGCCTTCTTGGCATCGACACCCTGGGCGATGTCCGGGGACTGGCCGGTGATGAGGCAGTTGACGAACACTTTATCCGCGTGAAACACGTCGTCGTCGTTTGTGTAGCCGATGTCGCGGATTGCCTGACGGGTGAGGCCGATGAAATCAATGACCTTGCCGGGATTCTCAAACTTGATGGCGGGAATGGTGATCTCGCCACCGACGATGACCACATTGGACTTGGCGTAGCATTCGCAGGCCACGCGGCTGGTGGGGTCCTGCGTGAGGCAGGCGTCCAGCACGTAATCGGAAATGGTATCACAGACTTTGTCCGGATGGCCTTCGCCGACGGATTCTGATGAGAAGATGTAGGATTTGCTCATAATTAAAGGGTCATTCAGTTGTCATATTGACGCATCAGGATAAGATGATACATCCATCTTTGAGGGCGTCAACCCCGATTTGGAAGTTTTTTCCGTCGGGGGTGTGGGGGCGGTCGGAATGGGACGGCAGAGGGAGGGGGGAGGAACCGCGAATGGACGCGAATAACGCGAATGAGGGGCGGGGCGGGGGAGGTGGGACGAGACAAGGAGCGCGGGGTGCGGGAATGCCGCGCTGCGGGCCCCTGCCTGACCATCAGGCAGGGGCCCGGGACTCAACGCTGGAGCATCAAGGGGTGTAGTAGAGCTGGAAAAAGGCGCTCTTCTGACCGGCAGGCACGGGCAGGGTTTGAGTGGCTGCGGTGGCCTGGATGGTGGTGGTGGTCCAGGTGGACATGTTGGCTGATGAACGGAGCGTGTAGGTGGTCCCGGGCATCAAATTGCTCATCTTGAGCTGCAGGTTGTTCCCATCCGGTTGGATGGCGAGAACAGGGGTGACGGTCACTTTGACGTCATCGATGGAGATCGTGGCTGAGAGGGGGGGTGTGTCTGCGGTTCCCATCCAGCCTTCCACCAGGAGGCGCCATTGAACCAGATTGCCGGTATCCGTCACAGCGGTGCTCCAGAAGGCGTCGTAGGAGGCCTCGATCCTGGTCCAATTCGAGGAAATCACCGGCTCAATCGGGGTGGTGAACTGAATGGCGTTGCCGCCAGCATCGTAGAACGAGATGTAGAAGGTGGTGCCCTCATCGGCGACAGCGGCCAGGGTGGGATCGCCTTTAATCCAAAGGGAGACGACGGCGTTGGTTGGGATCGAGAAGGGGGTTACGATGGGGGAATAGACACTTCCCCACGGCCATTGGCCGGCGCCAAAATCCAGGTTGAGTTTCAGCGCTTTGTTACCCTCCCGGGCAGGAGTTTGAAGGGAAGCCGTGGTGGCTGTGGTTGCCGAGCCATTCACATAATGGTAGAAGCCGAGGAGAGCGGCGTCATCGGCATACTGCTCGAAGGTGTCGATCACTCCACGCATGGGGGAGGGGGGCGCGAACTGGATCAGTGGCGCGTCGCGGACCTGCAGATCATCCATGTAAAGGGTGGCGGCGTATTCCATCCCGGCGGGACTGCCCTGGCCGTAGATATAGACATCGAAGCGGACAATATCCTGCATGTTGGGCAAACCTGGGGAGTTCCACGGTGCCTGGATGGTGTTGGCGGGGATGTTGAGCACCAGCCAATTCGTGCTCAGGGAAGGCACGGAAGCGCCCCAGCGGCCGAACTTTGTGCCGGAGCTGTCAAAAGCGTATATGTAGATTTGCTGCCAACTCGCGTTTGTGAATTGGGGATCCCCCGCCACCCTGAGGGTGATGTATTGGTTGTCCCCGATGGTGAGGGGCGCCGGTTTCGTGGGGCCGGCGATGACCACGGTCTCCCATTCATTGGCCGCCATGTAAACATCGATGCGCATCGAGTTCGTGCCGGTCGCGCCGGGTCCCACATAGGATGAGAGGCTGAGGGTCGAGGCGCCGGGGATCCAGGCAGCCTGCAGATCCTGATCGGTGGGGTAATTTTCGAAGTCCTCAACCATGACCTGCGCACCTGCTGTGGTAGCCAGTAGAAACCCGCAGAAGATGCCATTAAACAGAGTTTTCTTTATAGGATTCATTATCAATTGGTGTTATTGTTACTTGACACAAATCCGACTCTAATGGCAATCGTCTGACAATGTCAAGGATGTCGGAAACAGATCCGGGCAATCAATCGCCGGGGGGGAATTACGAATTATGAATTTGAGGCGAAAAGCAGGGTTGGGATGGCCTGTTTGGAAAGGCTGAGGGGGGCGTTTTGGAGGGCCAAGGGCCCGGAATGAGATAGCCCAGGCCAGCGGCCTTGGTTGTGGGGTTGATAATGGAACCGGAGGGCTGTAGGCCCGCCCTATTGCTTGTGCACGGCCCTGGGGGATGGTTTCGGGCCTTCAGCCCTTGGGTTCATCATTTCCGGGCCAAAACCTGGGGCGGTACCGCAGGCTGGGATGGGGCGCACCTTTGGTGCTGGGGAGGGGGCAGCGTGTGTGTGTGGGCGTTGACCGATTTGCCGCGGCGTGGGTGGATGGGCGTTGACCGATTTGCCGCGCCAGGGGTCAGTGCCGTCACTTTTTGTAAACGGCACAAAAAGTGAGAACTGACCCCATGGCGCTCGGGGGAGGCCTGTTTGGGAGGGCCAAGGGCCCGGAATGAGATAGCCCAGGCCAACGGCCTGGGTTGCGGGGTTGATAATGAAACCGAAGGGCTGTAGGCCCGCACTATTACTTTTGCACGGCTCTGAGGGATGGTATCGGGCCTTCAGCCCTGGGGTTCATCCTTTGCGTGCCAAAACCTGGGGCGGTACCCCAGGCTGGGATGGGGCGCACCTGTGGTGCTGGGGAGCGGGGCGGCGTGTGTGTGGGGGCGTTGACCGATTTCCCGCGCCAGGGGCGGCGGAGACGGTTGACCTATTTCCCGCGAGGGGTCAGTCCGGTCACTGTCGAGCCCG
>CAIWMU010000152.1 GCA_903913865.1 uncultured Verrucomicrobia subdivision 3 bacterium
CGGGATGAGCCGGGAACGGCGGAGCGGCACGCGACAATCGGCGTCACGATCGTGACCGGCATTGTCGCGCTGCGAGACGGGATGATTCGGGATTATGGCAAGGGCGGACCTTTTTTGCCATGTACCCTCATGATTATGCGCTTGACGGCGCAGGTCGCGCCGCCCACGCTCCACACCGTAAATGTTGCCACGGGAAGGTTTGATCGTGTTTCGCCGGACGGGCGCGCCTGTTGCGTTGCCTCCCGGACGCTCCCGCGTCAGCCGGGTCGGACAGACATCAGCCGCCGCGACCGCGAGACGAACACCGGTCGCCGGAGCACCACGCGGGCGTTATGCCGCCCCGTGGGCCTACCACCGGTTGACAGCCGGCGAAAACCCGTCCACCGGTGGCCAATCAACGTTTACGGCTATAGGTTCTACGATCCCCTCATCGGCAGATGGCCGTCGCGCGATCCAATCAGAAAGGGGCGGGCTGAACCTTTATGGGTTTGTGGATAACGATGGGGTGGATCGGCGGGATCGTTTTGGGCTAACTGGAGGTCCTCCATACGGAGCGGGCGATGCTGTGCGATTCCCGGACCCCCCAGCGGGACCATTTGCGCCATACGATGGATTGTGGTTCAGCAAGGCAAGCACATCTAGTGAAGTCGATCAGAGGGCCTATTTTATGGACAAATGGCCGGAGGAGATAGAAGTTCTCCAAGATTTGATGGAAGGTGCGATCAATGATGCCGTTAGGGCGCGCTGCCATTGGGGAACGCCCCCCTATGATGTCATTTTCAGTGAAGAGGGCCCGTTCACGCAAAACATATTAGAGTCCAATTTGGTGTTAGGAAGGACAACGGTGACCTATCAAAACTTAGTCGTCATTTGGAATACCTCTCCTGAACTAGAGCACCGAAGCTACACATGGAGAGCCGATATGGTGATAAGGGATGGCCTAGGTTGGGACAACGGCCCTGATGTCATGTTGTTCGAGCTATTTCACTACTATACGACGGGAAGCGGTTTTCTTGGAATATATCCAGACCGTGAGGCCTTCAGAGCTCGAAGGCCCCTTTCTGGTGATGGAATATGCTACTGTCTTGACGGATTCCTGCCAAACCTCCCATATATGGCTCCGGTCGAAAGGTATAGAATTCTTTGGGAAAATAATCCATTTACCAGGAAGCCAGATGATGTCAATAAATAGCAACAGCGTAACGTGGCCGCATATTTTTCCGCTTCTGGGAATTGTCATTATACTGATTGCTTCTGTTGTTCAATTCCAAATAGAGAACAACTGGAGAATTGCTTTGCATGCCGATAATAAGTCATTCATTGAGTCCAGAAAAACAATTAACCTGAGTGATAACGATCACGTGACCGCTAAGCCACCCGATCACCGTCAGCTTCCAAAGCCAGAGTTTCCGCATCTCGAGCTAACCATGGTCTGTTGGCTTGGCCTCATTAGCGCCAGTATTGTGACCATTCCAATTTGTATGCGAAAGGGAAGGAATGCCATCAGGATTCACATCATCCTGTTGGTATTGAATCTTCTCATCTCGATACCATTTACTATGCCATTTACTGACTAACGAGGCGGTGCCTCAGCCCCCCCGCACGTCCCGACACTGTAAGCGCTCAATAGACGGCCACTAGCTGTTGCGAATCGAATTGATGTCGTACGGTTTTACCACTTTGAGATCGGGTTTGTTCGTAAGCGCGGTCCCCAGCGGCGTATGATCTTTCTGGCGGGGCCGGGGCGTAGCGGTGATAGTTGCGGGCGTTATGCCCGCGATGATTCACGCTTCTTTTGCTTTCGCCGCCGCCTGCAGGGTTTTGAGCCAGTTGGCGGGGGTGTGGGTGGCCACCTCGGTAATCTTCATGGCGGGCAGCCGGGTGAGCAAGTCGGAGGGAGCCTTCCGGGTTGTGGCCGCGGCGGCTCGGCGGGCGGAATCTCTCGCCTCGAACTTTCCCGAAATAGTCCTTCCATGGACGGGGTCAGTCCTTTAGTTTTTGAACTTTCTGATTAATAGGTCCGGTTCCGGACGAGCAGGTTGGGCATGGCGAGGCTTCGACTCAGACCCAAGACGACAAGACGCAAGACGCAAGACGCAAGACGCAAGACTAAGAATTCATTCTAACACAACCACATTATCGGTTCCAAGGACTCTCGTGCGGTGTATCATGTCATGGCCCGCGGCGACGGGGGCAAGCAGCTCTTTCTTGGGACGGAAGACCATGAGTCATTCCGGCACTGGCTGGAGCAGGTTTGCGGCAGCCGTGGGTGGAAAGCACTAAATTTTAAGCACTAAATTCGAAATCAATTTGCCGCACTTGGGTGCGGAAAGGTGTCATGGGTTTTTCTCAGGATCTCTGCACTCGGGAGGGGCGGAGGCGGCGCACAGTGAGGCGGCGGCGGAGCGAATCGTATGCTGGCTGGGTGGGCGCACCGGCATGCCCGTCGCAGTCGCGGAGTTGGCGCTGCTGAAGAAGAACGATCCTGGCAAAGTGACCTGTGCCGCGCTGGTCCGGCGGCGCACGGAGGTGCCCAACGAGTGGCTTGCGGTACGGCTGGCGATGGGTCACGCATCGTACGTGAGCGCGCTGGTGAACCGAACGCTACGCGATGCCAAGGCCCGCCGGGTGGTAGAGCGGTTGGAATTGGAATTCGCCGAGCTTGAGGCACCCGGCGGGAGTGGCGGCGAATAGTTCTGCTCTCCCGCCTGCCGGGTTGACGCCCCCGAGAGCATCCATCGTGATCCGCCCGCCCGTGATCGGGGGGCGTTGCGGATTTCGGGGCGGATGGAAAAAATGACCTTGATCCGCCCCGCCGATATGGCAGAGGTGGGAGCGATGAAGGGACATCAAAGAACTGCCGCAATTGCTCTATTACCGCCGCAAAGAGGCCTGAGCCCCGCTGAAGAATGGCGGCGGGCAGAATGCCCGCGCCACCGGTGGTCCGGGCATTCTGCCCGTGACCAATGGGTTCATGACGGACCTTCCCCAGAACCACCCTCCAATTCCCCAAACCGACCTGAAAGGCCGGGGAGACCACAGGCCGAACCCAGCGAACCTACCGGGTTGGCCGTGGTGCCCCGCCGAGTTTCTCACCCGCGACTTTTTCCACCAGCGGGCGGGCGAGCATTTGCTCGTAAATCGCGATGTATTGCTTGGCGACTTCCTCGTGGTTGAACTCGATGAGGCTTTCGCGCA
>CAIWMU010000153.1 GCA_903913865.1 uncultured Verrucomicrobia subdivision 3 bacterium
ACCAGCACGAATTCCTCTACTGGGAATTCCACGAAGGCGGCTCAAAGCAGGCCGTCCGCATGGGGGATTGGAAAGGCGTTCGCACCGCCCCGGGCCGCCCCCTCGAACTCTACGACATCAAGGCCGATCCCGCCGAAAAGAACGACATGGCACTGGAGCGCAAAGACATCGTGGCGAAAATCGACACCTACCTCCAGACCGCCCGCACCGAATCCGAAACCTGGCCCCTGAAAGCCCCCAAAGCCGCCCCATCCGAGACCCCGAAGAAAAATTAGGCACTTCGAAGGGCAGACACTCACCCGCCCCGGCGGTTCTCTTCAAACAGTTCCACCGGCATCGGGCAGTCGAGCTCCCACACCGTCTGGATGGGCCGTTGGGATTGGTGGCTTACAAGCTTCGCCGGGCCGATGAATGTGAAGGGAGCCGTGACTCCGGCCACCTTCTTTCGGGAACGGACGAAGAACAGCATGGTGTAACCACGCTCCCGATGATGGATTAGGTTTTGACCGGTCTGACTGGCCAGGCTGGTTTGTGACTGTGTTTCCCAGTGAATCATCTTCCGGCTGATCGGGTAATCCTGATACATCGTGCTGGGTGAAAACTCTTTCTCGGTTTTCTGAAACGTGACCAGTGCGACGATGGTTCTGATGTCAGGAAAAGGCAGCACGCCAACCCCGGTTTGCCCTGCCGACTCGAAAGTGGCCCCGCCGAATGCCACTTTTATTTCATCACTGCCATAGGTCGCATGAAGTTCCAGCATGGATGGGATTGGAAAACTCAGCGGCGAGATGCCGACCCGTGACTCTTCATCCCCCCATGCGAGGACCTCCTCGAGATCCTGCAGCAGTGACCGGTTCCGCGACACCCGAAGGAATGATTCCTCAATGCTGGACATGCCCAGCTTCCTGCCGGGCTTCCCCCAGACCCGATAGTGCATCATCAGAGCACCTTCCCCAGCCTCCTGCAGGGCCCGGGCGGCGTTTCCAGCATTCAGATGCTCAATGACCCGCCGCATGCGAACTATCTCCTGAGGCCCCGAAATCTGCGCCCCGCTGATCAGGGCGCTTTGCAGGAGGTCCAAATCCGGATCCACCGGACTCTCAGCCAGCCGGACTCCGGCTTTCCACTGTGACCATGTTTTGCGGGAGAGCAACGCCTCCGGCTCATAATCATGGAACCTCACGAAGTTCCCGAAGGTCAACCGCTGGCGGGACTCATTCTCGAAGCACTCAAGGTGCTCAGGAACATGGTCGGCGAGATTCCTCAAATTCTCCCGGATGTTCGCCAGCACATATTCCCGCGCCTGGCGGTCCAGCTGGATGCTGCACCCGGACGGCAGGTGGGGAAATTCCAGCTCCACCTCACGCTCGATGTTGAACCTCCGCCGGGAGAGCAGTGCCTTGAGTTTTCGATCTATCCGGTAACGCCGGTGCGCCTGGCCGACAAAATCGAGCACGGTCAGACAGTCCTTCTCCGGGGCGTGCCGCAATCCACGCCCGAGCTGCTGCAGGAACACCGTCAAACTCTCTGTGGGGCGCAGGAAAAGCACGGTGTTGACCTCCGGCACATCCAGCCCCTCATTCAAAACATCCCGCGTGAACAGGAACCGGATCCTCCCGGAACGAAAATCATCCATCAGGGTGGTCCGGGTCTCCGTGGCAGTGTCGCCTGTGAGCACGGCGGATGCAATTCCCCGCTCTGTGAACTTCTCCGCCATGAACTCAGCGTGTTTGACAGACACACAGAACCCAATCCCCATCACCCTGTCCAGGTCCGGCTCATAGCGGCAAAGAGCACTGATGACGGCATCCAGCCGCTTCAACGCCTCCAGATGAGCGCCGGTGTAGATATTCTCGAGAGCCGTAACGTCATACCTGCCGTTCCGCCAGAACCGGTCGTTCGCCAATGAAACCGTGTCCGCGACACCAAAATAGTGGAACGGGCAGAGCAACTTCTCCTCCAGGGCCTCAGGCAGCCGGATCTCGGCCGCAAACCGGTTCCCAAAGTCGGATGCAACACTCTCGCCATCCATCCGCTCCGGCGTCGCAGTCAGCCCCAGCAGGACACGGGGGCGGAACTCCTTGAAAATCGCCCTGTAGCTGGCAGCGGGCCCGTGGTGCACCTCGTCCACGATGATGAAATCGTAAAAATCGGACCCCACTGTCTCAAGAATCCGCCGGCTGCCGAGCATGTCCACCGAGCAGAAAAGATGGTCGAGGCGGGCCGCTGAATGGGGCCCGACCAGCAGTTCGCCAAAATCCGGCATTCGAAGAACCAGACGGAACGTGCCAATGGCCTGCTCGAGAATCTCGCGCCGGTGTGCGACAAACAGCAGCCGCGCCTGCCTGTTCCTGCCCAGATAAAACCGCTTGAAGTCAAAAGCCGCCACCACCGTCTTGCCCGTTCCTGTGGCCGCCACGACCAGATTTCTCCAACGGCCATGCACAAGCCGCTCCGCCTGCAACGCGTCAAGGATCCGCTCCTGGAACGGATGGGGTACCATGTCGACCAGCACATGTGGAAGGCTGCCCCTTCTGCGCGCATGCTGAATCGCATCCCGCAGCACCATCGGCGCATCCGGGTTGAACGGGATGAATTCGTGGCTGTTCCAGTAGGTTTCAAACTCGGCGATGAACTTCTCCAGAATGTGCGGCATGTCCTGCCCGGTCACTTTCAGGTTCCACTCCAGGCCGCTCGTCATGGCGGCATGGGACATGTTCGCAGACCCGATATAGGCCGTTGAAAAATCGCTTTGGCGTTTGAAATGGTAAGCCTTCGCGTGAAGCCGGGTCCGCTCGGTGTCATAGGAGACGCGGATGGATGTGTTGGGCAGCTTCGCCAGCCACTCCACCGCCTCCGAATCCGAGGCTCCCATGTAGGAGGTCGTTATGATCCGGACGATCCCGCCCCGGGCGGTGATTTCTTCAAACGCCGGCATGAGCAGGCGAAGTCCCGACCACTTGATGAACGACACCAGCAAATCCACCGAATCGGCAGACCTCATCTCCTTCCCCAACTCATGGACGAGTTGGGGATCTGAGGGTGAGCCGGTAAACAGGCTGCTTTTCGCAAGGGGCGTCTCGGGTCGCGGCATTCCCCCTTTGGCATAACTCGGGGGTGTGATTTCCAGCAACACCGGCTCTTCAGAAGGAACAAGCCGGTTCTTCGCCAAAAACCCGGCAGACTCCCCCCTGGCGATGCGCTCGACGATCTCATTGCAAATCCGCAACCGTGTGAGAGGGTCGTTCTCAAGCCGCAGCGCCTTCTCCAACAATCGGGAAAGAAAAGCCGCATACCGCGCAGGCTCCTCTTCCGGATCCAGTTTGCCGAAAACAGACCGCAGCTCCGGATGCTGCTCCAGAATGCCACTCAACTCCTCATCCAGGAGTTGTTCATAAATACCATGAGGGAGACCGGCCATAACGCATTCTCACCCCATGCCGGGTTCCCTGTCCAGGAGGAACCTGCAGCCGGATCGCAACCCGATCCGCTCCTTCCACTTCAACGTGAGCGCGGAAGATGGCTAATCCCCCAACAAATACTTCGCCACGGTTGCCACATCCTGCCGCACTTGTTCCGGACTGCTGACAAACTCGCGCACAAATTCTGCCGCACGAATCGGCCCATCGGCGTCAATGGCCAGAAAGTCCCTCCGCAATGTGGCGACGGCTGCCGGGAAGGCTGGATTCCCAGCGTCACCTTCGGCCCGAAACGCCTGAACCGCTGCCTCGGGTCCTCCCCCCCCATGCAGGCCAATACTGAAAACATGACATCGTAGGCATCCTTAGGGTGCCTGCGGCCGGTTGGCCCGCCAAATGCATTCAATTTCAATACGAGCAACGGTCCGATGCCAGCCACGAATACCTTGCATTCCTGTTGCGCACCGTAGAGATCACGTCCATGCACCGGCACCGTTTGCCGGCAGGCCAGTGCACGCCCCACGCCGGGAATCACGCTCGCGACCACATCATCCACCAACCTTGTCCCAGCCTGCAAAGGTGGATCTTCCGTCAAAAAGTCCACATACACCTGGATACCGCCAAACCTCCGCACCAACCGGTTTTCCTCCACCCTGAAACCCAGTCCGCCCAGGTCCGCCTTGATTGTGCCATACTGTCCGCCCGAAGCGCCCAGCGTGATTCCAAAGTCCACATCCATCGTCACTGCGCCCGGCAGGTGTGTTGCATCCCGCCTTGTCAGATAATGGACTGCCAGCCCTCCGACCAGGACGAGATCGTCATGGTAACGCTCCAACGAGCGCCACGCCGAGAGCTGCGTATGTCTGTTCAATAACGAGAACATCGAGGATGCCATCCAGCACGCAATCCTCGAAGAGCTGGGTCTGTTCAGCTGTTGGCCACCTGACATGGGATGTGTAGCTGAACACTGCTGCGGGTGTGGCTGATAGGGTAACCTTGCCGAACAAGTAACGAGGCCCGGTATGACGACGAAATTCCTCAGTAGCCTTCATCGGCTCGCGAAGCCGACGAAGTGGTGCACGGAGCTTTCGTTCGAGCCAATCATGAAGTTGTTGCATATCACTGGTCGAACGTATGTCATTTGGGAGTGCCTGCCCCCGTTCAGCTTCCCTTTCGAGGATGCTCGAAGCCCCAACGGCCTCCATAATAAATCCGCTCGTGGCGCTGCTGTGCCACTGACGGATTGATGAACTGCGGTGGCTTTTGATAATGCTCGTAAGCTAAACACAACTGTAGAGCAGCCTCCAAAGAATCAACTCCACCTGTGCCAGTGCCAAGCCCCGGACAAGCCAAGCAATCAATCTTCCGTGACTCCGAACGATTGTGGCGGTGGATTGCGGTCAGAATTGCCCACATGGCCAGATAAACGTGGTCTGTTCCTTGGATATTCATCGGAATACGCATGGTCGGTGCGTGTGCGACGAACGCATGCGCCGCGTGGTCGGTGGGCACGATGATACAGGTGCCAACCGGCTGCTCGCCCAAATAATCCTCTAGAATTCTCTTCTGGACACGTTCCATGACGTGTCGTCCGAAAAACCGAACGACCGCCAAGTCCATGCCCGCATCCATCAGTCCGAACGAATTCCCCGCCGTGGCGACACAATCGAACGACGGCAAATCCTCGAACCGCCCGCAAACGACCTGCACCTCGGGATGCGAGCGAAATTGCCAGCGAAGGACATCGCAGAACTCCTTACCTCTATCCACGAGGATTAGTCGCATAATGCTCCAAACAGCCTCCGATGTTTACCGCGGTTGGTCCGTGTATCCAGCCGCCAACTTTCCACCGCTTTTCGCTCCCGACCAAAAAGGTAATCCGCCCGACCATTGGAACCCGACAACTCAAAACGAACCTCTTTGGGGTTTAGCAGATTCCATCCGCTGAACTCCAATTCTTTGTCTATCAAGACCCGCGAGAATGCTTCATTCGTCATCGCACCGGCATCCCGAGGATTAGACAGAATTTTTGGCTTCTGCGCAAACCAAACCGCAGCGGAACCGAGCCGCCTTTGATTTCTGGAACGATGGCGCGGGAGTCTTGGCCCTTTGAGCAAGACGGTCGGCTCAGGCACAAGGGCTGAACGGTCTGCCGTCAGCGGTATTGACGTTCATCACGAAAGGGGTGCCGGATTGCGCCGGATTTGCGTCTGTCCTTGCGTGGGGGCGGTTCTTCTCTGTATGTGGTGTGCGTGCCCAAGCCGCACCAGCAAAAATCCCCGGCCATCGTCGCAGGGCTTTTGGAATGGTATTCCAAAAACGCCCGTGACCTCCCGTGGCGGCGCACCCGGGATCCGTATGCGGTCTGGGTGTCGGAGATCATGCTCCAGCAGACGCAGGTGAAGACCGTCATCCCCTACTGGGAACGCTGGATGCACTCCCTGCCGGATGTTCGATCCCTGGCGGCGGCGGATCTGGAACTGCTCCACAAGCTGTGGGAGGGTTTGGGCTACTACACCCGGGTTCGCAACATGCAGCGGGCCGCCCTGGAGATCGTCCAGAACCATGGCGGCGTATTCCCGCGTGACTTCGAACAGATCCTTGCGCTCCCGGGGATCGGCCCCTACACAGCCGGGGCTATTGCCAGCATCGCCTTCAACCAGCCGAGGCCCATTCTGGATGGGAATGTGGCACGGGTGATCGCGCGGGTTTTCGCCATGCCGGGTGACCCGAGGATGAAACCACACCGGGAGAAATTCTGGCGTATCGCGGGGGATCTCGTCCAATGCGCGGAGCAGTATGCAACGGCATCCCATCCAACCGCCTGCTCCGCACTGAACCAAGCTCTCATGGAACTGGGTGCCCTTGTCTGCTCCCCCCGGAACCCATCCTGCTCCGTCTGCCCGCTCACGCGCCAGTGCCAGGCCCTTCAGACAGGGCTTGTGGAGTCGCTCCCCACCCTGGTGAAGCGCCCCAAGGCAACACCGAGGTGGTTCCATGCCTTCATCGTAAGGCGGGGAGGTAAGTTCCTGGTCCGCCAGCGCCCGGCGGAGACCGTCAATGCCCTGCTCTGGGAGTTTCCCAATATCGAAACCACCGCGGCGGATGCGGACCCTGCAGAGCAGGCCGCGATTCTGCTGGGTTACCCGGCTCTCGTGGAGTTCAAAACCTCATTCACCCACAGCATCACCCGCTACAAAATTCAGGTGCGTGTTCATACCGCCACGGCCCCCAGGGGGGAAGTTGAAGGATGCCAGTGGGTTTCCCGATCCAGGCTCTCTGAACTCCCATTCTCAAGCGCCCACAGGCGGATCGCTGATCTCGCACAAACCCTCAAGCCATGATTTGCCACATCGAGTCAGCCGCACCCGCCCGGGATCACTCCTGATCCATCGAACTGCCAGACCCCGGGCCTCCGGTGGTCATTGGGATTTGGCCGGGGGCGATATCCACCTCCCCGGTGTCGGAGTGAATGGCGGTGGAGATCACGCGGTCAGTCACTTCCTGCAGATAGTCGCGGAGGGTTGCATTTAACTCTGTGAACTCAGGCCAGAGCACCTCGTTCACAAACCGCCGGGGAACACGCGCCATGATCGTCGTATGGCGCTGCCCGCTGTAGCGGTAGGGGCGGATCTGGTAGCGCCTGAGGAGGGCAATCAGCAGCTTGTGGGCCCATCGATCCCTGAGCTTGAATGAGTATTCCACCGCCGGATCGGTCTCCTGTTGCCCCTTCAACCGGTTCCGGATCCGGTCCCGCGCCTGGGCCGCAGCCTCCCGCTCGCCGGGTGTTGCGGCCCCGGCAAAAAGCGCCTCAATGCGCTGCAGCTTCTCCAACAGCCTCTGTTCCTCGGTCATGGCGTCATCTGGTGCAGTCTCAAGTCTGGTAAATCCACCCGGACTATTCCCACTCGATGGTGCCGGGCGGCTTGCTGGTGATGTCGAAGCAGACCCGGTTGACCCCCTTGACCTCATTGATGATCCGGCTGCTGAGCTTCTCCATCAATTCGTAAGGCAGCTTGACCCAGTCGGCGGTCATCCCGTCCTGCGATTCAACAGCGCGAATCGCGATGGTGAAGTCGTAGGTCCGCTCGTCACCCATCACGCCCACACTGCGGATCGGCAGCAGCACGGCGAAGCTCTGCCAGATCTTGTAGTAAAACCCGCTGTTCTTCATCTCCTCCACCACGATGGAGTCGGCCCCCCGCAGGATGGTCAGACGCGAGGGGGTCACCTCCCCCAGGATCCGCACCGCGAGCCCGGGGCCCGGGAACGGCTGCCGGTAAACCATCTCCCGGGGCAGTCCCAGTTCCACACCCAGCTCCCGCACCTCGTCCTTGAACAGGCACTTCAGAGGCTCCACGAGCGAAAACTTCATCTTCTTGGGGAGCCCCCCCACGTTGTGATGGCTCTTGATCATCGCGGCCGGATTGCCCGCAATGGGGACCGATTCAATGACATCGGGATACAGCGTGCCCTGCGCGAGGAATCGGGCCTTCCCGGCCCGCTTCGTCGCCGCTTGAAACACTTCGATAAACGTCCGGCCGATGATCTTCCTTTTCCGCTCCGGATCGGTGACCCCCTTGAGCCGGTCCAGAAAGATCTTTTTTGAATCCTCGTATTGGAGCTTCATCTGGAAGTGCCGCCCGAACACCTCCCGGACGGTATCCGCCTCACGGTCGCGCAGCACACCGTTATTCACGAAGATGCAGGTCAGCTGGTCCCCAACCGCCTTGTGGATCAGCGCTGCAGCCACGCTCGAATCAACCCCGCCGCTCAACCCGAGAATCACCTTCTCCTTGCCCACCTGTTCCCGGATCTGCTCCACGGCGATATCCACGTAGTTGCGCATCGTCCAGTTCTTGCCGCAACCGCAGATGGTGTGGACAAAATTGCTGATGATCTCCCGCCCCTGGGGGGTGTGGGCCACTTCCGGATGGAACTGCAACCCATACATCTTCCGCCCGGAATGTCCGATGGCCGCAAAGTCGGAGTTTTCCGAAACAGCGACCGATTTGAACCCCTTGGGCAGGCGCGTGAGCTTGTCCCCGTGGGAATTCCAGATCTGCAGCGTCGCGGGCAACCCGGCAAAGAGCGGGCTGGATGCCTCCTTCACCTGCAAGGTCCCCTTGCCATATTCCCGCTTCTGGCCCTGCTCAACGCTCCCGCCGAGAAACTGCGCCATCAACTGGAGCCCGTAGCAGATCCCCAGCATCGGCTTGCCCAGATCAAAGATGGCCTGATCCGGCAGCGGCGCGTCCTTGGAGTAAACGCTGGATGGCCCTCCGGACAGAATAATCCCTTTGGGGTGCAGCTTTTCGATCTCAGCGGCGGGCGTGTCGTACCGCAAAATCACGGAATAGACGTTGCACTCACGGATGCGCCGCGCAATAACCTGCGTGTATTGCGACCCAAAATCTAAAATGACAATTTGCTCGATCATCGGAAAAAACACCTTATTGCCTGCCGACAGCCACTTTGGCGAGTCAAAAAGAATAAAAAATCGGCCCTCGCCGGTTCCTGCCACGGAAAAACGGTCAACACCCATCCGCTCACCCCCCGAGCGATGGGGTCAGTCCTCATCTATTGAGGCCGGCCCAGCCGGACTTAACAGTGACCGGACTGACCCTTCGCGGGAAATCGGTCAACGCCCGAGCGCCATGGGGTCAGTTCTCACTTTTTGTGCTGTTTACAAAAAGTGACGGCACTGACCCCTGGCGCGGGAAATCGGTCAACGCCCATCCACAAATGCAATTCCCATTCCCGGTTCCCCTTCGCTTCCTACTGCTTCACAACCTTCACCTGCCCCGTCCGGGCATCATAGGTGATCTTCATGCCATAGGGCGCATCCGGCAGCGCAGGAAGCATCTTCTCCTGCACCAACTCATCGAGATCCTTGGGAAAGCGGTCATGGTCCACCTTGAACATCTGGATGGCCTGATTCAAGGTTGCAGTGTCGGCCACCTTGCCCGCCGTCCGCTGCGCCTTGCCCACCGCCCCAAGGTAATCCACCGGGGCCGTCAGCGGGCTGCTGGAGGCCGAGTTGGTCGGCTCAGCCGATTTCGTCGAACTCTTCTGGCCACAACCGGGTGTGCCACACAGGATCGCGGCTCCGAGGAGCGGAACCATGCATCTAGGAATATTCATCTCAGTTAAATTAGTGAATCGGGCCTGCCCTGAAAGATCCTCGGTTCCCGCTGCCACAGCGGATGGCCCATCCCTTTCAAGGATGTTCAACCTTTTATCCGTTCCGCCACTTTTACAAGTCAAATCTGAAGTGCGCCGGGCAGGAATACCAACCCCGGGGATTTCACACGCCGCAAAGTCATTTTACAGCCGCACACCGCTGACGTAGTGTGTGATCGTGATCGGCAAAACGTCATGAATATCCCTCGCGGAGCACTGGCTCTGCTGTTCTTGCTGCTCGGTGCCTGTTACCCCAACTCCACCCGAAGCGCCGATTTTCTGCCACCCCCTCCCCCTGGCTCCGAATCAGAACTGCTCGAACTGGACAGCATCAGCCAGATTTCAAGGGATTTCGATGGGAACGGCAACGTCATCCACCCGGGGATTGTTTATCTCAGCAACGCGGTCAGCGGATTCCACTGGTGGGGAGCCATGACCCCCTACCCGGATGCCCCCCGGGAGCGGATTTTTGTGATGTGCTCCACAAACGGGATCCACTGGCAGACTCCCCCGGGCGTCTCCAATCCCATCAGCATGTTCACAAATTGGACCCCTGGCTTCCACAAAAGTGTCATGGGCTGGGTGAACTCGAGGGTGGGTTGGGAGTTGTTCCCCAAGGCAGCTGCCATGTGCGTGGGGGTGACGGCGGACACCGAAATGGTCCAGTTGCCGGATGGCAGGCTGGCAGTCCATTTTTATGGCGGCGCCGACATCCAGGGAAGTTCCAACACGGTCGATTTCGTCTTCCGCTGTGTGTCAAAAGACGGTTTGAGCTGGGCAAGGGATCCTGAACTCGTGCTCTGGAGCACCAACCAGCCGGTCTTGAACTACAAGTTCAAGGACAGCCTCACCGGCCCCAGGATCATCTACGACCACACCGGCACCCTGCGCCTGTTCCACCAGTATTACAAGGACTACCGGGAACGTGGCAGCAACTACTACCACGCCTTCAGGATTGCCACCGACACCACGGGGACAAACTGGACCGGCCCGATCCCCATGCGCGGCATCGCCCGTGGCACCTGGCACTTCGATGTCTGGAGATCCGGCACAGGACCCGCGAGCCAGGAACTCTCCCTGCTGGTGGTGGACCGCAACCCGCCCCACTCGGCCTACGAAAACAACTACCTGATGTATCGCAGCCACGACTGCGGCTCGAACTGGGTGCTCCTCTCCCGCGCTCCCGTGCGCCCGTTCCGCTACACCGGACCGAATGCCTGGGAGGGCAGCCCCATGCACGGAACGGTCTGGTATGCCCCCTCGGTTGTCCCGCTGGGAAATGGCCGCGTGTATCTGTTCGCCTCGCTGATCTCGCAGGATACCACCAGCAGTGCCTCAGCCCTGGATGAATCCACCACCAAAGCCCGGATTCTACTGGCCAGGGATTATCTCCTGCCCGACCCGGTCTGGGATCGCAACTACATCGTCCCCGGCCCCTACACCGGCAGACCCACCCTCACGGTGGAAAGCACCACCCAATACCAGCCCACCCTCCTGGCCCAACAGTCCGGCACCGGCCACGAGGCCTCCGTAGGCATCGGCGGCGCGGGATTGCCCGGGTTCGGCGCCCTGCGACTGTTCGACTCCCCTTTGAAGTTCGACTACCTCACCGCCAACCTCTGGGGCTCAAGCAATCAATTGACCCTTTCCGTGCCCATGCCCCACAGCTTCGCTGAATGGCGGTTTGGCGGCATCGATTCCACCCAGGTGCGCGGCCCCTTCATCATCCCCCACTCCGTGAATGGTGTGATTCAGGGACCCACCCTGATCGTTGGCACATCATCCAATCCGACCCTGCTCCCCGTGCTGAGCAATTCCGTCATCGCCTTCAACTCCCTCATTGCCTCAAACAAAGTCGAGGCTCCGGTGGTGAGTTCAAAATCGTTCGTCGGAAACGGGGCGGCCCTCACAAACATCCCCGCCACCGCCGTGGCAGAATTCGTCCGCCCCGCCTCCTGGAGCATCAGCACCAGCCTGCAGCGCCTCTCCCCCTCAGCCCCGGGACCCGCGCCCCAGTATCTCGAGGATGGCGTTGGGGGGCCCGCCACCGGCACCAATTTTGCCATCAGCATCTCCCTCCCGGAAACCGCCACAAACATCACCTGCACATTCTGGGTCTGCCACACGAACCTGCCCACTACCACCACAAACACCTTCAACCTCTACTGGCATACCAGCAACGGCCGCATGAGCCAGGGTGCCCCCTTCACAACAGCGATCAGGAACGTGACCCTGTTCACCAACAGCCTGCAGCCCGTCTCCTTCACCCTCTCCGGCCCCCTCACCAATTGCCCCCACACCCTCCGCCTGACCCTCGGCCCCTCCGCCAACCCAGGCAACCGCTGGATCGCCGGCCCGCTCAAGCTGGTTTACCGATAGAAAAGGGGTCAGTCCTCACTATTGACAGTTGGCAAAATCGGATCCCCTCCTGAGGCCTCCGAACCGGATTCAAGTGGCGGACCGGGCATCCTACCGGAGCTTCAGGTCCATATCATCCCATCCATCAGGATTCCATCGGGCGAGACCGGGCCTGCGGCGCGCGATCCATTTCGGCATCCCAATCCTCAGCCGATGGGCGGGCTGGCCTATTCGCGGCCCGTTGGCCCTCCAACATGACCAGCAACCCGCATCCCACCCGGTGTCGCACCCTCAACTCTTCCTGCAAAAGGATTAGCATCAAGGCCTTTACAATCGATTCTTAAGGCCCGAGCTCTTGCGGAAAACCAACCCATTCTCTCCATCCGCTCCGGGGAACACAAACCACCACCCCCTGACCAACAAGCCGGAATGCGCCACCCCTTATAACAAGGAGCAGCAGCACCCCAGAGATTGGGTCCGCCTCTGGAACTTAAGGAACCAGACGGGCCTGCTCCGAACGCTCCCACAGACGAATATAGTCCTCAGCCGAGTTGAAAAGGGGCTTCAGATCTTCTCGGTCGAGACCGCAGTTCTTCAGATCCTGAAGAAAGTCGGGGAGCATTCCGAAGTGTGCCATGCCGTCCAGGTTGATGTCCCAATCCTTCACAAATGGCTTGGCAGGATCATTCTCGACAACACAGCTCATGGTGCAGCGATGGAGAGGAACGTTGCTGCCTTGCATATCGTTCCATTTGCCCCAAATCGGAAGGAGCTTGTCGTAAATTTGCGCGACTCTCAAATCGTCACCCATCCGCGGCACCAATCCGTTCCTGACGTAATATCCTGCCCGCACCTCGTGGGGGGAGTCTCCAGGAATCAAGGGAGGGAGGTCGATAAGCGCTGCCGCCAACTGGGCCTCGTCCCGGGTCCTCATTCCCCTGCTCAAATATTTTATCCGTTCTGTGCGCGGCTTCGGATACGCAACATGATCAGGATCTGCTCCCGACTGGAATAATGCGATGGCCTCCCAATACTCCTTTTGATCACCATCATACAGCGGAGAGGCGGAATTGGGGCCCTGAAAGCGGTGCTCCCGATAGTCATTGATCGGCTCGGCGTAACGGACACCGTTTCTCTGGTTTCGAAGGTTGACCGCGCGGGCCCCCTTGCGAAGATCATCCTCCTTCACCACGAATGCCGCTTTCATCCCAAATCGCGGACCTGATCCATGGATCAAACCTCCGAAATCCGTCGCAAGGCCAACATTCCGACCACCCATATGGTCAATCGCATAGAGATAGGATTGTGCCCATGTCTTCGCAGATCCGGGCATGTCTACAGCCACCTTGGTTCCCCATGCGCGAAAATCCTTGGCGATTGTGATCGGGGAAACCATGCCATTCATTGCGCGCAAGCGGGCCACCAGCGTCGGCGTCAAGTCGCTCTCAGCAGCCTTCTTATCGATGATGGATGTCTCGGCTCCATTCCATGCCAGCTCGGTGAAACCGCTGTGCCCCGAAATGACAGGATAATGCTGGGCCTCAGCCAGATCAAGAACCCCGCCTTTTGTGACAAGCCCCATGTGATCGATATCTATCACCATTCCATGACGCATCATCCCGCGGATGAACGTTGTGCCCGCTGGCTGGAGCGGGCGGGCGTTAATATTCGCGCCACCAGAATAGATCGGAGCTGGCGGGAATGCGGCAACACCCAGAAAGAAGGATCCCACCTGCATGAAACCGGAAGCTTCGAAGCGCCACTCGAGGGGATCCGTGATCCCCACAGTCGCGGGGTTCAACGCGACAGGATAACTCCCATTAAGATACCAGCTGTTGTAAATCCAAAGTGAGTTGTAGAAGGCAAACCCTCCGTATGGATTGTCCCCCAGGTGCATCATGAACAGATGCCGGACTCCCAGCCGTGTGTAGGCATCTGCGATGGAATTGTTGATGGCCGCATCCGTGGTGCCTGCACCCGGCACCAAAAATGGCCTGTCCTGCTCAATCCCCAACACGATGGCCAGTTTGCCTGAATGGATGATCCGCCGCGCATCCCTTGGCGTGAGCGCGATTTCCATAAAGTCAAAGTTCGCAGCTGCCATGGCCTTGATGGCCCGGATCTGCGCCTCAGCCACCGGAATATCCCCTTTGTCATCGCCCGTTGAAAAGTACATATCCGCCAGGATGCGGGCGTGAACCGCATGAGCGACCATGAGCCTCAGCCCACCCTGCCACGCACGCCGAATCCAATCGATATACATTTGCTGGTGAACACCCTGTTCAAGAACACTGGGCCAGCCGTCGAAACCATATTGATAGCCACCGGTGGCATGCCCCGTAGTGCCCACCAATTGAGCCAGCAGGATGGACGGCGCACAAACCGGACCAAAAGGGATGCAACCGCCAGCCCCACCCACTCGATGACTGGTTTCGCAACTCTGCAGGGCATCCTGCGGCTCACCAACACAGCAACCCGAAATAAGCTGCCCGCCAAATCCTAGGTTGGCCACGGGGTGCGTATGCGTGTCGGCCACCCCCCAGACGGGAGCATCCTGATCCCGATAGATGCCACCCACCGAGATGAGATCCGGTCGTGGATCCGCTGTTGAAAACCGGAAGTCGTCCACGTTGATATGGCCTTTCGGTGAGTTGTCAACGATACGAACGTGCACGATGTGGTTGAGCACGTTGTCCAGATTCACGACATGCCGCCTCATCATCTCCTTGTCTCCATCCAACACGTAGGCCGTGGATATGCGAAAAAAACCTCCCCCAGCATCGGCATAGGCATACCTCCACACCGTTCGCTCCAAATCGTTGTTCGGTCTGGCATCAATTTCCACGTACGGTATATCTGAGACCGTGTGTGGGGCACTGAACCCACCGCCTATGAGGAATGACACCCAGGGCTGCCCCAGGCGGAAATCAGGCGAGGTGAGGGTGCCCGTGTGTGTGTCCAAAGGCGTCGGATCTTCAACAAGAGGCGACCCCTGTTCGGGATGTTGCTGCCCTGTGCCAATCCAATAATCACCATGATGTCCGAGATGGACCCGGACATTCCAGTAATCACCTCCTATACGATTCACCAGGTCGGAAGTCTCGGTCTGACTCTTCAGATACGCCTCGCCCCAGACCGGTTGATTACCAAACGCATCTCCCGTTGCGGTCCAGCCGACCAAACCCAGCTCAAAGTCCCAATTCAGGAACCCGCTCAGATTTGGTCTGACCCGGTAAAAGCGTGACGGGGCCAGGCTTGTGTCCTGCACGGTTGCAACCTGCGGAATTCCCCGGGGTTGTTCCGTGGACAATTGATTCCACTCCGGTTGGGTGGCCGAACTCAAGACGTCAGCATACTCCACCAGATAGGGGTGAAAGGGTTCCGCCAAAAATTGAAACTGAACCTGCCCACCCGTTCTTAGGCCGGCGGCAGAAACCTTCGGCGCGAGCGGTGGCGGGGTGTTGGGGACACTCACGACCAGCACCATGTCACTCGCAATCTGACCGGAGGCGGTGTTGATGACCACCGCACCGCTTGACCCGTTCTTTGGTATTACCAGTTCTATCTCGCTCGCACTCAAGACGGTAAACTCGACTGGCACCGCCGCAAGATAAACCCTCTGCGTCCCCCCAAAGCCTCCTCCCCGAATGCGAATCTTGTCGCCATATTTGCCCTGCCACTCAGAAAATCCATCTATCCGAGGCATTCTCGGCTCGGTAAGAACATCCCAGTCGTCCTCGCTGGTCGTGGATCCATTGGCCGTCTGAATCGTTATGGATCCTGACCCTGCACCCGCTGGCACTTTGACCACTACCGACGTCTCGTCCACTTGATGAAACTCCGCTGGCATCCCACCGAAAAGCACATTCTTTATCCCAGTCAGGGAACTGCCGGTGATCACAACATCTGTTCCGTTCGAACCCTTGTTTGGTTTAAATGAAATGATTTGTGGTAACGGCACTGGCAGCGTGACATTGAATACCTCCGGACTCTTGGATGCGCCCATCTGCGTCATGATCTGAATCGGGCCACTCTGCGCTTTGGGTGGCACGGTGACCACGATCCGGTTGTTCTTCAGGACTACAAATTCCGCATCCGCACCGCCCACCAAGACCGCCGTCGTGCCAATAAAATTCGTTCCTCTCAGGAAGATCTTGAGACCAGGGGGGCCTGAGATCGGATCAACAGCCACGATGACGGGAACCTCACTGGGAAGAATCACTGTGAAGACACCCTGACTCTGCACCACACTGTCAGCAGCATAAATTTCGATGGGACCACTGGCCGCAGCCTCAGGCACGGTCACGATCAAATGCTGACCGTTATCGATCAGGAAATCGCACCCATAGCCACCTACGAAGAGAAGTTTCGTCTGATCCAGATTCTTACCTGTAACGCTGATCTTGTCACCTGGATGGCCGCTGCTCGGGGCAAAATCATAAATGATTGGCATCGCCTGCAACTGTACCTGCATCAACATAAAACAACACAGAACAACCCCAAACAATCCCCGCCATAGCGCATGCCATTTTTGATGAAAACCGTGGAGTGCAGACAATAGGTGACCAGACCTGATTTGGGGAGATTTGGTATACATTATTCATTTTATAAATCCGACATAAGCCGATGTCAAGGGCCATATTTATTTAGACAAATGTTTCTGATTAGCTCCATTTAGCATCCAATCCCCCCACCCCGACCTGGCCGGGAGGCTCCACAACCATGCAGCCAGGCGTCCGGATCGTTGTTCCAGAGTTGCGCGCATGCCTCCCCCAGGACACAACGCCTCCGGGCACCACACCACCCTCCCGGTGCTCAGCGGCAAACTGCAGTGCGTTGCCAACCGGAGTTCGGAAACCATTGGGACGCCCCGGAGCAAATCCAGAAATCGACTGATCATCTGGAGTTTTCATCCCGCCTCGATTTATGTCCCTCCCTCAAATCGATTGTCATCAGGGCCTTTTCGTTGTATTCCTATGGTCCGGGCTGTTGCGGAAAACCAGCCTGGAAGAAACCAAAACCGCATGTGTTCAGACAATTCAATTGGAGCGTTCATCGCCCGGCTCAAGGGCGTGATGGCTGTTCATCCCGTGGCAGGCATCGACTCCGATAGCCATTTCAACACGCTCGCGATGGAATTGTTTTCCCTGCAATCGGAACATAACCCGATCTACCGCCTCCTCTGCGAGCGCAGTGGAAAGACCACGCGCACCGTTTCCCACTGGTCGGAAATCCCCACGGTGCCCACCTCCGCATTCAAGGAGTGGGACATCACAAGCATCCCCACCGGGGAACGATCCCGCTGGTTTTGCTCCAGTGGCACCACCGACCAGCGCCCAAGCCGCCATCTGCACAGCACTGCATCCCTTTCGATTTACGAGCACTCTCTATGGCCACCCTTCCAACAGCATCTCCTGCCTGAGGGGTGCGCTTTTGGGCAGGGCCTGTCATGGATCAGCCTTACCCCTCCGTCGCATCTGGCTCCGCATTCCTCGCTCATTCACATGTTCTCCACGATCCGCGCAAGGGTGGAACCTGCATCCTTTCACTGGTGCAGCAGGGTCGGCCCTTCCGGGGATTGGGAACTCCATCCGCAGGAGGTCCTGTCCGCCCTGAACGAGGCCTGCGCAAAGCAAACTCCTGTCGTGCTGCTCGGAACCGCGTTTCTATTTCTGAACCTGCTGGATGCGATGGATGCCCCGGTTACCCGCCTTCACCTTCCCCCGGGCTCGCGCATTCTCGAGACGGGGGGTTACAAGGGCAGAACGCGTTCCGTTCCAAAGGCGGAGCTGCACAGCCTTTTGTGCTCCCGGCTCGGACTGCCTCAATCCAATATCATTACCGAATATGGCATGGCTGAATTATCCTCCCAGGCCTACGACCGGATCTGCGGCCATAAAGCTGGCACCCCCCTGCACTTCCCGCCCTGGGCGCGGGCGCGAATCATCTCCCCGGAGACCGGCGTGGAAGCTATGGATGGCAAAGCGGGTCTGCTGCAAATTTTTGACCTGGCAAATGTCCATTCCGTCTTGGCGATCCAGACAGAGGATCTGGCAGTGCGCCGGGGGGACGGCTTTGAACTGATCGGCCGCCAACCCCGGGCCGAGGCACGCGGATGCTCCCTGATGGCACCCTGAACACAACCCACCCACATCCCATGAATCTCCCTGACTACTTTATTGCCGACCTGCCCGCCGAGGCGGTGATCACCCCCCGGATGATTGCCGAGTCCTGTGACTCGCTTAGGCGCAACCGGGAGCAGTTCCTCACGCACCGCTCCACGGATTGGATGATCGGCGTCCTCTGCCACGCTGCCGAACAATGGCTGGAGCCGGGATTTCCCCTGCGCAAGCTGGCCCTGAATCATGGCCCGGCCGCCACCGGCTTCAGTTCCGAGACTCTGGCGCGTGGACTCGACACGTTTTTCCGCCAGTTCACACAGGAGAATTTCGAGGCTCTCCTGCGCCAGGATCTGGGCCATCTGCGCTGCCTCGACAAGCCATCAGCCCCGAATCGCGATGAGCAGCATGCCCGACTCTCCCTGGCCCGGGGTCCGGAACTCATCCTCCATTTCACTGCGGGAAACCTTCCAATCCCCGCGTTGATGAGCATGACCCTGGGGCTCCTCACCCGCTCGTCGCAATGGGTCAAGTGCGCATCCGGCGGCGCGTTCATCCCCCGGATCTATGCCCACCTGATCTACCATGTGGAGCCCAAGCTCGGAGCATGCCTTGAACTGGGAACCTGGCCCCATGAAAGGCAGGATCTCAATGAGCCCCTTCTCACCACTGCCGACTTTATCACCGCCACCGGGTCCGACGAGGCCATCGCCGACATCCGCGCCCGGGTGTCCCCCAAAGCCCGGTTCCTCGGCTACGGCCACCGGGTGAGCTTCGGATTTGTCTCTGCCGCCGTGCTGGCTCATGGACACGCCCGCAGGGTCGCCACCCGCGTCGCGGCCGATGTGTCGGCATGGGACCAGTTGGGCTGCCTCTCCCCCCATGCGGTTTATGTTGAGGAGGGGGGTGCCGCCTCCCCTGAGCAATTCGCTGAGCTGGTGGCGGAGGAGCTGGCAGCCCGGGAGCAGATTCAACCGAGGGGCACCCTGCCACTGCCGGAGTCGGCAGCGATTGCCTCCCGACGTTCCTTCTACGAGATCCGCTCAGCGCACACACCCGGCACGCGCCTCTGGTGCAGCCCCGGCTCAACGGCCTGGACGGTGGTTTATGAGAGCAACCCGCACTTTCAACACTCCTGCCTGAACCGGTTTCTCTACATCAAAAGCGCCAGGAACCTGGAGGAGGTGCTTCAAGGCGCCGACGACATCCGCCGGTCCGTTTCCACCGTGGGCCTCGCAGCCCCGGAAGAACAGGCCGAGCGGCTTGCCACCGAACTGGCCCGCTGGGGGGCCGCCCGCGTTTGCCCGATCGGCAAAATGCAGGAACCTCCCCTGCACTGGCGCCACGATGGCCGCCCCGCCCTCGCCGACCTCATCACCTGGACCGATTGGGAATTTTGATCCCACTCCACAACCACTCAAGATTTCATGCAATTAAGAAAAACGTTCCAATTTGAGGCAGCCCATCTGCTGCCGCTCCTGCCCGAAGCGCACAAATGCCGGCGGCTCCACGGACACAGCTTCAAGGTCGAAGTAGTTGTGGAGGGTCCATGCGATCCGCAGCTTGGATGGGTCATGGATTACGCGGACATCACGAAGGCATTCCGGCCGCTGTGGGAAAAACTGGATCACTACCACCTGAACGATGTCCCGGGCCTGGAGAACCCCACCAGCGAAAACATCGCCATCTGGATCTGGAACCGGCTCCAGCCACAGCTCCCGCTCCTCACCGAGATTGTGGTTGCGGAAACCTGCACTGCCCAATGCATCTACCGGGGGCCTAACCGGTAAACAATTCGCCCCGGACCCCGCTGGGAGAAACTCAGCGGGCGCCTGATCCCTTGACCTGCCCGGAGAGTTCCCGCAACGCCTCATGGAGGGTCATCGCAGTATTCGGCCCCATGGAATTCACCTCTCCATAGACACCGTGGTCGGATCCGTAAATGTAGGGTGGTTTGCGGTCCCATTCCGATTTGGGAATGATGTAACCGATCTCGTCGTTCGCCAGGCCGAACAGGAATTTAACTTTGCCCGGCACCAACTCCCGCAGCGGGGGAACCTCCAGCGGCTCAATCCCGAAATCCCCGCCGGGGGCCTTTTCGATCCCGCCATTGGCCAGTTCCGGATATAGTTCACCCGGCACACAGATCACGCTCGCATCCCCGAGTGTCAGCACCGCCACCTCCGTCCGCATCGTCATCCAGCCAACCTGGCCGCGATCGAGCAACCCAAGCACAGGTGCCAGCAGAAAGCCGGGGTTGTCCGATTTCACAATCAGAGTCCTGGCTCGCACCGTGATGGGGAGTTGGTTTGTGCGGAGGGCGGTCGCATCCTGCATCACCGGGAGAATGCGGGAGACCAGCTGCCGGCCGAGTGCCCGGGCCTTGTCGTGTGTGGGTTCCTTGAATTCCCCGCCCAGATACGGGTCCCGCACCGTGACATTCGGCGTGGTGCTCATCAACCCGCCCACGGCTCCGTTGACGAACATGTGGATGCCACCAACCCCGGCCGCCATGAGGCGTCCATCCTCGGTAATCCCCTTCTCCAGACCATCACGCAGATAGCCGCAATAGTCGGATGTGATTTCCGTGTTCCGCCCCCAGACCGTCTCCGGATGGTTTCCCCAGCCCACAATGGAGCCGATGGTGGAGCCATTTGTGGGATTCGTGAAATGCATGAACCGGAGGTCCGCGTCATAGACCTCCGGCTTCCGGGTGTCCGTGACCAGCCCCGCGGGCGGCGTCTTCAGCTCATGGATGGACACCAACGCCGGTTGCAATCCTCCCGCAGCCTCGCCGAGAACTTTCGCAACGGTCGCAATCACATGCTCCCGGTAGGAGCTGTTCACACCCGTGTGGAAAATATCCGGTCCCCAGAGTCCCATGAGATCCGGAGTGGAGTGGTTGTGGGTGGAGCAGACAACCGTATAGTCCAGCTTCCATTCCGCCTTCAACCTCCGCCGCACCTCGACCACATCATCATGAAAAAAGCCAATGGCATCCAGCGCCACAATGCCGATCCGGGTATGGCCGTCATCCAGCACACTCGCCACCGCCCAAAGATCGTCATGCTGCTTCGTTGCAGCCCGGTGCTGGCTGAAGCCCGCCAGCCAGACCGGGTGCTTCGGATCGTTCATGTCCGGATTGATGGTCGCCCGGGCAAAACCGACCTTCAGCGGTTGCGGCTCGGCCAGCCATCGCTCCGCCGTCCGCTCCAGATTCAAGGCATAGCCCGGGTTCCGGTCCCTGTAGGTGTAGATGACCCGGGCGGCGAAAACCACCGCCAGAACCAGAAACAGCTTGATGCCCCCTCGCAACACCCGTCGCCACAGAGGAGCTTTTGGTAGGGTGTCGCTCATGTGAAATCCTAGCCGTTCAGTGTCCAACCCTCGCGATACTTCCGCTTCACAAACTGCGCCGCCTCGGGGCAATCCGTCACTGTGCCAGTGGCGGGATCATACTTGATCTTCTTTCCGACCCGGTAGGACACCAACCCGAGCATCAGCATCTCGATCATCTTGCCACCGTAATCAAAGTCGCAGGATGTTTTCAGGCTGCCTTTGCAGGCATTGATCCATTCCTGCTGGAAATCTCCAAGGGGCGGCAGCAGATCCTTCTTCTGGCGCGGCTTGTAGTAGGAAAGGTCGGCCTGATTCCCCTGGGGGTATAGGGCACGTGTGTTAAAATCGGCCACAAGGATACCCTTGCTCCCCTCAAAGATGGCACCGTGGTCGATCTTCTTCAGATCGATATATCGCGATGGACATTCCGGAAGAGCTCCTCCCTGAAACCAACCCACCCGGATGGCCTGACGCCAGTCGTTTGCAGGAATGTCCCAGTGCATCTCAAGCTTGACCGGGCTCACCTCAGGGTTGATCGGGTCCCCCTTGGCCTCCGCACTGGTCGGCAATTCAGCATCAAGCGCGTTCCAGGCCAGATCCATGGTATGGCTGCCCATATCCCCCACCTGCCCCGTTCCAAAATCCCAGAACATGTTCCAGGAAAGACAGTTCATGCCAGGCCCACCCTTGAAATATTCCGGGCTGTACGGATGATGCGGGGATGGCCCAAGCCACAAATCGTATTTGAGGTGGGAGGGTGGTTCCCCCTCACCAGCCGGATATCCCGCTCTGGGCAGTTTGCGGTCACCCCAGGCATTCACCTCCTGCAGATCCCCAATCGCGCCGTCGCGGATCATTTCCCGCACACGATTGAAGTTCTCGTAGGCATGCCTCTGAGTGCCCACCTGCGTTGCAAGCTTCCCCTTGTTCTTGAGGTAGTTCGCCCGAACCACCCGGGTCTCCTCGACGCTGATTCCGAGGGGTTTCTCGCAATAAACATGCAGCCCGCGGTTCAGGGCCCAATTGCTGACGAATGCATGGGTGTGATCCAGCGAGCAGCAAACCACCGCCTGAATGTCCTTCTGCTCCAGGCACTTCCGCCAATCAGAATAATGCTTGGCTCCGGGGAAGCGCTTCGCACCAAACGCCAGGTGGTTCTCATCCACATCGCACAGGGCCACCACGTTCTCCTTTGCCAGCCCGCCAAAGTGCGCCTCACCCCGCCCCCATGTCCCGATCAGGGCGATGTTCAGCTTGTTATTGGGTGCATCCGCCCCAAACAGTCTGGTCCGGGGCAGAATCATCCCTGCGGCTCCAGTATATGCCAGGGATTTGAGAAATTGTCGGCGCTTCATGGCCCCATTCTGGGCAGCAGAAAAAATAAAGTCAACCGGGTGTTGTTCATCCAAAAAGCCCGCCATCCCCCCGCCGCATGGATCGACCCATCCATTTTTTAAACGGCACCCAATGAAGGAGTCGGCTTCCCTACGTCCCGGCGTCCCCTTGCGAGACATCCTCTGCCTGCCATTACCAACTGCGCCATCAACTGTCCAGCGCTGTACAAGGAAAACGAGGCGCGAAGGAAAAACCCTCGCGCCTCGTGCAAATGAGTCAGACTGGGCTCAGGTCAGGGAAATCTTGTCCCCGTCCTTGAGCGTGATGATGGCCTTCTTCCAGTTTGAGGAACGCCCGGCCTGGGCGGTGCGCTGGCGGCGAAGCTTGCCACGAACATTCAGGGTGTTCACCTTGGTGACTTTCACCTTGAACAACTCCTGCACGGCCTGCCGGATCTGCGTCTTGTTGGCACGCGGATCAGCGACCACCGTGTATTGGTTTAGGTCTTCGGCCTGTCGGGTGCCCTTTTCGGTAAGGCGCACGGTTTTGATGATCTGGAATGAATTCATGTTATTCCTTGTTCAGGCGGGCCTGAACTTTTTCAAAGGCGCCGCGGGTAAAGATGAGCTTGTCGCTGCGGAGCAGTTCGTAGGTGTTGACGGTTTCGCTGGAGGAGACGAACACATTCGCAACGTTTCGCGCCGCGAGCATGACGTTCTTCTCGGCAGCATCCAGAACCAGCAGGGTGGTGCCACCATCCAGACCGAGCGTCGCCAGAACGGCGGTGAACTCCTTGGTCTTGGAGGATGTGAGCTTGATGTCATCCACAACAACCACATCACCGGCGCGGAGGCGCTCAGAGAGAGCCTTGCGCAGCGCGAGCTGGCGGGTGTTGCGGGAGACCTTCTTGGTGTAGTCCCGGGGCTTGGGCCCGAATACCACGCCACCACCACGCCACAGGGGTGATGCGAAGGAACCAGCACGGGCACGGCCTGTGCCCTTCTGGCGCCAGGGCTTCTTCCCCGATCCGGCGACTTCGCCCATGGTTTTGGTGCAGGCTGTGCCCATGCGCTTGGCAGCCTGGTGGGCCACCACAACGTCATGCACCGCCTGTGTGCCCCGGGAGTCCTCAATGATGTCAAAATGCACATCCAACTCGCCCTGGGCGTTTCCTTTGATGTCTTTAATTGTAAGCTTCATGGCAGGTAATTACTTTTTCTTGGTTTCTGCCTTCTTGTTTTCCGGACGATCCGCATGCGGCTTCCAGCCCTTGGGGCGTTTCTTCGACTCGCGGATCACCACATAATCACCTTCGGATCCGGGGATCGCACCCCTGATGAGAATGATGTTTTCCTCCTCGCGAACCTGAAGAACCTGCAGGTTCTGCGTCGTGCGGCGGACCTGCCCCAAATGGCCGGGCATCCGCATTCCGCGCATGACCGTTCCAGGGAACAGACGCTGACCGATTGCGCCGCCCCGGCGGTGCCACCCCTTCGCGCCGTGGGTCGAATCGCCGCCGCGGAAGCCGTGGCGAGCCACAACACCCTCGAAGCCGCGACCTTTCGTCACGCCGATTGCATCAATGTAGTCCCCGGGGGCAAACAGTCCCACCCCGACGACATCCCCCGGCTTCACATCCTTGGTGAAGTCGCGGAACTCCATGATCTTTTTGACAGCCACACCGTTCTGCTTCTTGATATGACCCAGCAGGGGCTTTGTCAGCCGCTGTTCCTTCTGGTCGTCAAAACCAAGCTGCACGGCGTTGTAGCCGTCGGATTGCTGTGTCTTGCACTGCAGCACGCGGTTTGGTCCGGCGAGAACAATCGTCACCGAAGTCATGACACCTTTGGCGTCATAAATGCGCGTCTGGCCGAGCTTTTTTCCAATAAGGCCGAGCATATGTGTTAAATTTTAATGGTGATATCGACGCCCGCAGGCAGGTTCAGTTTCTTGAGTTCGTCCACCGTCTTCGCGGTTGGCTCAATGATGTCGATCAGGCGCTTGTGTGTGCGCTGCTCAAACGTTTCCTGGGATTTCTTATCCGAGTGGGGAGACCGTTGAACAGTGAAGCGCTCAACTCGTGTGGGAAGCGGTATCGGCCCGGCGACCCGGGCTCCCGTCCGCTTGACGGTGTCCGCTATGTCGCGGGCGGATTGGTCAATGACCCTGTGGTCATAGGCCTTCAGGCGAATGCGTATGCGTTGTCCAGCCATACAAAGAACAATTGTCTGTTAATGGTTTTCTATTCCGAAACCCCTCACTGGGGAAACGGAGGGCGGAATATAGCAAATCCACCCCCGCACGCAATAGTATTTTCCAAAAAAATCAAAACTCTGAACGATTTTCCCTGGAAGCGCTCGCTGCAATGCCCTGCCGTCCAAAGACTTTCATCCACAAACCACATCCATCCTACCTGATTCTGATTGTGATCAGGCCAAGATCCACGTCCCTGTCCTTCAAAACAAAAAGAATCTCCCCGGTGCCATCCGCCCCAACGCTCTGCCCCCCATACACCTGCCCGGCCCAGGGGCCCTTTGATATCGCACCCACCAGATCCGTTCCGATCACCGGACTCCCGATAGCCTTCGCAGCCTTCTGCACAGTCTTTTTTAACTCAAGGCCGTGGTCGGGCCATTGGGATTCCTTTGCCGCCCACCCGTATGGGATGAGAACGTAATCCGGGTTCAATTCACGCATCTGGCCGAGCAGGCTCGCCCGGAAGGAATCGGCACAGATCATCACACCGATCCGGCCCAGCTTGGTGGCCACCGCAGACACCCCGCTGCCCGGCGTGTAGGGGGGAGTCATCAACTCAGCGAGCACGTTGTTCTTGCGATGCTTCAGAAGGATTTTTCCCTCGTCATCAATCAGAATTGCCGCCCCATACAGTTTGTCCCCCTCCTTTTCATCCAGTCCTATGTGAATAAATATTTTGTGCCGCTTCGCAAACCCGCATAGGATGTCTGAATCCTCCCCGGGGATGGGACAGGCCCGTTTGTGGGCATCCGGATTCACCCAACCAAAGAGGCAGGACTCCGGAAACGCAACCAGATCCGCCCCCTCTGACTTCGCCCTGCTCACAGCATTTTCTATCCGCACCAGATTGCCGGATCTGTCGCCATCCAGACAAAAAATCTGGGCAGATGCAATTTTAACCACCCTTTCCTCTCCTGTTGCTGTGTTCATGACCAAAATTCCAAGGGCGAGAGCCGCCACCATTAGCGAAAGCCTTGCGCCCATTGCTCGTGGCTCGATCTTCATGCGTGTGGGTTGCGTCGGTGCGGGCTGGAGCGGCGCCCTTGTGGCTTTCTTTCTGAGCCCCGATGCATCATCCGCGCGACAACCAGTGCGGGTGCGACTATCAAGACCCTGGCGAGCGCCCTAAGGACCCTGCTTTTCGCCACCCATCCCGCAGGAGTGGGAGACCATCGGTAATACCGTTCCACGACTGCCCGTCCTGCCATGGTGGTCATCAGGCGGTCATCCCGGAATTCCCGCAGTTCCAGCACGCAGGGATGGTCGTGGTCCCCGAGGCATGCCGTGGCGATGAAGCATCCATTCTTGGTCACACTCATCGTGCCAATCCGTGCCCCCGTCTCCTCAACAATCCGTTTCGCTTCGGCCAACTCCAACCCGGGGCGCTGGGAACGAAGTTCCTTGATGGCGGCAATCTTGTGACCGTCTCCTTTGCGAATCAGTTCCATCACGCTGGATGGCAGTTCAGGGTCCGGAGAACCCCCGGCAGGATTCGATTGGTTTTCAGTCGGGCTCATTGGCTCAGCACGCTACCATCCATGCCGGAATCCGTCAGCAAGATAGTTCCCGCCACCACGCCCGGTCGAAAAGGCCCCGGGCACCCTGCCGCCCCTGAGTAATCGTCCGGCGGGGTTCACGCCAACCATCGATCGCGGAGCTTTCGACACACATCTGTAACTTGACGATTCTGACGGCTGGCATAAGCTTCCCCACGTTGCACCTGAGATAAAGTCTAATCAACAGCCATCCGGCCATTGTCCATGGTCGGCTAAACTGCTCTGGGGCGACCGACCGATAACGTAAACACTGAAAGATCCGAAACAGCACTTCAATATGCACCATACAACGAAGGGTTCGACCCGCTCCCTGTTCTGGCCAATATGCGCCCTGCTATTGACCCTCACCCTCGGCCACGCCGCTCCGGCTCCAGGCTGGGTCGCCTACAACGACAGCGCCTACAAACCAGGTCAGGTCAATGCCGATAATGTCACGACCCTCGGTCTGGGGGCCAACTTTGTCGGTGAAGGCACCAACGGCAACCTCAAAATTCAGAAGACCGGGACAGACACCGGCGTCACCGTTCAATTCATCGAGGTGATCTCCAGCGGCAACGTGAATTCCGCCTCCGATGCCGCCACCTACGCGGTGGGCTCCGACGCCGAGAAGCTGTTCAACGGCATGGTGGATATTGCCGGCAACATGAGCTATGGCAACGCCCCCGGATGGTATGTGGATCTCAAGATCACCGGGTTGGACCCCAAGCGCCGCTACACTTTCTATGGCACTGCCAACCGCAACGGCGGTGATGGTTACGCCGACCGCGTCACGAACTGGAAGATTATTGGCGCAGACTCCTTCACCTATGCAAGCTCCGTAGCAGCCCAGAAAATTTCCGATGATTCCGTCGAATTCAGCACCGGTAATAACACCAATGGATTGGTTGCAGGCTGGAAAAATATCAGCCCGGGCCGGGATGGAACAGTAACGATCCGCACCACTCATTCCGTGGGTGCTGCGAACGGGGGCATCCCCGGAGCGCACGCCTACAAGGGCTATGCTGGCGGCGTTTTCCTGCTCGCCATGCAACCCGAGGAATGGGAAGCCTACAACGACAGCGCCTTCAAGACCGGACAGATCAATGCGGACAACGTCACCACCTATGGCGTAGGCCGGAGTTTCACCGGTGAGGCCACAACCGGCAATTTGAAAAACCTTGTGGATGGTGAGAATACCCAGGCCAATGTGGCCTATGTTGAAACAATCTCCACCGGCAGCGTGAACAATGCGGGGGACTTCGCTGATTACGCCGCCGGCACGGATGCCGAGGCAGTTTTCAAGGGCAAGGTGGACCTGGCTGGCAACATCAGCTACGGAGACTCCCCGGGATGGTACGTGGATCTCAAAGTCACCGGTCTGGATCCCACTCGGTTTTACACCTTCGTGGGCACTGCCAACCGCAACGGCGGCGCTGGCTATGCAGACCGTGTGACCAATTGGAAATTGATCGGAGCCGACTTCTTCACCTATGCGAGTTCCGCCGGTGCTCACAAGGTCAGCGATGATTCCGTCGAATTCAGCACGGGAGAGAACGGTGCCGGGTATGTCGCCCGCTGGACCGATATCAAGCCCGGAAGCGATGGCACAATCATCATCCGCACCAGCCATACCGTCGGTGCCGCAAATGGCGGCCTTGCAGGCGCACACGCCTACAAGGGCTACGGCGGCGGTGTTTTCATGGTGAAACAGCAGCTCGACACACCGTTCCGCTGGCAGGCGTTTAACGACAGCGCCTACAAGAGCGGCCAGGTGAACGCAGCGAACACCACCACCATCGGCATCGGACGCAGTTTCACTGGCGACACCAATTCCGCCCACGTCAAGCGGCTCGCAGACGGAACCGACTCAGGCATCAATGCCGAATACACTGAAACCATCTCCACCGGCAGCGTGAACAACGCCGGGGATGCGGCCGATTACACAGTGGGCACCGATGCTGCGGACGTGTTCAAAGGCATCGTTGATCTCGCCGGCAACATCAGCTATGGAGATTCCCCGGGATGGCACATTGACCTGACCTTCACGGGATTGAACCCCGCCAAACAATATTCCTTCGTCGGCACAGCCAACCGCAATGGCGGGGCCGGATACGCCGATCGCGTCACAAATTGGCGCATCGTCGGTGCAGATGCCTATTCCTATGCCAGCACTCCGGGCACATTCAAGATCAGCGATGATTCCGTGGAATTCAGCACGGGAGAGAACGGTGCAGGATATGTGGCCCGCTGGAACGACATCAACCCCGGCGCAGATGGCAAAATCATCATCCGCACCACCCATAGCATCGGACTGGCGAATGGAGGCATGCCCGGCGCCCACGCCTACAAGGGCTATGGTGGCGGCGTGTTCATGCTCGCCGAGCAGATCGCCTCAAGCGGTGGCTCCGGAAAGCCGGTTGAAATCTTCAGCGTTGCCCCCGGCGAGGGTGCGGCCAATGTCCATCCCAATTCGCCCATTCAGGTTGTCCTGAAGAATGGGGACCGGAAGGTCAACCTGGCGAGCCTGAGGCTCACCGTCGATGGTGCGGCAGTCCAGCCGGTCGTGGTCACAAACGGCACTTCGATCACTGTGACGTTCCAGCCCGCGATGTTCGCATCCTCCTCCACACACACGGCAAAAATCACCTTCAGTGACGATGCCGCCGTCGCAGGCAGCTACAGCAGGGAATGGTCCTTCACAGCGATGGACTATGCGGCCTATCCCACCCTGCCTGCCTCCCAGGCTCTGGCTCTGGATCCAGCCAAGTATCAACAGCGCGGCTTCGCCCTCAGTGTTATAGCCCCAGATCCTAACGAGGGCTACAGCCTGTTTTCCGTCGCCGACGCACTGGGAATTCTGGCCAACCCGCCGCAGACCACCAACCTGGCAAATCCGGCCTTGAGGAATTCTCTAGGCTATTACATCGAGAACGACACGATCAATTACCAGATTGACGGACGCGCCATTGGCAACAAGGCCAATGACCGCAAGTTCCCCGCCATCAGCAGCAGCACCGAACCCGGCAACATGTTCGTTCTGGAGGCCCGCACGCTCCTGCACCTGAAGCCAGGTTATTACCACTTCAACATCACCATGCAGCAGGGCTTCGCCCTCTACGCAGGCACCGGTCTCGATGAGATCCCCGTGGATTTCCTCTTCACCCAGTGCACCGGCTGTGGCGGTGATGACGCCCCCTGGAGCACCGACTTCCTCGTCGGCAAGGAAGGCCTCTATCCCTTCCGGTTGGTGTTCTTCAACGAGGGTGGCAGCGCCAGCCTCGAGTGGCTCAACATCAATCCGCTCAACATCCGCTACCTGATGAACGAAAATGATCCGGGCGCGATCGAGGCGTTTGTCCCCACCGATGCCATCCCCCTCCTGCCGAAGGTTCAGGTCGCCCGAGGACAATCCGGTGTCGTAGTCACCTGGCAGAATGGCAGCGTTCTGCAGCAGGCGGATACGGTCACCGGTCCCTGGACGGATGTCGTGGGTGCCGCCAACCCGTATACAGTCTCCGGCCCCGGCCCGATCAAGTTCTTCCGGGTCCGCCAGTAACACCTGTCAGATCATCATCCAAAGGCCGGTCAACCTTCGGGTTGGCCGGCCTTTCTGCGTCCGGGGGACCCATTCATCGCTGGATCAGACCGTGTTTTGGCGGGCAAACCCGGTTCAATTCGCCAGATTTTCGTTCCCTCCCGGAAAACAGCACATCCGCAGCTTTTGCGGCTTGACCATCCAACCGCTCCAACCAAAATACGCGCACGCCGCATGACTGATATTGAAAATGCCAACCCACGCCTTCGCTCGAGCCAGTTGCAGGTTTTCTGGCTGCTGTGGGGTGCCTATGCCTCCTACTACCTGTGCAGGGTGAACTTTGCGGTGGCCCAGCCGCAGATCCTCCTTTCCTTCCCCGGCTGGACCAGCGCCGATATTGGAACCATCCCATCCACCTATGCCGCGGTTTATGCCCTGGGCCAGATCGTAAACGGCACCCTGGGCCAACGCTATGGCGCGAGGCGGATGATGACCATCGCACTCCTGATCGCCTCCGCCACGAACCTCCTCTTCCCCCTTGCCACCTCCCTCAATGGCATGCGCCTGCTCTGGGCCATCAATGGCTGGGGCCAGTCCGCCGGGTGGTCCCTGATGGTTCACACGCTCTCCAACTGGAACACCTCCTCCCGCCGGGGCACTCTGATCGGCCGCCTCTCCACCTGCTACACCGTCGGGAATGTCTTCTCCTGGATTCTTGCGGGATACCTCTGTGACAAAGTTGGCTGGCATTACGCATTCATCGTCCCCGGCCTGATCCTGCTCCCCATGACCGCCGTATTTTTCCTCTTCCTGCGGGACACCCCAGAGGAGGCCGGGTTTCCCCCCGTTCGGGATGACATCCATCCTGAGCACAAAGGCGACTCCCCCGCCCCCTCGGGCACGAACTGGGATTCAACCCTCCACATCCTGAAGATCACCCTTACGAACCGCATTCTGTGGATCCTGGCGATCGGGTTTTTTGTCATGAACTCTGTGCGCTACAGCTTCATGAACTGGAGCGTTCAATACATGGCGGATTACCATGGGCGCAGCATCAAAAACAGTGCCCTCACAGCAGTGATGATCCCGCTCATCGGCTCGCTGGGCGCCCTCTTCGCCGGGTGGGCCTCCGACTCGCTCTTCGGCAAACGACGCGCCCCGGTCTGCTTCATCATGCTCCTAGGGTTGGCTGCCGTCTGCGCCACCATGACCTTCGTGCCCAAGGGGGACTGGATCATGGCAACAGTCGTGCTCAGCCTTGCAGGCTTCATGATCTACGGACCGGACATGCTCATGAGCGGGGCCGCCACCGTGGACCTGAGCCACCCCAAGGCCGCCTCCATGGCCACCGGCCTGACGATGTCCCTCGGTGCCCTGGGTGCCATCTTCTCGGGCGTCGGGATCGGATACCTCAAGGACATGGCTCATGGCAATTGGAACTTGGTGTTCTGGGTGCTCGCGGCAATGCCGCTGATCCCCGCACTCCTCCTCATCCCCATCTGGAACGCTCGCCCCAAAGTGAAATGAAACCAAAGCCTTCGACCGACAGGACTCCCGCCACTGAACTCCAGTCTCCGGGCTGGACTCCCGGGGCCAGATCGGCCTTGCAGCGCCTGATCAGGAACGGGTCCGGCAAGGGACTTCCGGTAGTGTTCGATTTTGACAATACCATCGTTTCAGGCGACATCGGCGAGGCCGTCCTCGCTCAGCTGGTCAAATCAGGTCGGCTTCAAATATCGGCCATCCCCGAATCCCTCGCCCCGCCCTTCCTCCATCCGGATTCGGGCTTTGTCACGCTGAAGGGATGTGTCGACGTGACACACTATTACGAAAAATTTCTCTCCCCAACCTGCCACGGTCGGGATGATCAGTCTCCGCTCGCCAACGGCTACGTCTGGGCCGTTGAAGTCCTTGAAGGGTTGTCCCCTTGGGAAGTGGTCGAGGCAACCCGGGCAGCCCTCGCCGCCGGCATCCCCGGAAAGCGCTCCCTGATCGAGGCCAGCAATGGTGCCACGGCCTACCCTGCCCCGTTCTTTCACCCGCAAATGGTCGAACTGATCGGGGAACTCCTTCGCCACAAGTTTGATTTCTGGGTGGTCTCCGCCTCCAACGTCTGGAGCGTGCGATGCATGGTTCTGGAGGGGTTGAACAAGGCCCTGAAGGCCCTTGGATACAAAGATCTGGTAAGGAAGGACCGGATCGTCGGCGTTTCCACCCTTCTCGTGGATGAAAAAGGGGCCTTCAGCAAGGATCCCATTCTCGCTCGAAAGCTGCCCGGATATGCCACCCTTGATCCCAAAGCCCTCAAGGGCTTCCGGCTGACCAGCCGCCTCAACTTTCCTGTCCCCAGCTATTCCGGGAAGGTGGCCTGCATCTTCGACTCGATCGGATGTCCGCCCCACCTTTGCGCCGGGGACAGCCCCGGGGACCTCCCCATGCTGCGCTACTCCACCCACCGGCTTTGGCTCGCCCGGCTGGAAAAACCGGGCTACCAGGAGGCCCTAACAGGGTTGCCCGAGAACATCCTCCAAAAGGGCTGGATCATCCAGCCAACCATCGCAGGAGATCAGCCCGGCTTCGTCCCCGACCCGGCTGGTTTGGGCGGCAAATCCGCCAGCCACAAAAAGTCTCTCAGAATCCTCGACAGGCTCTCGAAAATTCAAGGGGCTTGACCCCTCATAAAGGTCTCATTGGGACCAGACCGATCCAATCATCAGCCTGGAGGCTGGTTTCTGCTCTGCAAACCGGACAAACCTGGGCTCCACGGGGTCAATTCTCACTTTTTGTGTGCTCGGTGCGGGCCGCACTTTACAAAAAGTGACCGGACTGACCCCTCGCGGGAAAACGGGCAACATCCCTCCACACGGGCATCCCTTGCAGGAAAACGGTGAACGCCCCCCGAATGCCTGCAACCAGACACTATTCCACTCTGGAAACAACTGTAAACCCTTATCCAACAACACACTGCCGTCCTTCCCGGGATTTAGGGATCCGGGCATAAAAAAACCGCTCAGCAGCCCAAAACCTAGCTGCTGAGCGGAAACAACCAACAGACAAACAACAAATTATGCTGCGGACCGACGGCTACGGAGCCAGAGACCGCTGAGACCGAGCAGAACCAAGGCAAATGAACCGGGTTCCGGCACTGCATCGACGCTCATAAGCATCGGAGCATCCGTTCCGGTCTCCCATGTGGATCCGCTGTCAAAGGAAACACCCCAGTTCTTCTGGAATCCGTTACCTGTTCCAGAGTTACTGGCCGTCCAAGCCCACTCATACTGACCACCACCGGAGGCATGAAAAACAACCCAATACCGGGTGAGGGGGGCGAGGGTAAGATTGCTGGCCTCAAAAATCACGTCACCAAAGCTCGTGGGAAT
This sequence comes from uncultured Verrucomicrobia subdivision 3 bacterium, assembly GCA_903913865.1. Classification (GTDB taxonomy): domain Bacteria; phylum Verrucomicrobiota; class Verrucomicrobiia; order Limisphaerales; family UBA8199; genus UBA693. The sequence continues at coordinate 33,460 of CAIWMU010000153.1, forward strand.
GCTGGGAGGATTCAGGAGCGAGGCGAGGAACGCACCGGGCTTCAGGTTGTCATCGGCGTAGATATCAACAACCGGGGCTCCAACATTGATCTGACGAATGTTGAGCGTCACCTGATGAAGCAAACGGGTGCTACCATCCACGCTGAAGCTGCCCGCAGCCCAATCCGTGGCACTGATGGAATCTGCACCATCCACATTTTGTGTGAGATTGTCTGAAAGAGACGTCTGAGCCCTCATTTCAGGCACTACCGCCAGCAACACGCTGGCAACCATCACTGAAGCTGTAATTTTCATTGTTGCCTTGATTGTTTTTTGTTTTCCGTCAACCAAACCGATCCAAAAACCCCTAACACTATACAAACTGCGAACCATGGCCGAAAAGCGGGATTTTGACGCTCTTCATGCCGACTTAGTCCACTGCTTTGGATCTCTATTAATACCTTTCTAAACCCTTTCCAGGAGAAATGGAAGAACTTTTTTCGTTTTTTGAAAGATTTTTGCCCACCGGCATATCCCCCTTCCCCCCCATCCAATAACACGCGGATTCCTCCCGTCACCCGCCCAACTTCGGTCCATCCAAACCTTTCACCAAAACTTGCGAACCGGCCCGTTCGCTGGTATCTCATTTGAAATCTGGATTGACCATAAAACAAATGAGCCTGACATCGTTTTCTTTTCCCACCCCAACCCTGTTCGGACCCGACGCCATCGCTGAACTGCCCGCACGCGCGAAGCGCCTCGGCATCCACAAGCCGCTTGTCGTCACCGACCCGGGGGTTTTAAACACAGCCGCTTTCAAACGGATTGCCGCCGTTCTGGGGGAAAACCTCCTCGGCAAGGAATGGTTCGTTTATTCAGGGGTGCACGGGAACCCTGTTGAGAACGACGTCCGTGAAGCCGCAGCCGCTTTCTGCCAGAACGGGTGCGATGCGGTCATAGCCGTGGGCGGGGGCAGCCCGCTGGATGTCGGCAAGGCAGCCCGCCTGCTGGTGAAGCGGCCCGGGTTCGACTTCTCCAAGTTCTACGACGAGTCGGACTGGTCCGGTCTTGCCCCCCTGATCGCCATACCAACCACCGCCGGAACGGGAAGCGAAGTGGGCCGCAGTTCAGTGATCACCCTGGATGCCACCCATCGCAAAGCAGTGCTCTTCAACGCGGAATTGCTCGCCAAGCTGGTGATTCTCGACCCCGCCCTCACCGCCGGGCTCCCTGCCAAACTTACCGCCGCCACGGGCGCGGATGCCCTGACGCACTGCATCGAATCGTTCACCTGCCCGGTTTTCCACCCGATGTGCGACGGCATCGCCCTGGAGGGCATCCGGCTGATTATCGAGGCCCTGCCCCGCGCCTGCAAGGATGGCAACGACCTCGATGCCCGGGGAAAGATGCTCGCAGCCGCTGCAATGGGGGCTGTCGCCTTCCAGAAGGATCTGGGGGTCGTCCATTCCCTGGCACACCCGCTTTCAAGTGTCTGCGGCATGCACCATGGCCTCGCCAACGCCCTCTGCCTCATCGCCTCGATGAAGTTCTGCGCGGCACGCAAGCCGGGCATCTACCGCCGTGTCGGGATCGCCTGCGGGCTGGATGTCGTCCGGGAGTCGGATGCCGGGGCGGATGCCGCCACCATCGCGTTTCTGGCCGATTTCCTCGCGGGCCTCGGACTCAACACCCGGCTCAGCCGGCACGGGGTCAAACCGGAGCATCTGGAAGCCCTCATCGCACAGGCAGTGGATGATCCCTGCCACAAAACCAACGTGGTCCCGGTTTCCCGGGACGATTTCCGCAACCTCTATCTCGAAGTTCTATGACAATCCCCACCAAACTGTTCATCGATGGTGCCTACCGCAGCCCTGTTGCGGGCAGGCCCACCCCCCTTGTCAACCCGGCCACCGAGGCCGTGTTCGCTGAAGTGGACTCCGCCACCCCGGCGGACATCAACGCCGCTGTGGAATCCGCCCAGAAGGCCTGGGAAAACGGCTGGCGCGACATGGCGCCCGGCAAGCGCACGGAGATCCTCTTCAACGTCGCCCGCGTGCTCCGGGAAAACCTGGAATACCTCGCCCAGTTGGAGATGCAGCAGATTGGGAAGCCGATCGCGGATGCCCGGGACGAGATCGGGCTCGGGGCCCGTGTGTTCGAGTTCTATGCGGGGGCGGTGACCAAATTCTACGGCCAGACCATCCCGGTGTCCCGTGGGGGCATTGATTTTACCCTGCGCCAATCGATGGGGGTTGTGGCCTGCATCGTGCCATGGAACTTCCCCTTCCCGATCGCCTGCTGGAAGACGGCCCCCGCCCTGGCTGCGGGCAACTGTGTGATCCTGAAGCCGGCTTCGATCTCCCCGCTGACCGCCATCGCCCTCGGTGAACTGGCCCACAAGGCCGGGCTGCCCCCGGGCGTCCTGCAGGTGCTCCCCGGTTCCGGTTCCGCGATGGGTGAAGCTCTCGTCACCCACCCGCTCATCCGCAAGGTCTCCTTCACCGGCTCCACCAGTGTCGGCCAGCGCATCATGCAACTGGCCTCCGCCGGCATCAAGCGGGTCTCCCTGGAGCTGGGTGGCAAATCCCCGAACATCGTGTTCGCCGACTCCGACTGGCAGCGGGCAGCCGACTCCTCCCCCATGAGCGTGTTTGCAAACACCGGCCAGGATTGCTGCGCCCGCAGCCGGATGTTCGTGGAGCGAAGCGTTTTCGAACCATTCCTCGAGACGTTTGTCGCCGCCACCCGCAAGCTCATCGTGGGCGATCCGGCAAGCGACCAGACCCAGCTCGGGCCGCTCGTTTCCGCCTCCCAGCGGGCGAGCGTGGAGGAATACATCGCCGCCGCCCGCTCGGCCGGCACCCGGTTTGCCTGCGGCGGTTCGCGCCCCTCCGGCACCGGCTATTATCTCGAGCCGACAGTGCTCGCCGATGTCGGCAGTAATGACCGCTGCTGGCGCGAGGAGATCTTCGGCCCGGTGGTCTGCATCGTCCCGTTTGATGACGAGGCCGCCATGCTCCGCGAGGTGAACGCCTCCCCCTACGGCCTCAGCGGCTCGATCTGGACAAACGACATCCGCCGGGCCCTGCGCGTGGCCCGCAGGGTTGAAAGCGGCGTCATCAGCATCAACTCCCACAGCAGCGTCCACGTGGAGGCTCCCTTCGGCGGCTACAAGCAGAGCGGCATCGGCCGCGACCTCGGCATGGCCGCAATGGAAGGTTATACCGAACTCAAAAACATCTACATCGCTGACAACTGATCATGAACCTGCAGGAACTCAAAACGATGGTCCGCTCCGGGGCCATCGATACTGTCATCGTGGGCCTCACCGACCCCTTCGGCCGGCTCGTGGGCAAACGCTTCCGGGCCGATGTGTTTCTGCAGAGTGTCGCCCAGCACGGCACACACGCCTGCAACTACCTCCTCACGGTCAACATGGAGATGGACCCCCTCGAGGGCTTCGCCGTCGCCAGCTGGCAGACCGGCTTCGGGGATTTCTCCCTCAAGCCGGACCCCTCCACCCTCCGCATCATCCCCTGGCAGCAGGGCGCCGCGCTCGTCCTGTGTGATCATGTGCGGCACGACGGCGTTCTCGTCGCTGAATCCCCCCGCTCTGTGCTGCGCCACCAGCTGGACCGTCTGGCGGAGCGCAAGCTCACCTGCTACTGCGCCAGTGAGCTGGAGTTCTATCTCTTCAACCAGACCTACCACTCCGCATTCACCTCGGGCTATCGCGACCTCCAGCCCTCGAGCGATTACCGCATCGATTACCACCTGATGCAGCCCACCCGCGATGAACCGCTCATGCGCACCATCCGGAACAGCATGACCGCCGCAGGGGTCCCCATCGAAAGCAGCAAGGGGGAATGGAGCCGGGGCCAGCACGAAATCAACTTCATCTACACCGAGCCACTGCCCATGGCGGATATGCATGTGGTGTTCAAGCAGGGCATCAAGGAGATCGCCGAGCAGCAGGGCAAGGCCGTCTCCTTCATGGCCAAATACGCCCCCACGGAAGCCGGGAATTCCTGCCACATCCACATCAGCCTCTGGCAGAACGGCCGAAACCTCTTCAGCGCACCTGAGCCGCGTGGAAAATCAGCAAAGAAGGAAAACGCCTCCCACCCGGCAGCCGGGTCGGCCCTGTTCCGCAAGTTTCTGGGTGGCCTGATCAAATACTCCCCGGAACTCTGCCTCTTCTACGCCCCGACGATCAACAGTTACAAGCGCTACCAGTCCGGCAGTTGGGCCCCCACCCGCATGGCCTGGGCCACGGACAACCGGACTGTCGGCTTCCGCATCGTGGGCGATGGCCCATCCTTCCGCGTTGAAAACCGCATGCCCGGTGCCGATGCAAATCCCTATCTCGCATTCTCCGCCATGATCGCCGCCGGACTCGCAGGCATCGACGAGAACCTCGATTGCGGCGATGAATACAAGGGCAACGCATACATCGACCCGGCCCTGGCGCGCCTTCCCTCAAGCCTCCGTCAGGCTGCCGATCTCATGGCCGGTTCCAAACTCGCCCGCACCGCCCTGGGGGACGCCGTGGTTGATTTCTACGTCCACCACGCCAACCTCGAGTGCGACGCCTTCGACAACGCGGTCACCGACTGGGAAAAATCCCGCTATTTCGAGCGGATTTGACCCCCCCGGAGTGGCCGATGAACCACCCCCCTCCGGTTTCCGAATATCATGGAGAGGCTCCCGCGAGCCTCGTCGCTTCCTCCCTTTTCTTCCCCCGCCCGACCCGACAGCCACGAACACATCCCTATTTGGAACTGAATCATCCATGAGCACTCAACGCCTGCCCGCCCCCGCTCCAAATCGGCCTTGGACACCCCTCCTGCTCGCTCTCTGCGCCCTGTTCTCCTGCACGATGGCCACCCGGTCCGCCGCACAGGAGGCAGCCGAGCTGGCGGGTGTGAATGTGGGCGATGCCAACACAGTGCCCGCCTGGGTCGCAAATCCTGAACATGTGCATCTGGTGCAGGCCGGTGGGCATACAACCCTCACCGCCGACCTTGACCAGGATCCCTACAAGCTGTTCGAGTGGGAAATCAGGCTCGGGCAGGTCACCCTGCCGGTTGGCAAACGGGTGACGCTGGAGGTGCGCTATTTTGATCAGGGTGCCGGAGTGATCGCCCCCCGCTTTCAGTGGGTTGCGGGAAAAACCAACGAATGGATCACCCCCACCCTGCGGGGCTCATACACCCGCCTCAATACCCTGGCCGAACGGCGCGCATGGTTCGAATTTGTTGTCCCCACCAACACGCCAGCCAGCGTCGAACCGGCCCTGAAGATCGCAGGCCTGCAACACCTCATGGGGGTCAGCCTGCTGCCCCAGGCAACCCCGTTTGCATGGAAGGCTCTCAGGGCCGGAGTTCCACGGCACGTCACCCCCCTGCTCAAGTTGGAGCGGCCCATGGAACTGGTCACAACCGCGGGAGTGGATGTGGCGGGAGACCGCAGCACTCTGGACGAATCCCTCGACGCCATCACCGATCTGGCACCGCTCGCCCGCGTCCTGGGCTTCACCTCCATTGAAAGCTACGTCACCTGGAAACGGCTGGAGCCGGATGCCGAAGGCCGGTTCGACTTTGGCTTTTACGATGCCATCGTCAAACGCCTCGCCGAATACGAGCTGAAATGGTTCCCGCTCCTCATCATCGGCTCCGGATATGCCCTGCCCGATTGGTTCATGAAAAGCCGGGAGAACCACGGATTCGTCTGCCTGGAGCATGGCATTTCCAACCCCATACAAAGCATCTGGGCCCCGAGCCACCGGAGGCACGTCACCCGCGTCCTGCAGGCCTTCGGCAGACATTACGAACCCATGGGAGTGCTGGAAGGGGTTCGCCTGGGGCCGAGCGGCAACTACGGCGAATCCCAATATCCGGCGGGCGGCAACTGGGGTCCGGCCGGAGGCCAGATGCACATCCACATCGGCTGGTGGGCCGGGGACAAATTTGGCCGGGAGGATTACCGGCGCTGGTTGAAGGCCAGATATGGGCGCATCAGCATTCTGAACACCGCCTGGGGTTCCAGCTTCCGATCCTTCAACCAGGTTAACCCGGAGCTGCCGGAGCACATGCTCAACAAGAACGAACGGCTCGATTTCACACAGTGGTATACCGATTCCATGTCCGATTGGTGCGGATGGTGGGCGCATGAATCCCGCCGCGCACTCCCGAAAACCCGCATCTACCAGTCCGCCGGCGGCTGGGGCTTCCGGGAAACCGGCACTGATTACACGGCCCAGACGAAGGCCATGCTGGAGATCGACGGCGGAACCCGACTCACCAACGAAACCGACAGCTACGAGCAGAATTTTTACGCCACACGCCTCGCCGCAACCGCCGCCCGCCTCTACGGTGTCGGCCTGGGTTATGAACCGGCCAGTTCCCACACACCCCGGGGGGTGCCGGGCCGCATCTTCGCCACCGCCGCCGCGAACGGCGACCACCTGTTCACCTACCACGACAACCTTTTCAACCACCCCATGGCGATCCAGCGCTGGCTCAAATACATCCCGGTGCTCTCCATCCGCCAGCCTCCCCTGGTCGAGGTGGCGGTCTATTATCCCGAAGCCGAAAACCAGCTCGGTGATGCCGCCTTCCGCCATCTCTACGCCTGGGGCTTCAACCCGGTGGCCCGCGAAATCCGGCGTGCCGTCGAGGTCGATTACCTGGATGAACGGTTGATCCGTGATGGCTTTCTCGACCGCTACAAGGTGCTGGTTTTCGCCTGGGGCAACCTGATCCCGGCCGATGTGCAAACGCGCATCGACGCCTGGCTGCGCAACGGCGGCACCATCATCTACCCATCCTATCCCCGGGGCCCCCAGCTGGCCGTCCCGGATGCCGCAAAGGCAACCCTCCCGGCCCCGGACCCAGCCAGTGTGTTCAACCATTGGTCCATCGGCGATACCGGCACAGGCAGCTTCCATCGGTTCCCGGGCGATGCCGAACCGCCCGAACTCTATGGGGAATTCGTCTCCTCCACCCTCAAGACCCTGGGAGCCCTGCACCCGTGGACCCGGGCCGTTCTGGATGCCAAACATCCACCCCGCGTCTTTTTAAGCATCCAACAGGATGGCCACGTGCTCATCTTGAATTACAACGACACCCCCTCCACCATCTCTCTCGCGGGCACAGAGATCACCGTGGAGCCCTACGGCATCGAACGGGTCACCCTGCCCCCGGTCCAAAAATGAACCGGGGGATCTCCACCACTCCATGTCGTGTAACGCACTCCTGACAAAGCACGTTCAGCAAAACCGGGTGCTCCGCTCCTGTAAAATCCTTTCCGGTTCCCAATGAACGGAGAGCACGAGCCAATTACGATAGCCTCCCGGGGGCTTTCGATCAGTCCCCAATCCTCCCAGTCACATCCGTATCGACCTCCCGGAATGGGTGTCCGGGGGCAATATTCCCCCGGACAATCCCCCTGCCGTTCGACCTATGACTTGCTCCGCGCTTCCTCCGCAAGGGCCGTGCTCAGGTAGCGCTCCCCGGTGCTGCAACCGATGGTGACGATCAATTTGCCCCGGTTTTCGGGCCGCCGGGCGACCTGGAGTGCGGCCCAGACATTCGCGCCGGTGGAGATGCCAGCCAGGATCCCCTCTTCGAGGGCCAGTCGGCGCGCGGTCGTGATGGCGTCGTCATTGCTCACTGTGACCACGTCATCCACAATTTCGAGGTTCAGATTCTTTGGCACAAAGCCCGCCCCTGTCCCCTGAATCTTGTGCGGACCGGGTTTGACCGGCTCGCCATTCCGCGTCTGGGTGATGACGGGCGAGTCCTTCGGCTCCACGGCAATCGTGAGGAAGCTTTTCTTGCGCTGCTTGATCACTTCACTCACCCCGGTGATGGTTCCACCCGTGCCCACCGCTGAAACCAGAATGTCTGCATTCCCGTTGGTGTCGGCCCAGATTTCCTCGGCAGTCGTTTTCCTGTGGATTTCCGGGTTTGCCGGATTTGAGAACTGCTGCGGGATCCAGGAGTTCGGCGTTTCCTGAGCCAGCTCCTCGGCTCTTCTGATGGCCCCTTTCATCCCCTCCGGACCGGGTGTCAGCACGAGTTTCGCACCCAGCAGAGCCAGAAGTGTGCGCCGCTCAGTGCTCATGGTCTCGGGCATCGTAAGAATCAACTTATAACCGCGCGCGGCAGCCACGAACGCCAAAGCGATGCCCGTGTTACCCGATGTCGGTTCTATGATCGTGGTGTCCGGGGTGAGGAGTCCGTCCCTCTCCGCTGCCTGGATCATTGCGAGGCCGATGCGGTCCTTGACGCTTCCCAATGGGTTGAAAAACTCCCCCTTGATGGCAATGGTCGCATCCACGTCCGATGCAATCCGGTTTAGTTTGATGAGTGGGGTGCGCCCCACAGTGCTGATGATGCTGGGATATACTGGCATTGTGTCTGTTCCTTCCTGTTTGTTGGTTTATATGTTCTGGGCGTAGGCGATGAATTTCCTGTATTCCTCCAGGATGCTGTGCAGGGCAACCGCCAGGGCCGCCTCCTGCAAATAGTTCGGTGCATGCTGCGGGGTTTCCAATACGATCTCAAACGGACGGGGCCTGACCCCGGGGGGCGAGCGAAGCACCCCCTCATAGCCCGCCCGGATGACTCCCTCCTTCGCGCGAAAGCCATCAATCACCCCCGCATCGTTCCGCGGTAAAAATGCGGCCCCGGCATCGAGCGCCGGTCTGAGCAGGTGCTCGGCGATCACCGGGCCGTGGGCATAGCCATAGATCCCGTCGCTGGTGTCATCCGTGTGCAGTGAAACAATTCCCTGAAGGGCATGTTCCCGAAGTTCCGCTTCGAGCAGGCGCACCTCCGGCTCATCCGTGTTCCGCCAGAATTCCCGGTTCAGGTCCTTCCCGTTCCGATTGTGCCGGGTGTCATCCGCAAAGCCGCCGGGATTGCAGAGCGGATAAAGGAACAGGCAGTAGCCCCGCGCCATCTCCGGATAATTCTCCAGCAACCGGACGAAGCGAACCAGTGCGAAGGCCGCCGCGGGCTCGTCCCCATGTATCCCCGCAAAAATGCCGATCCGCACCGGCTCACTCCCCCCTTTCGGCCCCAGAAACACATAACGGGGCAACTCCAGACTCTGACCACCGGCTTCGAACCTGGCTGGCTCACGAACCACAAGGCCTGAACAGCCCCGGGCGATCTGCCCCAGAGGCCCCGTGATCGCGTCGGTGCTGCGATGGGTTCTCGAGCCCGCCTTGACGGTCACGGCTCCAGGTTCGTTTGCCACGGTCAGAGTCTGTGAGGTCTGCATAAGAATCCGGGTCAAGGTTTGAAGATCTGGTCGAATGTGCCGCCATCATCAAAGTGCGTCTTTTGCGCCTTCTTCCACCCTCCAAACACCTCGTCGATGGTCACAAGCTTCACATTTGTAAACTGTCCGGCATACTTGGCGGCAGCCTTCTCCGAGCGGGGCCGGTAGAAGTTCCTTCCCGCAATATCCTGCCCCTCCTCGGTGTAGAGATAGTCCAGATAGGCTTTCGCCACCTCCTCGGTGCCCCGCCTTTTGGCGACCTTGTCCACGACCGCCACCGGAGGCTCCGCCAGAATGCTCAAGGAAGGGGTGATGACTTCAAACTTCGCCTGGCCGAATTCCTTGATCGCAAGAAACGCCTCGTTCTCCCAGGAAATGAGCACATCCCCGATCTCCCGCTGCACGAAAGTGGTCGTTGCCCCCCGGGCGCCGGTGTCCAGCACCGGCACGTTCTTGAACAGCTTCCCCAGAAACTCCCGCGCCTTCGCCTCCTCATTCCCATGCTTCTGCAGTGCATAGGCCCATGCCGCGAGGTAGTTCCACCGTGCCCCACCCGAGGTTTTCGGATTGGGTGTGACGATGGATATCCCCGGCTTCACAAGATCATCCCAGTCCTTGATGCCCTTGGGGTTCCCTTTACGAACCAGGAAGACGATGGTGGATGCATACGGCGCGCTGTTGTGCGGGAGCCGCTTCTGCCAGTCCCCGGGCAAAAGCCGTCCCTTTTCAGAAATGGCATCAATGTCATAGGCCAGGGCGAGGGTGACAACATCCGCCTCGAGCCCGTCAATCACCGCCCGGGCCTGCTTGCCGGAACCCCCGTGGGACTGCTTGATGGTCAGCGTGTCCCCCGACTTTTCCTTCCAATGCTTGATAAAGGCTGTATTGAATTCGGCATACAATTCCCGGGTGGGATCATAGGAAACGTTGAGGATGTTGATGTCCTTCCCCGGGGCAGTGCCCGTTCCCGCGGCCACCGCCAAGGCGAACAACGCCCCCGCCATTGTGATGTGTTGTCTGATTTTCATGATGCTTTGTTTTCGATGATTTGTTTCTTGTTCAGGTTCAAAATGCAAACTGGGCGCGGGTCAGGAATACCTTTTCTCCCCTTGCCAGAAAGTCGCTGGTTCCCCCGTCAAAATCTGTCTGCTCGTAATTGAAGTTGAGCTTCAGGTTCTTGTTGAGATGCCAGTTCAGGCCCACACCCCAGGAGGTTGCGCCGCTCGCCGAGGCAGTCGGGCTGGCAAGAAGTGGGAAAGCGGCGTCATCCACCTCGAGCTGCCCCAGACGCAGGGCCACTTCCCACGCACCCCAGCCTCCATTGGCTGGATCAAAATTGTGCCTCGGGACAAATCCCTTCCATGAATTTTCCTCCCCCGTCAGCAAATAGGATGCGGAAACCTGCCACGCGGAGTTTTGAACCCGGCTGAAGCTGGAGGTTCCGGCATCCCGCCGGACGCGCTGATCGGAGATCACATATTCCCCAAACAACCCGAATGACCGGTAAAAATAGGTCAGCTGCGGGGCCACACGCCAGTGGTCTCCATCCGCCACCACATTGGGGGCCGCCGCTGTCCCCGCCCCGCTCCGGTAGCTGAAGAACTGCTGCTGGCCGGGTGTCTTGAACTTGCTCACCAAGCCGGACCCATCCTGATTGCCCGTGGTGCCGGCAACCCCAAAGCCCAACCCGCGCACGATCTCCGTTGCGCCATCCTTGAACGGCGTTGCAAACAACCGCCCGGCGATGTCCTTCTCATCATCCGAGGCATCTACATCCCCGCTTCCCCCATCGGCCACCCCGTTGAACACCCCGGCCTCGTAGCGGAGCAATCCTCCAAACAAGTCCCCCTGAAGCTGCACCCCCACATCCCGGTTCGGCACGAGCTGAGTCGGATACCCCCGCTCAACAAACAAAATGTTCGCCCCGGATTGCAGCCGTTCCAATCCCACCGGTTCCTTGAATTTGCCCACCTGCACCTGAAACTCCGGTGCAAACCGCGCATTCACATACGCATCCTGCAAAAAAACGTTGTTCGCGGCTGAACTGTTGATGCCGGAGGCAAAATCCAGCATCACCCGGAAATCGTAATTGTTGTAAACCGTCCCCTCGAAAATCGGGCGTGCGCGACGAATGAGGAATGTGTCGTTCGCAGTGCCGCCGGAATAGTCATCCGCATAAAGGCGGGAATCCGCCTGCACGTATCCCCGCACCTTGAACACAAAATTAGAGTCGGCCGAGCGGACGGAAAAACCGCCCGCACCAAGGCTCACGGTGGGTGTCACCTTCGCCTTGTCGGATGCCGCATCCTTGTCCAGTTCCTGCTTCCTCTCAAGAATTCGAACCTTCTGGTCCAATTCCTGTATCTGCCGCCTCAATGCCTCAACCGTTTCTGAATCTTCCGCCGCAAAGGAAATGGCGACCATCTGGGTGGCCACAATTCCCGCAATCAATTTCCCGTAAATGTTCATTTCTGTTTCCTGCTCTCTTCAGGAGGTCTCCGGTGATCCGGTCGCGCGCTCGCTGTCGTTTGGTGTTTCGATTGCCTCCGGTGACCCGGTCAGCTTGAATGTTTCTCTGTCTGCGGTTGCTTCAATCGCAACCGTTCGGTCTTTTCGATCTGGATGACTCCCCCCTCATGCACGATGATCTGGACAATCCCATAACGCAGAGACCCCACCTGCTGACGGACCAGATTGAGCCATTCGGGCTCACCAGGCTCCTCACCCTCCACTGCTGACCGGGTTTGCGTGGTCATCGGCTCCCCTTCCTCATCTTTTGCGCGCCAATCCCCATCGGGGAATCCAACACGCCGGAGCGCGCGAGGGGAAAAACCGCTCGCGACCCGCCAACCATACCCGTTAAAAAAGTGCTCATGATAAAACACGACTGATTTGGTAGTTGTTCAGCCCAAAAAAATGTGAACCCGGCTGCGGTGCCACTTTCGAACGTTTTTCCTAGTTCACTCAAACACCCGCAAAGTCCACGAGTCAAATGACTACCTTCTGGCTGGGTAGTAGTTAACACCAACTCTTTTGCCCGTCAAATCTTTCTTCAAGAAAATATTCCCCGCCCTCAGATCCCTTCGCCTCCGGCAAACCCAGGCACAAACACCTCCGGCTTCGTCACAGGCGTCCCCTTGGACACATCCGCAAGGGTGGCCTGATCCATCAGGGTGGCCACGTAGTTCCTGACATCCAGGAACACGCGCCGAAACCGGCACAGCGGCTCCTGGGAACAGCGCTCGTAGCAAGTGGCCGAAACACATCCAATGGGGGCCAAAATGCCATCAAAATGCCGCACCACCTCACCCATCGTGATCTTGTCCGGTGCCTTGGCAAGCAGGTAGCCCCCGCGAATTCCCGGCAGGCTGGTCACCCATCCCCGCTCCTTCAAGCTGAGCATGATCTGCTCGAGAAACTTCTTGGGGATGTCGTTGCGCCTGGACAACTCACGAATCGGGACTGGCCCCCGGCCTGCCTGATCCACCAGGGTGAACAGGGCACGGAGCGCATAATCGGTCTTTTTGGAAACTCGCATCGGAAACGACGATACAACAAGTCGTTGTTCCAGCAAGTGAAACCACTTGAACACTGTCCAACCCAAATTCACTCCCCCCCGCTCCACCGCGTGCGGGGGAGTGGCACCCTCATCTACTTGCCGGGACCGGTGGAACATTGTAAACGGCAACCCTGCGGAGAATGGGTTCGGCCACCGAGGCGGTGATGCGGACGCGCACCCGGCCGGCCTCCTGGTTGTTGAACCGCTGAATGCGCTTGTGGCCGATCGCCGTCCCTTTGCATAACTCCTTCCATTGCTCCTCCACCAGCGCCTCCACCACGTATTCCCGCACCCGCTCCCCCTCGGTGATCTGTTCCTGAAGGATGACATGGTTGATGGATGCCTCCTTCGGCAGAGCCAATTCGAGAACCTCCCCCCGACCGCTCGTCTCAGCAACACTCCGGCTGAATCGCCGCCGGATCTCATCGCCAAATTCCCGGTAACGTTTCAGATCCGGAGCGGGAACCAGTCCATCCGGGTCCGGATTGACATTCAGCAGCAGGTTGCAGTTGTGGCCCACGGATTGATAATAAAGTTCCATCAATTCGTTCACAGAGAGAAGGCGGCTCTCCGTGTTCGGCTCCCACATCCAGATCCCCTTCCGGATCGGCACGTCGCATTCTCCCGGCAGCCACCTCGGACCATCGGGACTGCCCGGGCCGTTGTAATCCCGAACCTCGGGCACCGTAGCCCAGCAGGGATAAGGGGCCACCCCATCCTCGTTGCCGATCCAGCGGATCGTTGCGGCTGGTCCCTGAAAGACAATCGCACCGGGCTGGAACTTGTGCAGGATGGGGAGCATGTTGGGTCCACCTTTCGCGGGATCAAGCACCCCGCCATCAAACCAGATCTCAGCGAGCTTCCCGTAATTGCCCCACAGTTCCGTGAGCATCCCTTCACAGATCTTCGCATATCGGGCCTGCTTCTCCGCATCCCCGCCCTTGCCCCGGTTCACCAGCCCGGGATTGTCCACCTCCAGATAACCGTTGCAGCCCATGTGGGCGTAGATGCCCGGCTGAATCCCGCTCCTGCGGCAGGAGTTCACGAAATCCCCCACAATATCCCCCTTCCCCTCTTTATAGGGCGATTGCTTCATCCCGTATGGATAAAGGTCGCTCTGCCAGCACATGAAACCGCTGCCGTGCTTGGCCACAAACACCGCATACTTCGCCCCCATCCCCTTCGCAGCTTCCATCCACTGATCCGTGTCGAGTTTGGCGGGGTTGAACAGGCCTGCCTCCGGCCGCTTTTCATACTGCCGATGATCCCACCCCGGCTTGAACACCGGCATGTCATAGTGGATGAACAAACCCAGTTCCAGATCCTGCCACGCGGCCTGTTCCGCACTGGGCCGCGCCAACTTCGCGGGCGGCGTCCGGGTTTCGCAAAAAACATCGCAAACAACCGCCATCGCCACCGATGCGGTCAGAAGTCCCACACCAATTCTGGTTATCATCTGGTTTCTCATATCACTCGTTCTCACCGGCACGGCAACCCCTCGGCACAATGCACCGGAGTTCCTGCAGTCCCGCCGCAAATCCTCACCGCAGCCACTTTCCCCGGCCTGATCGTTGGTGCCATCCCCATCATCGTTAAACAATCCAATCACCACGACGATCTATTTTTGCACACCCCTTTGACCAGGGTGGATGGCATCCAGGAATCAGGAAGCGGGCCCCATCTGCGATAGGGTTGAAAGGGGCAAAACATAGGGCATCGGTTGGGATCGGGATACCACCCAGAACCGGCCCCGAAGGTCCGCAGCCTGCCTACCCGTCCCCAGCCGGGAACAAGTTCGGGAAGTAGCTACCGGCGGCGATGGATGGAAATCCCAATCTGATCGGGCCCTTGGCTGAATCCGAGATCAGCAATCCCGCAGCAAGCAGCCGGCCAGTCACAGTTTGAGCCGTGCGGGGAGAAACTCCGATGATGCGTGCCACATCACCGCGCGGGATCTGGCCTCGCAGGAAGATCTCCCGCAGCACAAGACCGCTGCCCGAAGCCAGGTCCTTCGCCGCCTCGCCGCGCTCCGCGTATCCCGTGATGCGATTCTGCATCCGGTCGAGGTCAAGAAGCTCCTGCATGAAATTGAGTTGGTCCAGGGCGGCTGTCAGCAGGAACTCGCAGAACTCCGACAATCTCCGGTCGGAGAGGTAGCCACGCCCGTCAAAATCATTCAACCTTCGCTCGTCCGCGTTGGAAAGGGCAACCCGGTAATCCGTCTGGTGGCGTGCCATCCCCCGCGCGAGCGTCCACAGTCCATCCGAGGATGCCTGGGCACATTGCAGCCAGCCTTGCGTAAAAAGCCTCGTCACGCGCCCATTGCCATCGAGGAACGGATGAATCCACGCCAGCCGATGATGCGCGGCGGCGGCTGCCACCAGCCCTTGTGGCGTGCCTTGAACGCGGGGCCCATAGAAGTCCGCGAAACGCCCCAGAAACTCCGGCAGATGCTCGTGCGCGGGAGCCACGTGCCGCCCGACGCTCACCGCCGACTTCCTCAACGCCCCCGGCTCCACACGGTGCTTCGCACCGGATTCATCCTCGAGCACGCGGAATTCCTCTGGCAGCCGGTTGTAAAACTCATGATGCACCCGGCAGAGGAACCCGGCCGAGCAGAGTTCCACAGTCCCCAGCCCCACCAGTTCCGACTCCATCCAGCGCTGCGTCTCCACATGCGCCCAATGGAGTTGTTGAAGTCCCCTCTGTTCCCGGTTCCCGGTGAACTTGCGGTGCAGCGCAGCATCAATATCCCCGGGTGTCGTGCGGTGTCCCTCAATCAGGTTCGAATAATAGCTGTTCATCGAACGTACCAGATCCACCACCCCCCGCCGTGTGACAGGATGCAGGACGGATCGCAGTCGCTCTGCGCGGCGAAGGACCTCAAGGCCCAGACCCGCCAGCTTCCCATCGCGATCCTCGGGCAGCAGGGGCTCCATGTCCGAGATCCGGTCAAATAACTGTTTCCGGCTCATTATTTGCCGATCATTATGCCGATGTAAAATGTGAAGCAAAGCACATAATCAAAGGCATTTTTTGAAATCCAACACCACTGCAGCCCATCCAATTTGCCGATCGGATTGCCGATCCAGCCGATGGGCAGGCACGACCACTGCCTGCCACCCCCGATCAGGGACTTCGTGTCAGCCCCGGTGGCAGGCATATAGGGTCCCGATCCGCGTCCGGCAAATGAACATACACAATGTCGCTGCGTCAGGGAGGGGTTGCCGATCCCGACTGACGCTGTTGTTCATGTTGTTTGCCACTGGAAATCCGGGTAGGATCGCCGCAGAACCCAATGACCTGAACCCAGCCTCTAAACAATGGGTAAATTGGAGAACCAATGAAATTACTCTTTATTTGCAGCCAGAATAAGATCCGGAGTCTGACCGCCGAACACATGCTGCAGGGTGTGCCCGGGTATTCCGTGAAATCAGCCGGGACCGAGCCCCGCTCACGGATCCGCGTCAACGAAGGTCACATCGGCTGGGCGGACATCATCTTTGTCATGGAAAAAAAGCACCTGCGCATTCTGGAGGATAATTTTCAGGAGACCCTGAATGGAAAGCGTCTGATCTGCCTGAACATCCCCGATGAATTCATCTACATGGAACCTGACTTGATTGATGAGTTGAAGGCGGGGATCAGCCAGCATATCGCACTGGCGGATTGACCCGGTCCCAGGCCCCGATCCTCACGGCAAAAAACCGTCAGGACAAAAAAATGAGGGTGAGGGTTTTCTTTCGAAAACCTTCACCCTCAACAAGAAAGAATGGCGGGAGCGGCGGGGCTCGAACGCGCTAGCTTTTCCACGTTTTCCTAAGAAAGACGCTACACAGACCGTTGGTAGTCAACCAGATAATTTATATTTTGTCAATTAAGTCTTTCACGATGAAAGGGAAAACTGAAATCGCTTTCATGTGCTTCAGCCGCTTCATGAGGGAGGGGTAAAGCCTGTATCCCTCTGAGGGACGAGGGCCATTTCCTTGTCGCTGGCAGACTTTTGTAGCTCGCTGCCCACAACTGTGCTGTTCGCCTTGCCATCGTCGGATGGATGGCAGATTCACCCGTTGTAGTCATTCTCGGTGGAGCGAGCACGGATCCCCTCTTCGTTCCGCCTGTGGGTTTGTCTCCACAACCAAGGACGCTCTGGATCGAGAGCTTGCTCATGCTTTTGATACAAAAAGGTGAAAAGCAACGGCGCGTCAAACCACTAAACGGACGTTTAATCCTTTGACGGCACCCCCCCCGATTGGGCATCATGGCATACGATGACTCCAAGATTCGTTGCCTATTATCGCGTCTCCACCGTGAAACAGGGGATCAACGGTCTTGGCATGGACGCGCAGCGTGATGGCGTGTCCCATTACCTCAGCGGAAGAAAAGGGGACTTGATTGCTGAATTTTCAGAGGTGGAAAGCGGCAAGTGCAACAATCGTCAGGAAATGGAAAAAGCCATCGCTCTGTGCCGTAAGGTGGGGGCTACCCTACTGATTGCGAAACTGGACCGTTTGGCGCGGAACGCAGCATTCCTGTTAAACCTGCGGGACAGCGGCGTAGACTTTATCGCGACGGACATGCCACATGCCGACAAGTTCACTGTGGGGATCATGGCGCTGGTGGCTGAGAAGGAGCGGGAAATGATCAGCCAGCGCACCAAGGACGGTCTTGCCGCCGCCAAACGCCGAGGGATTAAACTCGGAAACCCTCGACCTCGGCACGCAGTCCAACTGGCGGTCGCAGCCAATCTGAAACGGGCGAAGCATCACTCGGAGGAAATCGTTCCGGTCATCCATGAGCTTCAAAAAGCCCACGTCACAACCTTGAGAGGAATCGCCCATTGCCTGAACGTGCGTGGATTCAAGACGCCCAATGGAAAATCTTTCTTTGCCCAGAGCGTGAAGAATGCCCTCCGACGCGGGCTATCCGAAGAGCCGGTTTCTGAATGACGCACCCTCCACCTCCAAGGACAACTTCATCTGGGACAGCATGTTGCAAAAGGCGTTCGTGCTGATTCCGCGCAGTTTGCTGGCCACCCTGACTGTAGTCATATCCGATAATACGCTAATTACAATTTCATGCTGACCCCTGCCAAACCCCGTGCACACTTTTCGCATAATTACAAAACCTAGCGCAGATTCTATTATGCCAAACATAAAACATTGGACGGCAATCGACTGCCCCCCTACTTACGCCTAACCCTTCCGGTTGCACCAACGCAGACGTAATCGTTGACGCGCCTTTGATTCCGAAAAACGACTTTTCCTCACACAAGCCAGAATGGCGTGTTTTGATCCGCCCGGTGACACCGTGCCAGCGACCACTGCAGAGATGAGCCGCTTCCGAGTCCCTTAAGTAATAATGACGGTTGCCATATGAGTGAGCCTCTCCAACGTCAGAAAGAAGCGACGGGGACGGTCCAACAAACCCGACGTTGCAGCCAAAGGAGCCGCCCCGCATTAACCCCGCTGACTTTATTGGGCAATCTTTTTTACTTGTTCATCAAGATGCTTCGCTATGATTGCTAAAGCCTCCGCCCAAGAGAGACCACAGGAAGCAGCGGCAGAATCAACAACGTCGTGGAATGAAGGGCCAAGATGGCGAGGCAAATACTCTTCATTCCGCTGAATCGTTGACGCAATATCCCGCATCGTTCCCCGAAGCGACAGGCTCCTTAAAGCGCTATTGACTGCATCTGGGATATCCTCTCCACACGCGGCAGCGACCTCGCCAACAACTATCGCCGCATGGCTCTCCGAACCAAGAGCATTGGGATACTTCTTCCAGTCTTCGACTTTCTCTATCAGGGTCATAGTGTTTTCCTTTCACTGTGATTTCTCATGATTTCTCACGCACTCATACCTCGCCCGTACCCGCCCACCAAATGGATTCGACTGTAATCGCCCTCTTCAACAGGTCGTTGAAGCAAAGGGTGGATCAGCATCCGCATCATACCTCTCTCGTCTCCCTGAACAAGGAGATAACCGCAAGAACTACCGGCGCAATAATTACCGCGACGATTTACACAAGGAAGCGTCGTACCCCCTATCCAACTAAGATTCCCCAAGTCCCCGGAGGAGTGGAATGGTCAACACGGAGTGTAGTGTGCACAGTCAAGAAACAGCTAATCCTGCAGGATCTGGGAACCTAACTTAGTTTCTGCGTTTTCCTGTCCGAAGGATGGGGTCCACTTTAGTACCGTCCAGCGCGGCGAAGGCGCTTGTGGAATTATTGTTTTTTGATGTGGACTGCGTCGCCCACCTGCGCGATTGTATACACGTGAGCGAAACAAAAATTAAGCTTAACGAAGAAGACAAGTACGCCGTGTGCCAACGGCTGGCCCAAGACCTCAAGATCCATCACTCCGCTATTGATCGTGTGAACGCGTTAGACCAACTGCGCGGCCTAAAATTGGATTACAGTCCCCGTAGTGTTGCAGCTCACGATCTAGTTTGGCATGCCGTTTGGACAGACTTTGGCGATGGGAGACCGTTTTCAGATCATCAGACAGAGCCGCAAACAGATCCGCAGACAGCCTCTAGTTAGATCCTGCGATTGTATACATATGAGCGAAACAAAAATTAAGCTTAACGAAGAAGACAGGTACGCCTTGTGTCAGCGGCTGGCCCAAGACCTCAAGATCCATCACTCTGGTGAAGATCGTGAAAACGCGTTAAACCAGCTGTGCGGCCTAGAATTGGATGACAGTCCCCGTAGTGTTGCAGCTCACGATCTAGTTTGGCATGCCGTTTGGACAAACTTTGGCGATGGGGAACCGTTTGAATATTATCAGACAGAGCCGCAAACAGATCCGCAGACAGTCTCCTAGTTAGATTACGGGAGTACCGAGCATAGAAGTTAGTGCTGGGCTGCGTGCGTAGTTATTCCGTGAACGCGACCTTAAACGCTCAGCACTATGGCTGAACCATCACCTTGGCAGGCAGCCAGACCGCAGTTTCCTAAAGTGCGCAGACAGGAGGTCTATGTGCGCGATCCCTACAACTTCTCGGCTACTAGCGTAAGCCAAGGTGACAACAATCCTGTCGTGCCTATCCCGGCAATGGGACGGGTCGATCGCCACTCCCGCAGCCGCTCTGCCAATGTTTGAAGTTGAGGAAATCCGCTAAAATCTCGTTTCGTTGCCATAGTTCGCCACCAACCATAGCAACCTCACCCCGAAAAGTTACGCACCCTTGCCGAAGCAACACGTAGTTAGGCCATGTTTGACGTGGTTGCACCGCTCTCTGCCCCTCAAGTGTATACACCCCCATTGCGAGGTGTGCTTCATCCTCTGGCACAACATGTAATCGACGCCTTGCGGCGACACGGCCCAGAGCCGACCGGCCTATGGTCTCTTCTGAACAGCCTTACGAGCGCTCGAAAACCTCAGGGACGGGACCATGTACGCTTCCTTTCCCTGCGGTTCTGGGTGGCGCTCCGGGAGCTACTCAGGGTCAAACTGGTGTTTCGTCATGGCGCACGGATCGCTCTGGCAGACTTCCCATCCAGACCACGATCAACAATACGACCGGCACCGTCTACACGCACACGCCGTCGCAAACAGACCGACAGCAACACGCACCGTCCTGATTCAAACGCGACTGTAAACTGCGGTCATCCAGTTGAATGTAAACAGATTCCAGGCTTCAGGATCATGCCGACCTGTATGTCGCAAACCAAAAGCGTTCCTCCCACCCCTGCGGACATCCAAGCCGCAGCGCGCACACTAGCCGGTAGCCCTCGAAACAAGAAGAGCCCTTGGACAGGTTACCTGAATGGCGAGCGGCTCAAGCGCGGGTGGCTGGTAAGAGTGCCCACTGGTGAAGTGCTCCCCGCCTACCTCGTGCGGCGAAGCAAGGTTCTGGTGACACTGCCGGACACTCCGCAGCATTCTGGAAGGATCTTTGAACGCTACCCCGCAAGTAGCGTAACAAGGGTGAAGCTCCCGGCTGCGCAACTTCTGGGTAGACGAAAAGCTGGCGTGAAGGAGAAACCCAGCCTGCGGAAGAAGGAGTCGGCACGGCGCAACGGAACGCGACCGTGCCGTCCCGGCAAAAGGCTGGGGCACCCTGTATCCTGCTCCAAACCAGTCCGACTTGCGGATGGTATCCACTGACAACGGGCGGTTTAGTTGAATCCCACCTTCCGTTGGGGGTTAAACTCATTCCCACCTGCCGGGCTGCAGTATATCTCCGCGAGGCTGAAGTCCTTCTGATCGGGCAGCACCAAACCTTTATTGACTGCAACCCGTCCAGCTTCCTCAAGCGAGAGGCGTTTGAATTCACGGCTCCCGATGAGCCGCCCCGGGCGCAACAGTGCTGAGTCCAGCTGACGGATGGGAGAGTTTGTGGTGGCGATCACCTGCAGTTTCAAGTGCTCCCCTAGAAATCCGTCACCCATGTTTAGCAAATTGCTGACGTCGGAATCCACGCCTGACACCCGTGGGAGCAGCAGATTCTCCGAGTCCTCCATGATCGCCACCCGTTGTTTATTGCCCGGTTGATCCATCCAGAACGAAACGAAGCCGGGGCTCGTCAGCAGAGCAAACGCGCTGGCATGGATGTAGTAGAACGCACACTCCTTGATCATCCGTAACATCAACCCGCGCAGATAGCTGGTTTTGCCACAACCGGGAGGCCCGTGCAGGATGGTCAGGCCGCTCTGCCGCTGGCGCATCCTCTCAAGCCAACCCTGCTCCCAGCCAATGAAATCATCCCCATAGTGCACCTTCAAATCATCCTCAGTCACCGGGGCTGCCTGCTTGATGGGAACCAACCTTGTCTCCGGCCCGGCTTCAGACAGGCTGATCAGCTGAAATCCCGGTTCCTCCTCAACCTCCTCGCGATATTGGTATACCCACGTCTTGGCCTTCAACGCTGCCGCAGCCGTTGGTGCGTATATCATCATGTTGGGCCATTCATAGACGACCAGCACATCATCTTCCAACTTGAACATCAACCGATCGATGCCCGCCTTGTTGTTCAGATTGATGTGCGTTTCAGTGCGCAGCAGCAGGTGCTCATTATTCTTCGACAACTTGACCAGATCAAATTGTCCCCAGACCTTGAGCAGGTGATAAGGGCGACGGTGCAGCTGTTCAAGGAGCGGCAATTCAAAGAAGGACACCCGCTCTCTTTCCAGCATCTGCCAGATGGGTCTGGTTCTGCGACCGCTCTTCTTAGCCTCTACCTTCTCTCCAAACAATTCAGGAGCCTGCGGATCGCTTTCGCTCAGGACAGGCCCTGTGGGATCGTTGATAATTTCCATTTTGTTGTTCCCTTCAATTAATTTTCAAATCAGTAAGCTTGCAAAGCGGTTCTGCCGAATCAGCTTCATAAGGCCGGAATGGATAACTCCTGCGCCCCAGCGCGGTAATCAGAGCTTGGCCTGCATCCAGCCCTGCCTGAACCTCCTTCAGGACGACATATTCATCCCGGCGGTGCCAGTTGTGGTAGCCAGATGAAATGTTCAGGCAGGAA
>CAIWMU010000154.1 GCA_903913865.1 uncultured Verrucomicrobia subdivision 3 bacterium
CACACAGCGCATCGCCCAAGAATACCGCCCCGCCCCGCCCGATAAAGCCCCAAAATCATCCCACCGCAACCACACAGCACACACCCCTGGGATGCATGCAATAGGAATGCCCCAAAACCACGGTCCTTGGAATTCTGCCTCCACCACTCTTCCTCCCCTTCGTGGCTTCGTGTGGCCCAATCAGGGCCAAAAGCCCTCAAAAAAACGAATACTTCAGGAGGCAGTAGATGGCAATAAATCCATCCCGCAACCGGAGCTTCTTACCCTCGGCGCGCGATCTGGCCCGGTAGTCCACCGGGACCTCCACCACCGCAATCCCCCTCCTGCTCAGTTTGGCGGTTACTTCCGGGCAAAAACCGAACCCCTTCTCCTGCATGTTGAGATCAGACAGCAACTCCCTGGGGAGCAGCTTGTAGCATGTGGCCTCATCTGTCAGGCACTGGCCGGTCACTGCATTCGTGACCCAAGTCAGAAGGCGGTTCAACAATGCATGCCATGTTGTTGTTTGGGCGGAACCTTTCCGGAAGAACCGGGATCCGTACACCGCCACTGCCTGTCCTGAGCGAACCGGTTCCACCAGCCGCTTGAGATCCGTTGGATCATACTCCAGGTCAGCATCCTGGATAACTACAAGCGGCTGTCGCGCCATCGTCAGGGCCGTGCGGATCGCCGCACCCTTTCCCATGTTGCCCGGGTGCTTTAGGATCTGCACCCGCCCATCCTTGCTCAAGACTTGGAGATGTTCCCAGGTGCCATCAGTGGACCCGTCGTCCACAATCACCAATTGGGCTACGACCTCTTGTGCAAGAACACGATGTGCAATCTCCCCAACAGTCCTCGACTCATTGAAGCAGGGCATGAGGACCGCGAGGCAGGGTCCTGGCGGCACCGGTGCACAGTGAAAGTGGCCGCGCTGTTCATACTGAACCTTCATGGTTCCTCGGGTTGGGTAATGACCGCCATCAGCCGGGGACGTTCCTCCCGCCCCAGCCATTGTTCAAGGCTGCCAATGCTTACAAACAGAACGATTGGGCCACGGGGCTTCCCAAACCACTTCGGCGCGGCAAATACAATCTCCAGCTCGTTCTTGCCCATGGTGGCCCTTTCTTGAGGCCACAATAATCCGCAACCCGTAGTCAGCCGGATGCTTGAAGCCGGAAAACGCTCCATGCTCGACGCCGGAGCGGCAAGCCTGACGGTAACCCGTGGGGTCGATTCCACATAGAAGATCGACACCAGTTTGCAATCGCCTGTGTCAGGATCCCACCCTGTGCAGGCAAGTGGAACATCAGGCAAACGTGCCATGCCGACGTGGTATTCGCGGGGCAACACGGCAGGTTTGTTCTCGCGCAGTCTCCATTCCTCCGCGAACTCAACCGCTTGTTTGACGCTCGCAATCCCCGGGATGTCCATGATCGAATCAAACCGGGTCAGGGAGAATCCACATAGCAGGAAAGTTGCTAAAACGGCCAGGGTCTGGCCAAGGCAGGTTCTCACCGCAAGAGCCAAAGCGAGGGTGATCGCGGGAGCGAAGTCATACATGTAGCGGGCGGTAAGCACCGGGGTGCCGCAGTAAAACCCGGTCAGCAGAAGAATGGAGAGAAGGCTCCAGGCGGCACCCGCGATTACTTCCCTGCTGAATTGTGGCAGAAGCCCCGGCCGGGAACTTTGTCTGCCCAGCACTATCACCACGACAACCACAATGAGAAACAGCCCGGCGGCGGCCCCGCTCAGCGGATCAAGGGTCGTGTAGTTGAACTCGCGCCATCTGGGAAATTCCGACTGGCCGGGAAAGATGTGCGGTGCCATGGTGGAACAGCCGTTGAACTGGTGCACGAGGAAAAGCGCACCCACCAGTTCCTTGAGCTTGGCCCAGATTCCTTCCCTGGAGTAGGGAGACTCCATGTGGGTGACATAGAGCGACTCCTGCAAGTCCTGCACATTCATTGTATGACCAAACTCCCAAGGCGCGCCGAAGCGGAGCCAGTTGGTCCACGCAAGGAGCGCGATGGGTGCCAGCAGGAAAACGGCTGCCAATCCGACATCGCGGGGCCGGAGGAGCCTGCGTTGGAAAATCAGTGCCACAAGCACGGTGGCAGCGCCATACAAAATGAGAGTCGGCCGAATCAAGCCCCCGGCTCCGGCCACGGCGCATAAGATCATGAACCGCCTTCCGGCTCCGACAGGGTCATCCTCGCGAACCCATTTCAGAATGAGAATAGCCTGTGCCACCGCAAAGATGTATGTGTAAACCAGAGTCTCCTCGTAAACGAGCATCCGGGTTCGCAGGAGATTCAGAAGGAATGGACCACAGGTGATCATCCAAACGGCAGCGAGCTTTGTTAGCTGGCTCAAGGCGCGGCCTGGGAACCCCGTGTTCCCCACGGGAGGGACCGCCTCCCCTCTGCGGTAAACCGCTCCAACGCCCAAATAGAACAACGCTGCAAGGGCCAGAACAAGGGGAAGCCGGTCCGGAACCGAGGTGTTCAAGAAAAAGCGGGCAGGCCCCTCAAAAAGGAGGCGCCAGAAGGGAATTCCAAGCCCCCACACTTGATGAACTCCACCTCTGGAATAGGTGAGATCGGAGTCAATGTTGGATACGTTCGTTGAAAGCGACAAACACCCTCTCAAAAAGGCATCCACCTGCAAGCGGTGTGGCAAACTGGAGCTGCATCCGATGTCCGGAAACCGGATTGCGTCCACCACGTAGAGCACGGCCAGCGCACTCAGGAGGCATGCCGCCCACCGGAAGACCTTCCCGCTGGCAAACCTTGAAACACCCCGCCCGATCAGTTGCTTAATAGGTCGCATACAAATGGAAGTATCTTGGCGCCTTGGTAATCGATCCAAACTTCAAACCGCAACAGGGCGTGTTTTCAAAACGCGGGGGTCTGCACACCTCCGACTCCGTGCCGTGTTTATATAAGAAATAAGCTTCGCACCCGGACACAAAACCAAGCCCCCTGCAAAGGCGAGGTTGCCGGCTCGGCGGGACAATAAATCCAACTCCGTTCCCCACGAAACCAAAAGCCGGGTCACGCATCCCGAGTTTCAATGCCGGGCCCAAAACAGATGCGACTTTTGGGATCCTCCCAAACAGTAGGGTTTTCGTCGCAATAATCGTGAAGCCTGCGGCAAAAACGTCAGCCGCGCCACTTTACCCACGCGAAACAGCAGACGGCAAAAACAGTTGCCAGCCCTCCCACAATCCAGTATCCGACTATGAGCGGTTTTTTCTCCATGGTGCGAAGCAGGCGTGGGTCGTCCGGGCGGAACCTCACGGTCAGGTTGGACTTGGCATCGACTCCGATGAATCGGTTTGTGGCTAGGTAGTAGGTCATCGGGTTCGGAAAGCCCGATCCCACTGAAAACTGCGGTCGGAGAAAATCCTCCTCTCGTAGTGTCGATGTGGCTGGCACTGCCTTTTCTATGACTATTCGATCAAGCAGGCGCGCTTCGCCATCCTTCTGGAGTAAGTAACGTGTGACAAAGATGGGAGCCCGCTGCTCGCGGTTCCCGCCACCGTAATCAGCCTGGAGCTGCCAAGTCGATGGAGGGTTCACGCCAGCCAGATCCACCGCATGCGCGAGGATGGTTTTTGGAAGCCCCGTGGGGGAACGCTCAGAAACCTTGTAATCCACAGCCACCTGGTACTCAGCGTTGGTATAGCCTCCAGCGTCTGCCTCCATGTCCGCATTCGAGTGCTCCAAACCGAGGTTCAACATGCAACTCATCAGTATTTGCAAGCTTCTCCTGCACTCCCGCTCAAGCTCATTGTTTTCCTCGTCAGGAATGTTCTCCTGCGTCCAAATTCTGCGATCATAGATCTGGGGAGTAGTGTGCACAGACCACCATGTCCGCTCGAACCGCGCACAGATCGCCACAGCGAGGTTGGTGGTCAAAGTGTCCGGTATTGAATGCAGCGGCACCGATGATTTCACAACGAGGAAGTTGCCACCTTGAAATGCCCCGCAATAATATGTGTTTGGAAACTGATTGGTCCGTCCAGGATACTCCTGGTAAAACACAAATTCTTGCACTCCATCGCAGGCGAGGCTCTGTTCAAGGATCGTTTTCCCCGAAGTGTCTGCAACCCAACAGCATGAAGTCAGGACCAATATTAGAACATACACCAGCCGGGTCACTCGCATTTGTTCCATCCCGGAGTGCCCGCCCGGCGTGACTTGTACTCGTTGTGCTTTGCGCATTTGCCCGTGGCCCGCTTTCGGAGCTGCATGTCCGGTTCATTTCCCGGCACCCATCCGGATGCTTGCGAAAAATGAAGGGGTAAACAGTTACGGGCTTGCAAGTATCGTAACATTACGTTCTTGTTTTTCTCAACACAATTTGCTTTTTCCTCACCGTTTTTTGCCACATTCTCCCGCCGAATACCGGAAACCGTTTTGCACAGTTGTTTTCTTTTCCAAGCGCCATGCCTTCCTTCACGCGGGCGGATCCAAAGTTGGCCTGTACCTTCCGGGCGCCAGGGGGGCCAGTGGCGGCAGTCACCACACAGCGCATCGCCCAAGAATACCGCCCCGCCCCGCCCGATAAAGCCCCAAAATCATCCCACCGCAACCACACAGCACACACCCCTGGGATGCATGCAATAGGAATGCCCCAAAACCACGGTCCTTGGA